>DATEKE010000290.1:0-5648 GCA_035277605.1 Terriglobales bacterium | reverse complement strand
CAAATCGGCAACAAGAAGATCAAAGTGTTTGCCGAGCGCGATCCCGGCAACTTGAATTGGGAATCAGTGGGAGCGCAGGTCGTAGTGGAATCGACTGGCAAGTTTACTGACGCGGAGGCCGCGCGCAAGCACCTTCGCGGTCCAGTGAAGAAAGTCATCATTTCCGCTCCTGCGAAGAACGAAGACATCACCATCGTGCTTGGCGTGAACGAAGGCAAGTACGATCCTGCAAAGCATCACATCGTCTCCAATGCTTCATGCACCACAAACTGCCTCGCGCCGATCGCGAAGGTGGTTCATGACTCGTTCGGCATTCAGAGCGGGACCATGACCACCATTCACTCCTATACCAACGATCAGGTCATTCTCGACTTCCCCCACAAGGATCTTCGCCGTGCACGTGCTGCCGCGCTCTCAATGATTCCGACTTCTACCGGCGCCGCGAAGGCATTACATCTGGTGATTCCCGAATTGAAAGGCAAGCTCGACGGCTTTGCTATGCGCGTGCCCACCCCGAACGTTTCCGTGGTTGATCTCGTCGCTTTTACAGATAAGAAGGCCACGCCTGAAGAAGTAAATGCCGCGTTCAAAGCCGCAGCCAAGGGCGCGATGAAGGGAATCCTCGGCGTGGAAGATGGCGAACTAGTCTCGATGGATTATCGTGGAGATTCGCGCTCATCGATTGTTGATTCGCCTATGACGCGCGTAGTCAACGGAAACTGTGTCAAAGTTATTTCCTGGTACGACAATGAATGGGGGTATTCCTGCCGTGTCCGCGACCTCATCGACTTCATGGGTAAAAAGGGCCTCTAGTTCGGAGCCCAGTATGCAGAAACTTTCGATCAAAGATCTGCCGATCAGAGACAAGCGCGTATTCGTGCGCGTCGATTTCAACGTTCCCCTTTCGGAAGAGGGACGCGTTACCGATGACACGCGAATCCGCGAAACTCTTCCCACTTTGGAATATGCGATTCGCAATCGCGCGAAGGTGATTGTGGCGTCTCATCTTGGGAGACCGAAAGGCAAGCCGAATCCCAAGATGAGTCTCAAGCCTGTGGCCGAGCGTCTGCGCATGCTGCTCGACAACGTGCTGGAGAGCAGTTGCAATGTCGGCTTCTCGCCGGATTGCGTAGGCATCGAAGCGGAAGAGTTGTCGACGCGCCTCGAGAGCGGACAGACTCTTCTGCTCGAAAATCTTCGCTTCCATCCCGAGGAAGAAGCCAACGACGAGGCTTTTGCGCGCTCGCTGGCGAAGCTCGCCGACTACTACGTGAACGACGCCTTCGGCAGCGCGCATCGCGCGCACGCTTCAACGGCGGGCATCACCAAGTTCGTCGATAAGTCTGCCGCCGGGTTCCTTATGCAGAAGGAACTCGACTACATGGGTCAGGCTCTGCACGATCCGGCGCGGCCGTTCATCGCCATCATCGGAGGCGCAAAAGTTTCCGACAAGATCGGCGTGATCAAAAACTTGATGAGCAAAGTGGACGCGCTGCTTATCGGCGGGGCCATGGCCTACACATTCCAGAAGGCTCAAGGACGCGAAGTGGGCAAGTCGCTGGTCGAGAACGACAAGCTTCAGCTTGCGTCGGACCTGCTCCGCGAAGCCAAAGAGCGCAATGTTCGCCTTCTGCTGCCGGTCGATGACGTTGTCGCAATGAAGATTGAAAACGATATTCCGACAAAAACAATCGATGCGACTCAGCCGATTCCCGAGGGCTGCATGGGACTCGATATCGGTCCCAAAACGGTAAAGCTCTATTCCGACGAGATCGCGAACGCCTGCACGATTGTTTGGAATGGTCCAATGGGCGTCTTCGAGACGCCAACCTTTGCTACCGGAACGAAGAAGGTTGCGAAAGCAATCGCGAGTAACGAAGACGCAACGTCAATCGTTGGTGGAGGAGATTCAGTCGCCGCGGTGCACCAGGCAGGGGTGGCGGAGAAGATCTCGCACATCTCAACCGGCGGCGGCGCTTCGCTGGAATTCTTGGAAGGCAAGAAGTTGCCGGGAGTGGAGGCACTGAGTAATCGCTAGGTTCTTTGTCTTGTCATTCCGAGCGGATGCTCACGCGAGCAGTTCGCGTGAACAGGAGAGAAGAATCCCTACCGGTGCCAAGCAGTATTGAGCAGCCAGTCTTGATGTCGTAGTTCGGAATGACAGAAACGAAAGACTACTGCTTAGCGCTATGCGACTCCGCTTCCCACGGCCGCTCTTCCGATACAGGAGGATGGCCGAGGAGTTCAGCCGGCAGCACTTCGCTGAGCGCCCATTCGATGCGATTCACGGCGTGGCCGAGATCCTTCATCGTCTTCTCGTCGCGCTCTTTGTACGAGTAGAGAGAAATTACCTGGAGGGCGTTACGGATGTGATGGTTCATCTCGGAAATGGTGCGCAGGCGTTCGCGAATGAACTTGCGACGCTCGCTATCGCGCCGGCGAGCCTCCCAGAAGAATAGTCCGGCAACAATGCCGGTCAGGAGATTGGAAATCGCCAGTAAGTCATAGCGGGAAACGCCTTCTCGAATGAGTAAGCGATCAAAGCCGATACCAACCAGGGCGACCGCAAGCACGACCAGAATCACGATGGTCCACGAGCGCCGAGGAGAATCTTCAGAAGGGAAAGTACCGAGGGAATCCTGCATCGCACTTCGGAAAATATGAGCTGTTCTGATTTTATCCCATGCGAAAGAAACTGATAGCCGCCAATTGGAAGATGTACAAAACGCCTGGCGAAGCCCGCGCTTTCGTGCGCGATTTTCTGCCGATGGTTGCCAATCATGACCGCGACGAGATCGCGCTGTTTCCTCCATTCATCAGCATTCCTGCCGTCGTTGAGGCGACTCGCGACAGCCGAGTAGAAGTCGGCGCGCAGAACATGCACTTTGAGAAACAGGGGGCCTTCACAGGAGAAATATCGGCGGCAATGTTGATCGCCATCGGCTGCAAGCAGGTGATCATCGGCCACTCCGAGCGCCGGCAGTATTTCGGGGAAACCGATATCGGCGTGAATCGCAAGCTGCGCGGCGCGCTGGCGGATGGGCTGAAGTCGATCGTCTGCATCGGCGAACTTTTCGAAGAGCGCGAATCCGACCTAACAGAAAATGTTTTGCGACGACAGGTGGGAGCTGCGCTGCGTGAGATCTCCGGCACGGACGTGGATAAGTTCTGTATCGCCTACGAGCCTGTCTGGGCGATCGGAACGGGTAAAACAGCCACGCCCGAGATCGCTTCCGAAGCACACATCTTCATTCGCGGTGAAGCAGGGAAAGCGATTGGCGAAGACGCGGCGCAGAAACTGCGCATTCTCTATGGAGGAAGTGTCAAGCCGGACAATGCTCATGCCTTGATGTCGCAGCCGGAAATCGACGGAGCTTTGGTTGGGGGAGCGAGTCTCGATCCGAAATCGTTTGCGGCCATCGTGAACTGGTGAGGGGGACGCATCTGATCGCCGACCCTCGGCCGCTGGCAATTTCGCGATTGCGTGATTTCGCGATTTCGTGATTGTTTCTGGTGCTAAATCACGCAATCGCGAAATTGCGAAGCGCCCGGCCACGGCGGACGCGAGTGAGCGCCGACACTACATTATCTAGCGAGACCTTGCTGGCTTGTTCCATTTCGGAACTTGCCAGAGAAAGGCTCCAATCCCTTTCGGATCGTCTGGGCCGACTTTCTCATGAACGTAGTACTCGTAATTGCCGTCACGGTATGGAATGCGTCCAAGGCCGGCGCTGTAGTCGGTGCCGGTGAGAGCGGCAAATCCGAGATCCCGCGCGCTGGGCCGATTCATTCCGGCGAGGTTACCTCTCTTGCCTGTGAAAACAATGGCTAAATTCGCATGTCGAAATGATAGTTCGCCGCAAATGTTGACTTTAGAGTTCCACCAGTGATATTTACTGTACCCCGGATTTTGTTCGCGAGGCGAACAACGCCTAAAGCGATTTAGACGCGCCTTCGAAAGCTCAGCGCCTGCGGGCTGGACCTCCGCAGTCGTTGCAAAAATCTCCATAGCCGGAGAGGCCACCATGTCGTGTTCTCGTCGTCGCTCACTCCTATCTTTTGCGCTGACATTTGCATTCATTCTGTCGTTGACGTGCCGAACTGCCCTCGCGCAGGTTGTAGGCACTTACGATTTCGACGACGGAACAGTCGACGGATGGGTTTCATTTAACGGGGCAAGTACGCCGGTCGCGTCTACCGCGGCGGCATACAGCGGATCGGATAGTCTGGTGACAACGACGAATTCCAGTGGCGCGAGCAGTGGGCCGAGTATTTCGTTGAACGGCGTCCTGCAAGCCGGGGCCACGTACACGATCACCGGTTACGTGATGCTGACCAGTGGCGAAGCCGCTACGAATGCGAACTTCACGATTCAGCGCAGCGATCCCAGTTGCTCGGGCGGGACGTGCTACGACACCGTCGGCCCTTATCAGGTCGGGGTAAATGATTCCAGTTGGGCACAAATAGGCGGAGCATTCAAGGCATCTGCGACGGAAACAGGGGTGCGTCTCTATGCCCAGTTGGTAGGCCCGACGACGACACAGTCTTTTTATCTGGATCACGTCGTCATCACGGAGACGGCGCCGCCGCCGAGCGGGAACACTGTCGCCCAATACACATTCGCAGATGGCGGCACTGATGGATGGTTCCCCTTTGGCTCGCCAATGCTCTCGAATGTTGCCTCTCCGCTTGCCGATCCGAACAACGATGCGCGCGACTTGCTCATCTCGAACCGGACAGCAGTCTTCATGGGACCGGCACTGAATTTGCTGAGCCTCAACCTGAAAGCCGGAGCAACCTATCAGGTTACGGCGTACGCATTGTTGGCGGCTCCCGACAGCAGCAATCCCACCGCCACAATGACAATTCAAAGGAAAGATTGCTCGACCGACGGGGCTTACAGCAACCTTGGAAGCGTGCAGATGTCGAGCACGGCGTGGACTAAATTGCAGGGGACTTTCAGCTTTACCGATGTGCCCGGCGCGCCGACGGGTTTGACTCTTTACATCCAGTCGAGTAGTGCCACGGACTCTTTCTACATCGGCGACGTAACCATTAGCGAGATTGCGCTGCCTCCACCGGATCCCAGCCAGCAGGACAACACCGGCATCAGCACCAACTTTGAAGATGGGGGCGTTGACGGCTGGAGCTCGCGCTCAGGAAGTTCCACGGTAGCGAACAGCACCGCGGCCGCGCACACGGGTAGCAACAGTCTGCTGACCACCGGCAGAATCCATAATTGGGATGGTCCGCAGATCAACGTTGGTAACAAAATGTATAACGGGTCGGCTTATAACATCAGCGGCTGGATCATGCTGCAACCCACCGATGGCTCAAGTCACACCATAAATATGAGCCTGGAAGTGACCTTGCAAGGGAACACGAGCTTCCCGTCAGTAACTTCTTATCCCGGCATCACGGTGCCTGCGGACGGTCAATGGCACCAGATCAATGTCATGGGTTATAACATGTCCAGCTCGCATGATCCCGGGGCTGCGCACTTGTACTTCCAGACAGTTACGCCTTCTGGCGCTCCCGAGGATCTGGTGTCGTTCTATCTCGATGACTTCCAGCTGATATATGTCGCGCCGCCAACGATCCAGACTGATATTCCGTCAATCTTTCAAACTTACGCGAATGTCTTCCCG
>DATEKE010000289.1:0-6100 GCA_035277605.1 Terriglobales bacterium | reverse complement strand
GAGGTCGGAACCTCAGTGCTGACGCGTGGGTCTAATCCGTCTTACGCTCGATTTGTTGCGCGCTCTCGAGTGGTTTGCGCGCGAAGTAATAAAGAGAAGCGGCGAGCAGCGCGAACGTAATCACCGCGAGAACGTTGCTGTTTGCCGTAAACGGGAATTTTGCGCCCCAGGCGAGCGAGTTCTCCGGCAGCTTGCCTGTGCTCTCGATGAGTTTCACGGCAATGCCGATCAATCCCATAATTCCGCCCGCCGCGATGAGTCCGCTGGCAAACAAAGATCCGGGACTTACTTCGCTCTCTGTAGGCGTCTCTCCAGCGCGCTTTGCCGATGACTCAACCATCCACCGCACCACCCCGCCGACGAAGATTGCAAGCGTCGTACCTATGGAAAGGTAAGCGCCAACCGCGAAGGCCAGCGAGCGAATTCCCAGCAGCTCAACAACGATAACGAGAAACACGCCTAGCATTACCAATCCCCAAGGCAGCTTGCGGGTGAGAATTCCGTTGATCACAGTCGACATCAACTGCGCTTGCGGTGCGGCGGCGCGCTCGCTGCCGATTCCCTGAATCCATTGGACTTCGATCTGTCCTGTTTTGGGATTGTAGAGGTACTTGCCGTTGGCAACTTCGGGGGAGTTGATCGCGTTCAGCAGATAGTAGTCATTACCGGCTTTCGTGACTTCCTGGCCCTGGGTGCCTTTGTAGCTGAAGTGATCGCGATCGAATGTCTTCTGTCCATTGTTTTCTTCGAGGCTGACTCCGGCAGGCAGGTGATTGATGTCGATCTGCTTCGTGAGCGGTCGAAATTCTTCGAGGCCTTTGTTCATTCCGGTGAGGGTGTAGCCCACCGCGAACGTGGAAATGGTTACACCAATCAGCAGCGCTGCCTGCTGCGCTCTGGGAGTCGCGCCGAGCAAATAGCCGGTTTTTAGGTCCTGCGAAGTATCGCCGGCATTCGAAGATGCAATGCAAACTACGCCTCCGACGGCCAGCACCAGCGCGCCAAATGCCGGAGCCGTCCAACCCAACGCAAGGAAGATGGCTGAGGTGGCCATCAGCGTTGCAATCGTCATTCCTGAAACGGGATTGGCCGAGCTGCCGATCAGGCCAGTAATACGCGACGATACCGTGACGAACAGGAATCCGAAGACAATTACGAAAATCGCGGCCGCGATATTAGCGAGAATTGAGGTCTGCGCTCCGGGTATCGGCTTGAACGTCAGAAACGCCCACATCGCAATGATGAGCAGAACCGACCCGCCGACCGTCACCCAAATCGGCAGATCATTTTCGGTGCGCAGATTGGATTCCTCGCTCTTGCCGCCGCCGAGTTGTTTCAGGCTTGCTTGCAGTGCGGAAACGATCGTAGGCACCGTTTTAAGCAGAGTAATGAGACCTGCAGCCGCAACCGCCCCGGCCCCCATGGGGCGCACATAAGTTCTCCAGAGATCAGTCGGCGACATTTGCGCAATCGGCACAGTGCCGGGATAGATCGCACTGGGTAGTCCTGCGCCGAAGAAGTGAATGGCCGGCATAAGCACGAGCCACGAAAACACCCCACCTGCAAAGATGACGCCTGCGACACGTGGGCCGATGATGTAGCCGACCCCGAGATATTCAGACGTTGTGGAAGCGCGTATAGACGCTCCCGGGTATGACTTGAGGTCCCACGTCGGCGTGTTTGGCCAAGCCGCAAAAAGGTTTTCATTTTGGAATAGGGTATAAAGCGCTCCGAGTCCCAGCCCCCAGAAGACGCGGCTGGCGAAGCTCCCGCCGCGGTCTCCGGCGACCAGAACGTCGGCGCAAGCTGTCCCTTCCGGATACGTGAGCACGCCGTGCTCTTTCACGATCAATTGCCGACGAAGCGGGATCATGAAGAACACGCCGAGCAAGCCACCAACCAGGCTGAGCAAGAAAATGCGTGCGACTTCGAGCTTGAATCCCAGGAAGATCAGAGCGGGCAAAGTGAAAATCACGCCCGAGGCCACAGACTGGCCCGCGTTACCGGTCGTCTGAACGATGTTGTTTTCGAGAATCGTGGATTTGCCAAACGCGCGCAGGATGCTGATTGAGAGCACTGCGATTGGGATCGAAGCTGAAACAGTTAAGCCCGCACGCAGGCCGACATAAACCGTGACAGCTCCAAAGAGAATGCCAAACACCGAGCCGAGGATCAACGCGCGCGGAGTGAACTCTTTGAGCTTGGTCGCCGGCGGAACGTACGGCTCAAACTGTGTAGCTGGAATCTTGGGTTCAGTGCTGGTGGCCAAAGCTCTCCTCCGAGCAACGGGTAATCGCCCGCTGGCCCGTAGATTCTAAGGGCAAAAAGAGAAAAGAAACAGCCACAAGATTCAGGTGGACGCCCCCGACTAAGGTCGGGGGCGTCCATCAGAAAACCCATCACGTTGAGTCGCCAAAGCGATCACCCGTCGAGACTGGAACCGCGCCTCGCGGGGCGGTGTCTATGGCCCTATGCTCGAGGTTCGGAAGCTGACCAAGCGCTACTCGGCGATCCCTGCGGTGCAGGACGTGAGCTTCAGCATTCGTCCGGGTCAGATTCTCGGATATCTCGGACCCAACGGCTCGGGCAAGAGCACTACCGTGAAGATGCTCACCGGCTTGATCGAACCTTCTGACGGGGAAATCTTTTTTCGCGGCGAGAACGTTCTAAAAAATCGGCTCTGGTTCAGCCGCCATTTCGGATACGTGCCCGAAGAGCCGTATCTGTATGCCCACCTCACCGGACGCGAGTATTTGCAGCTCGCCGGCCGCCTGCGCGGAATGGAAAAGTCGCTGCTCGAGCCCAAGATCGAAGCGATGCTCGAGTTGTTCGGTCTCGCAGAATTTCGCGACACGCAGATGTCGTCGTACTCCAAAGGCATGCGGCAGAAGGTGCTGCTGTCGGCCGCACTGCTGCATGATCCTCAAGTACTCATCCTCGATGAGCCTTTTTCCGGATTGGATGTGACGGCGGCGCTAGTCTTCCGCTCGCTGCTGCAGGCGCTGGCGAACGAAGGCAAGATGATTCTCTACAGCTCGCATGTGCTCGAAGTTGTCGAGAAGGTCTGCTCGGAGGTTGTGATCCTTCATCGTGGACGCGTACTGGCCTACGATTCTGTTGCACGACTGCGGGACCTTCGCGCTTCCACATCCCTCGAAGATGTTTTCTCGCAGCTCGTTATGCAGGAAGACGTGGGCGCTGTGGCGTCGCAAATGATTGCCGTGATGCGAGCCTGACTATGCCGCTTCGACGCGGGGCCAGAGAATGGCTCGAAGCCACACACGGACCGCTGTTTGAATTGCACCGCCACTATGCGGGCCAGCTCTTCGAGAGCGAACTGATTACCTCGCCTGACGACCTGCGAAGAGTCGTGATCACTTGTTTGGCAGCCATTGCTTCGCTGGGATTCATCGTTCCCAAACTGTATTACCAGAAATACGAATTTCTCTCCCTCGGACCAAACGCCGATCTCTATCGCCGAGCCATCTATGCCGATCAGCTCTTTTTCATCGTGATGACCATTTTGGGAATCGCGGCCCTGGTCACCTTTCAGTGGGATTCGCTCTTTCCGAGCCGCCAGGATTACCTGATCCTGCGCGCGCTTCCGCTCAAGCTGTCGCACATTTACTTCGCGAAGCTGACGACGCTCTGCGCGCTCGTCGTGCTGGTGATTGTGTTGCTCAATATTCCGTGCGCGGTTTCGTTTGCGTCAGTCATCTCCGGAGCTCACGACCTCGCTCCGTCATGGCTGGAGACCTTTGCTGAATTCGCGGCAGCATTTTGCGCCGGAGTCTTCGTTCTTTTCGTGCTGGCGTTGCTGCAAACGGTGCTGATGAATGTGCTGCCGTTGCGTTGGTACGCGCGCGCCTCGGCCTCCGTACAGTCCCTTCTGCTGGTGGCCGTCCTGTGCGCGATTCCCTGGGCTGTCGACCTGCCCAATGCTGTGCACTGGGTGGATTGGCGGCCAGCGTGGAGCGGTTATGCGCCACCGCTTTGGTACCTGGCTTTGTATGAAAAGCTGATTGGAAGAGCCAGTCACGGCGATTCTGTTCTCGCACTCCGTGGAATCGAGGCAATGATTGCCGCCATTGCGGCGACAATTCTGGTCAGCGTTTTATTCCATCGGCGATATGCAAAGCGAATCTTCGAATCGGAGGTGAAGCTACGGGGGTCGAGACTCCATCTGGCCGAGCGGGTGGCCGATCTGATCGCACGCGATCCGCGAGAGTCAGCGATTCTGCTGTTTGCCCTGCGCTCGCTAGAACGTCTTAAGCAGCATCGCATGATTCGGCTTGTGTATGCCGGAGTGGGTTGCGCGCTGCTCATCGAAAGCGGGATCGGGCTGATTCTGAGCGGGGCCATGAGTCGCGGCCCCATCCAACGGGGCGCCGCTCTCGATGCCGGGTTTGCTTTGCCCTTGTTGCTGTTCTTCTTTCTATTTACCGGATTGCGCTATGCGTTCCGCATTCCCGTCGATCTGCGCGCGAACTGGCTCTTCCGCCTCACGGCACAAGATGCGACGCTAGAACGCGAGCGGGCGTTGCGGCTCATCTATTTCGGATTTGCGATAGTACCGGCGGTAGTGACCACACTTCCGTTTCTTTTCCTTGTCCTGCTGCCATGGAAAGCGATCTACGGTGTCTGTTTCGCCGTGCTCATTGCACTGATCATCATCGAACGTGAACTGAGCAACACTGATACGATTCCGCTCACCTGTTCCTATTTGCCTGGCAAGCGCAACATCCTGCATACGGGGATTATTTATTGGCTGACTGTCTTTGGGCTGACGTCGATCCTCACAGCCTTTGAGGCGATCGGGGCGGCGAATCCGGTGCGCGCGGCCCTGGCTATTGGCGTCCTGGCGCTCATTCTGTTCCGGACACAAAAGCGCGAGCCATCCTCTGAACTCCCCGAGCTTCGCTTCGACGACACACCGGAGCCCGCAGTCGCGACGCTGGGACTCGCGAGGGAATGACCGGACAGGCGCAGCCATCGGGTTGATTCAACAGTAATAGGCAAATTGCAGCCCGCCTGCGTATGCTGGACGTGCTCTGATATGCGCTCCTGGTCTGGGAAAACAAACCCTCGGAACTTCGGTTTGCTACAGCCACACCTGCTCCGACACGCGTTGACTTTCAACTGCCTATTGCTTGTTGCCTGCTTCTGGGTTCCCGGTTTCGCCCACGCGCAAGGCAACTACGAAATCCAGGTCTACGGCTCCGACATGGTGCCGCCCGGGAACACGATGGTTGAACTTCACAGCAATTACACTGCCTCAGGCACCAGGGCAGCTCCCGGCAGCCGTTTTGCCGCGGACGGAACCGAGCCGACCACCGGCGCAGTGCATGAAACGGTGGAGATCACGCAGGGCTTTACGAACTGGTTCGAAACCGGGTTCTACATCTTCACCAGCGCGCACAGTGGCTTCGGATACGAGTGGGTGGGGGACCATATTCGCCCGCGCGTGCGCGTGCCGGAGAGCTGGCATTGGCCGGTGGGCGTGAGCTTGTCCAACGAGATCGGATATCAACGCGCGCGCTTCTCGCCGGATACGTGGACGTGGGAGATCCGTCCAATCGTCGATAAGCAACTTGGTCCGTGGTATCTCTCGTTTAATCCGACGCTGGAGCGTTCATGGCATGGGCCCAGCGTGAGCCAGGGAGTCGAATTCTCTCCGAACCTCAAGTTCAGCTATGACGTGACCAAGAAGATTGCCGCCGGACTCGAATATTACGGAGCCTACGGGAATCTCACAGGATTCGATGCCTTCCGTGAGCAGCAACAGGATTTCTTTCCGTCCATCGATCTGAATGTCTCGCCAAAATGGGAATTCAACTTCGGCGTCGGCATCGGAGTGACGAGTTCTACCGACCATTTGATTGTGAAGTGTATCGTCGGTCGGCGATTCTCGTTCGGAAGGCACAAGCAGTAAAAGGAAGCCTCAGATCATCCGAACTGGTGCAGAGCCTTGCTGAGCCGTTCGTGGTGTTCATCGTCGAAGGCGACAAAGCGGAAGCCGAATTCTGAGCTCGCCTGCCGCTTCACTCCGCTGCTGACAAACTCGATCAGGCCAACCACCGGGCCGATGGGCGTGGGAATG
>DATEKE010000288.1:0-20760 GCA_035277605.1 Terriglobales bacterium | reverse complement strand
CTTGTACTCTCCACCGAAGCGCAGGTGGGCGAGAGCGTGAATTTCGGTTTGCATCCACATGCCGGCGACTTCGCCGAAATCGAAGACCAGATGAACATCTTTCACCCAGAATGATGGGCTCTTTGCCGGCTCGCCTTCCATGCGCACGATGCGATATGAGTTCTTGTCGACCCAGATGGTGGCGTTGAGCAGATTTTTGCGATCTTGCTTTGGCGCGATGGTCAGGCGATAACACGCCAGATTGTCGACCTGCTCTTCACCGTCGTAGTCGAAGCGATAGTTCTGCTCGTTGACCATCATTGCCCTTGGATCGCGCGCGGCGTCGACCTCGTGATCGAGGATGCGGCGGATGACCTTCTCTCCCATACCGCCGGTGCTTTGGTCGATGTCGTAGGTCTTCAGGTTGGGCGGCAGGAAATTCACTTTGGCCACCACTTCCGTCCGCGGATGTTCGGCGTTTGCGCCGAAGACCTTGTAGTCGCGCGTGACGGTGTAGGGAAGCGTTCGACTGTGGTTCTGTGCCTGGGCTTCTGAGATGCGGCGAACGAGTGTGGCCAGATCGGGCGGCTGGGTCGGCGACTGCTGTGCGGCGCCGGTTTGCGCCCACACGAATGCGATCACTAGAGCTGCCGAGATGCTGACATACTTCGAGCGTCGACCAGATCCCACCATGAGACAGAACTCCAGTTATTCAGGAGCGAACAAGTGATTAGAAGCAGGAATCGCTCTCTGGGAAGGCTGGCTACTCGGGATTTTCGCCCGTCATTGGGGTGGACGATGGGCCTGAAAATGCCACGAGTGATACATTCTTAGGGCAATGCGCAAGAACTTAGCTTTGTTTCTCTTTTTGTTTCTGCTGGTTACCAGCTTGTTTTGTTTCATCAACTCCGCTCGCGCTCAGAGCGACAACGCCGCTGCCAGCCAGGACAGGAAGGCGATTGACGCGTTTAATCGGCGATTCGTCGACAACTGCCGCACGATGAATCACAAGGGCGGCGCTGACATGTGGGCTGACGATGGCGTCGATCTGCTTCCGGGAATGGAGCCGATGGTCGGCAAAGCGGCGATCTCAAAATGGCTCTTGGGCCTTGACGATCAACTCAAAGGGGCCAAGGTGACGCAGTGCGACGTCGATTGGCAAAGCATTCAGGTGTCGGGCGATACCGCTTATGAGTGGGGAATCAACACGCAGACCGTTTCATTGCCAGACAAGTCGGAACCATTCAAGAACAAGGGGAAGATCACGCTGATTCTTCGTCGGCAGGCGCAGGGCGACTGGAAGTTGACGTTGGAAGCGTGGAACAGCAGTCCACAGAAATGATTGCAGGAAGTTAGTGAGAGTGCCGGGCCCCTAGTCACAATTTGTGACAAAAATTCCCTGGTGGCTCCCTGTTCCATTCGGCTGGAGCGCCGCTCTGGTGGACGGAAGCGCTTTGCTTTCATGTACCTGGAAAGGAAATCCCTGGAATCCCTGTTCACTTCCCTGGTCAGCGGGAAAATTCGTCGATTTTGGGCAGAATTCGAGGATTTTCGAGTCGCGAATTTCAAATTCGCTGTTTAAGTCGCTGTTCGTTTTTTTCGGGGATTCGGGCAGCGTCGCTTCAGTCAACTGGGAAAGCTTCTCTGGGTGTTGTTCTCCCGCCGACGCTTGCGCGCTTCGGTGTTCAGGAAGCGATAGTCGATTACCTTGACGGCAAATCCGCGCGATCCATCCTCGTTCGTGGTGCCGGCCACCCGAACAACTTGACCCGCACAAAGAACCTCGGCGTTCTGCTGGCCGGAGATTTCGATTGGCATCTCAAAGTACATCTCCAGCAGCTCGCCTTTGGCTGGAGCATTATCTGCATGAATGAACAATCCGGACTGGCTGAGATTGTCGATGATGCCCGGAATCAGGTCAATTCCGCTCTGGCTGCGGAACTTCACCGGCAAGGCCATGTGTAAACGCCGCGCTCGCGGCGACCACGTCGTCTTCCGGACGATATGCTCGTCCGGCACAGGCGCGTTGCCGTTCCTCACTCGCTTCCCCAGCCGCTGCATGGTGGGCCAGTCGTACTGGTACTCGTCCCCGCAGATGAGGCACACCTGGTAGTAATCGCCCTCAGGGCTCTTGCGAGGCCATCCAAATTCGTGTCGACAGATTCCCGGAAATAGCTGCTGGAGGAGTTTGCGAGGCATACTCCTCATCTTGCAGGAGCAACGGCTGCGCAGAGAAGAAGAGGGACGGAAGAGTGATGCCGAAAGTAATCAGGTGTTCCTCTGAATGAAAATGATTTCACCGGCTGTAGTGGTTCCGCGACTTGTCTTCGGCGCGCTCCAACGCGAGGTCGATCAGCCGATCAATGAGCTTGGGATACTCCAACCCTGATGCAGCCCACAGCTTGGGATACATGCTGATAGACGTAAATCCCGGCATCGTGTTGATCTCGTTGAGATAGAGCTTGCTGTTCGCGGGATCGAGCAGGAAATCGACGCGCGCCAGACCGGAGCAATCGACCGCTTTGAATGCGGCAATCGCCATCTGCTGGACTTGCTTGGTCAGCGCCTTTGACAGCTTCGCAGGAATAACCAACTCTGAACCCTCATCAAGATATTTGGCCGCGTAATCGTAGAACTCCTTTACGGGTACGATCTCGCCGGGAACGCTGGCCTGCGGATCGTCATTTCCCAAAACAGAACACTCGATCTCTCGCGCCTTTTTCTTTTTCCCGCCGACGCCTTGCTCGATCACGATCTTGCGGTCGTAGCTGGCAGCCAGATCCATCGCTGGTGCCAGCTCTCTACCATCGTGCGCCTTGGAAATGCCGACGGACGACCCTAGATTCGCCGGCTTCACGAAAACTGGATATTTAAGCTTTGATTCGATCTGCTTCTGCACCTTCTTCGGGTCGCGCTCCCACTCGCTGCGCAGCACAGTCACGTGTTTCACAATGGGAAGAGCTGCGGCCGCGAACAGACGCTTCATTACGTCTTTGTCCATTCCCGCAGCCGAGCCAAGTACTCCGGCGCCGACATACGGAATACCAGCGAGTTCGAGCAGGCCTTGAATCGTGCCGTCCTCGCCGAAGGTACCGTGCAGAACCGGGAAGATGACATCGACATCAATCGTCTGATGCGCCGATCGCTGCTGCGGAGCGGGATTGCTCTCGAAAGGAATGAGCGCGTGGCGATCTCCCGTAGGCTCCGGCGGCACGAGGACCGAATCACCGCGCGCGAGCACCGCCGCCCCAGGCGTTGCCTCCGGATCGCCGGCGCGAAGGTGACGGGGATTTTCGGCGTGCTGCTCGCCTTTCAGCAGCTTTTCCGATTCGGAACTTGCGAGCCAGCGACCTTGCTTGCTGATGCCGATGGGAACTACTTCGTATTTGGTTTTGTCGATCGCATTCAGCACGGAAGCTGCCGAAAGCAACGAGACCTCGTGCTCTCCGCTGCGTCCGCCGAAGAGCACGCCTACACGCAGTTTTCTCGAGGGGGGCATGAAAGTGAAGATACCGATTTCACTCTATCATCGGCTCGCGGCTGACGATTTGAAGACCTCGCCGTCCTTCATCACGAAAGTGACATTCTTCAGTGCGCTGACGTCGCGCAATGGATCTTGGTTCACCGCAACCACATCAGCGTATGCACCCGGCGCGATAACACCCAGCTCGCCTTGCATTTCGAGCAATTCCGCAGCGTGTCCGGTGGCGGTCTGAATGGCTTGCATCGGAGTCATGCCGAACTCGACCTCTCGCGCAAACTCCTGCGCGATGGGATCGGTCCAGGGAATGCCTCCCATATCGGTGCCGAAGGCAATCTTCACTCCGGCTTTCAGGGCTTTATTGAACGATGTGCCATGGACGGCGGCGCGCTTGCGGTCGCGTCGGCCATCGTCAGTGTTCTCCGGAGCCCAGTCGTAGTAATAGACCGAGAGCGTCGGCACATACCAAGTCCCTTGTTTTACCATCTGCGCGATCTGTGCGTCGGTGATTTCCAGTCCGTGCTCGATGGAATCACAGCCGCCGTCGAGAGCCCGCTGGAGGCCGATTCCGTTATAGGAATGGCAAGCCACGCGCTTACGCCAGCCATGTGCCTCATCCACGATCGCCTTCAGCTCCTCAACGGTGAGCGTGGGTTGGGAGACGAGATTGCCTCTGTCGTCTACCCAGGAACGATGAGTCATGTAGACCTTGATCCAGTCGGCTCCATTGTCGAGCTGCTCGCGCGCGGCTTTGCGTGCTTCGATTGGACCATCGATAAGCTGTGCGCCTTTGGGAACGGTGATCTCTGGTGCGTAGCCTTCGAGCGGATATCCGCCGGTGGTAGAAATCGCGCGCGTGGCGACGAACATGCGAGGGCCAGGAATATAGCCGGCGTTGATGGCTTCCTTGATTCCTACGTCGCCGTAGCCGGCACCTTCGGTCTCCAAATCACGAAGCGTGGTAAAGCCTTGTTCGAGTGCACGCCGAGCAGATACCGTTGCGCGGGCTGCACGGAAGGAAGCCGGATACTTGAGCAACTGCACGTCATATCCACCTTCCGCAGGATCTTCGCCCTGCAGGAAGATGTGCGTGTGCGTGTCGATGAGTCCGGGAAGAACCGTGGCGGAGCTGAGATCGATCACCTGGGCGTCAGCAGGAGCGTCTGCTGCGCTCTCACCAACGCTGACGATGTGATTGCCGCGAATCACGATCGTCTGGTTGCGCTTTGGCTGCGCTCCGGTGCCGTCGATCAGCGTTCCTGCGCGAATCACGATGGTTTTTGCTTGGCTGGTCGCATGTGTTCCCATCGAGCCCGACGACTGAGCAAAAACAACAGCTGACAACAGGGTTGCCGTCAGAGCAAATTTCCACGGATTCATCGAGTCGCCTCCGAATCAGCCACAACATAGGCTTCCGCTTCGATTTCAACGAGCATTCGAGTGTCGAGCAGCGATTGAATCACCAGCAGTGAAGTCGCTGGACGAATGTCTCCGAAGAATTCGCCATGGACCAGTGTTACGGGCTCTGCATCCTGGTGGCGAACAACGAACATGCGCGTGCGCACTACGTCTTTCAGCGATGCGCCTGCTTTGTGCAGGGCGCGTTCGATGTTGAGAATGGTTTGCCGCGCCTGTGCGACGGCGTCGCCGAGCCCAATCAACTCGCCGGATTCATTGGTCGACGTGGTGCCGGAAACCCAAATCTGCCCTCCGACCTTCACCGCTCGTGAGTAACCAACGACCGGCTCCCAACGTGTACCACTTGAGTAATTAGTCCGCCGCATGGCTGGTGGCCCGCTATTTTACACGCCTGCGCAATTCGAACACGCGCAACTCGCACTGTGTCCAGCACTTCGGCTCCTTTCCCAAATTCGCACTCGCCCAGTCACAGTGCTAACAAACTTTAGGTCCTGTACGAATTGTTATTGCGCTCAGAAAACCTGTCGATGTAAGTAGTGTTCTCAGTTGTAGATACTTCTTTCAGGGAAAGGTTCCGTAGTCTCGCTGAGACTGCTCACGGCAGCTATGCAGACGGGGGAGGAGTACAGGTGAACTCAGGATCAAACGTGTTGCAGGAATTCTTTGACGGCCTGGTCAGTCAGACTTTCGCGTCAACGATCGGTATGCGTGATGGCGACCTGACTAACTACATCTCGGCCATGCTCGCCGGATTCTGCCAGTCCGAAGAGCTGTACAAAATCCGCAATGCTGCTGGGCGGCCAATCTCGGATGTTGGCGAGATGCTGCTCGAATCCGATCCCGTTTTCGGTCCCGCAGCCTCCTTCGATCGGGAGCGCGAGGTGCGCAAGCACATCGGCGATTACACCCTGTTCTTCGCCGGAATGTTTCCGGAGAGCATCAACCACTCTCGCCTTCGCCGACGGCGCCTCGAAAGCCTGGTAGACTTCATCAAGGCAGGCAAAGAGAGCTACTACATCGTTTCCCGATTTGACATTTTCGAATATGCGTCAGCCGCGCCGTTATTCGCCAGGCTCTCGGACAAATTTGAGGACTGCGTCTGCGGGCTCAACATGGTCAAGAACGAGCTCGATGTGATGCAGCACCCGATTGCCAATCGCACTCGCGAGCTGTTTATGTAGTTAGGCGTCGTCCGTGTCATTCCGAAGCCCGCTTTTGGCGACGAGGAATCTTTACGGACTCCTATACCGATGAATTCTCCTTGCCTACCTTCTCGAAGTCGGTAGAGATTCCTCGCGCTGCGCGTTCGGAACGACAAATCGTTTGGCACGGTTCACTTCAACTTATAAAAACTCAACACCGCATCTCCCTGCTGCAGCCGCCGATATCGCTCCAGCGCGCCATAACGCCCCAGCAAATCAGAATGCTTGTCGTGCTCAGCGATGACCACGCTTCTCGGCCCAACCAATCGCGACTGCGATAAAAAACCGAGCGTTTGCTCATAAGCGCCAAAGTGTGCATAAGGAGGATCGAGGAAGCAGAAGTCAGCCTCGATCGCGGACGCATCAAGAGCACGCAGCGCCTGCACCACTTCCCGATCCTGCACTTCAAATCCATCGTCGATTGACAGGCTCTTCAAGTTCTCTCGAATCGCCCGCACGGCACGGGCACTGCTTTCGACGAAGTACAACATCCGTGCTCCGCGACTGAGCGCCTCAATGCCGACGGCGCCAGAACCGGCAAATAAATCCAGCCAGAGGCTGTCCACAACCATCTCCCCGATCACATTGAACAACGTCTCGCGTAGCCGGTCAGAGGTCGGACGCGTGGCCGCGCCCGACGGCGCAATGAGCTTACGGCTGCGATATTGGCCGGCAATTATGCGCATAAGAAAAGTGGCTTTCGGCGATTGGCTTCGGCCTTCGGCCAGATCACCTTCTGCTTGCTAAAGACTTCTTCGCTTTAGCTCAGAGGCTAAGAGCAGTAAATCTGTCAAAAAAATCGTTGCTGGCCGAAAGCCGATAGCCCGCAGTTAATGTACAGAACCTGAAACCATTTTTTACAATTGGGAGTGGCTCATATTCGCTTTGTGCGCGCCTGGTCCATTCCGGTTGGGACGCTTTTCGGGATCGAGGTGCGCCTTCATCTCACATTCTTTCTCCTTTTCGCTCTGGTCGTAACGCAAACCTACCAGGCGCATATCTCAGTCTCCCGAGGGGTAGCTCTGTTTTTTGTGGTCCTCGGAGCTGTCCTGGTGCACGAAGCAGCGAGGGCGGTTTTCCGGCAAGGTAAGCGTGACAAGCTTCAGCGGCTGGTGTTGCTGCCTATCGGCGGCGTGATCCTCGGCGAGACGTCGGACCGATCGGTGGAGAAAAACATAACCGTTGCTCAAGAAGCTCGCACTTCGTTGGCGGGACCAGTTGCTACGCTCGCGCTCGCAGCGATCGTAGGCGTGGTGGTCGGGGCCGTAGCGCATATCAATATCTTTGTGTCTCCGTACGTCCATTCTTCGAACCTGCCGCGCAGCGCAGTATGGATCATCGCCGGGCTTGGACTGCTGAACCTGATTCCTGCATATCCGCTCGCAGCCGGACGCGTATTGCGCGTTTGGCTGGCGCAGAATGCCGGCGGTGATGTCCCCGATCCCTGGCAAGAGGCGACACGCAAATCTGTCGGCTACGGCCAGGGTTTCTCCATGATCCTGACCATTATGGGACTCATCGCCGGCAACGTCTGGGCAATGCTGGTCGGATTCTGCGTGTTCGTGGCCGCTCATCTCGAAGATCGGAGCCTGCTCTTTCAATCGGTCGTTTCGAGTGTGCGTATGGAGGAAATCATGCTCACCGACTTCTCGGTTCTATCTCCTGCCGACACCCTGCAGGACGCTCTCGAAAAAGCGCTGCACACTTTGCAAGATGATTTCCCGGTAGTCCGCAGCGGTGACCTGGTAGGCACCGTCTCGCGTCAACGCATCGTCGATGCGATTCGTTCTGAGGGCAATGGCTACGTGCAATCGATCATGAACCGTGTAGTCGAGGTCTGCCACAAAGGCGAGTCGCTCGCCGCGGCGTTTCGCAAAATTACCACTCGCGGTCTCACCATGATTCCCATTGTGGATCAACAGCGACTCGTCGGCATCGTGACTCTCCAGAATCTCAGTCATAATATGGCACTGCTGGCTGAGAGTCGGCGTCTGAAGAAGCTGGATGGAGAGTAAACAGGCATTCGGCAGTCGGCATTCGGCCTAGCAACAGCCAATACGTGAAAACATGACGCGGATCATACGGATCCAGGGATTAAGACATGACTGGATAAAGACATCCTGGCCAGCCGCGGGTGGGGCGTCCGCAACCCAACCCTTGCTTTTTCTACTGCCTTAGCTGATTGCCGAATGCCGCTTGCCGAATGCGCTCTTGTTAGACTGACCCCATGCCGACGCGCCCCACGTGGGTGGAAGTCTCGTTACCGAATCTCGTTCACAACTTCTCCCTCATTCGTGATCACGTAGCTGGCGAATCCACCGTTTGTGCGGTCGTAAAATGCGATGCCTACGGCCATGGCGCCCCGCAGTGCGCGCGAGCCCTTGAGGCGGCGGGCGCCAAATGGTTCGGAGTCACATGCGCAGATGAAGGCATCGAGTTGCGTCGAGCCGGGATTGGCGGTCGCATTCTGCTGATGAGCGGGATCTGGCGCGGTGAAGCTGAGGCCGCTGTGGAGCACAATCTCACTCCAGCTGTATGGAACAGGGAGCAAATTGCGGAACTCAACTCCGCGGCGGAGAGGCTTGGGAAACCTTCCGTTCCGGTCCACATTGAGGTAGACACGGGAATGTCCCGCCAGGGTGTGCAGCCGCACCGGCTGGAAATGCTGCTCGAAGCTGCAAGGAAAGCCGAGGCAGTTTGCATTGAAGGATTGCATTCGCATCTGGCGTCCTCGGAAGTAGTCGATGCGGCTGATGTTGAAGATCAGATTACCGCTTACCAGCAGGCGCTTGAGCAGCTCGCGGCTGCTGGATTGCGCCCTGCCTGCCTGCACGTTGCCAACAGCGCCGCCATCGTTGCCCATGAAAAGAGCTGGCGGAATCTGGTCCAAAATGGGAAAACACAGACTGCCTTGGTTCGTCCAGGAATCGCTCTTTATGGTTACTCTTTGCCGTTTGTCACGGCCGCAGGAGCGAGTTCCTCTATCGCTGAATTTCCGCTACGGCCTGTGCTCTCCTGGAAGACGCGCATCATTGACGTCCGTGAAGTCAGGGCCGGTCAAGGCGTTGGCTACAACCGCGCTCATGTAACTTCCGCGCCGGCGAAGATCGCAACCCTTGCCGTTGGCTACGGCGACGGGCTCAATCGTGGCCTTTCGAATCGCGGCCAAGTGCTGGTTCGCGGCCAATTGGCCCCGATCGTTGGAAAGATCTCGATGGACGTAACCACGATCGATGTAACACGCCTCTCCGGATGCGAGATCGGCGATGAAGCAGTTCTGATCGGCAAGCAGGACGAGCAGCAGCTCACCGCATGGAGAATGGCGGAAATGCTAAGAACGATCCCCTACGAGATTCTGTGCGCCGTTGGGAAACGGGTTCGTCGAATTTTTCTGGAATAGTAAATTCGAACTCTCACCGGCGTGAAAACCATTGCTTTACATGACCTCCTCTGATCTCACTTGATCTCATCCGATCTAATCGAATCTCATCAGATATCTCATTGGCCCGGACGAGACGATCTCATCTAATCTCGGTGCAGGGCTGACCAACATTCTGATGAGGCCTTGCGCTGTGAGTCAGGTTCGGAGCATTCGCCGTCTTAAAACGCCAGCACCTGGTCTGGAGTCGCTGTATCGGGAGTGAACGGCGAACCTGTTACTCCAGTGAGAGTCCCATCCGCCGCAATCGAGAACACCGCGATCGAGCCGCTGGCGCTGGTACCGGTGGCCGTCGCGATGAGGAATTTTCCCAGAGCAGCCGTGGTGAGCGACACTGGGTGGGCGCCCACGGTAAACGGTGAGCCTTTCAGTTCGGTAAGCTGCCCTGTGGAACTGGTAACCGCAAACGCGGAGATCGTGCCCGAGGTTTGATTCAAGACGTATAAGAACCCTTGTGAAAAAACTGCGCTCACCGGCGCTGTTCCTACCGTCACCGGGGATCCGGCAACTTCAGTCAGCGCACCGGCTGCTGAAATGCTGAATGTGGAGACGCTTGGACCGCCGAGATTTCCTCCGGCATTGACTGCGAAAAGGAATGAGCCGCTGCTGTCGAAGGTCAGGAATACTGGAGATCCCTTGCTCGGTGATGTTGTTGCTGCGAGCTGCGTGAGGGTCCCATCCGTGCCGATTGAAAAGCCGGTGATTAGGTTGGTATTAGGATTCGACGTGTACAAGAACTGCCCGTTAGGCGAGATCGCAAGCCCGCTCTGGCCCGAGGCGCTCAGTGAGAGCGGGAAGCCTGAGAGTGAAGCAAGAGCTCCTGTGGTTGAATCGAAGGAGTAGGCGAGAATCTCCGCTGGAGTGGAGCTGAGCGCGTATACGAAGTTGCCTTTCGGGTGCACGATCAGCCTGGCTGCGCTCGCTCCTGCCGCGAATGGAGAGCCGCTTACCGCGCTCAAAGCCGCAGTCGTGATGTTAACGTTGAAAACCGAAATATTCGCTGATGAAGGGTTCGAAACCAGGAGAAATTTCTTCGCTGGATCGACGGCAAGCGAATCTGGAGTGGAGCCGCCGGTTGAAACGGGCGATCCACTTCCGCGCTGGAGAGCTCCTGATGTTGAATCGAGCAGATAAAACGATACTAAGGGGCTACTGCTGTTGCTCACATACACCGGGGTTCCTGTGAACGACCCTCCGCCTCCACCTGTGCTATTGCCCGAATTGGACCCACCGCACGCCACCAGCGTAAAGCAAGAAACTAAGACTGAAATTCCGATAACTGCAGGTTTCGTCATCGCGACTTCCTTCCCATGACTTATACCGAAGTGCGGCGCAGATTTCGAGTCTCTAAAGATGGACACTCGCCCGGCTTCCGTCCAGCTGCATGTTATGCGGAGAGGGTTCCGATAGCGGAATTTCATACCGGATTGCTGGAACCAAAGTGTTTATGGCCTGAAAGTCCCGAAGAGGCAACGCCTCGGAGCGACGTGCTAACCTCCACACCAGACCACTGTGCCTACCTTTGAAAAAGCGCCGCCGGAAATTCAGGAGATACTGGGCAAGCCAATCCGCGAGCTCGGACTCAAACTTGAGGGCTCTCCGCTCGAGCGCTTTGTGCAGCAGCTTTACCGAGAACTCGAAGCGAAAGGGCTGAAGAAGTTCCGTCCGCTGTGCTATCTCACAGATGAATGGGGATGTCCTTCAGGTGAACCGGTGATTGGAATTCCGTTTTACCTGGCAGATCCCAAATTGGCGCGTTTAGAAAAAGAGATGAACGATCTTGAAGACTCGCGGCAAATCATGATGTACCTGCGCCACGAGGCTGGGCACGCGATCAACTACGCTTATGCCCTGTACAAGACGCCGGAGTGGAAGGAATTGTTTGGCCCATTTCGCCGTCCTTACCGTGATCTCTATCGTCCAGTGCCTTTCTCCCGCGATTTTGTGCGTCACATGGAAGGTTGGTACGCGCAGAAACATCCGGACGAAGATTTTGCTGAGACCTTCGCGGTGTGGCTCACGCCTCGTTCGCGCTGGCGCGAGCGTTACAAGAACTGGCCCGCCCTGCAGAAACTGCGCTATGCCGATCGCATGGCGCGTCAGTTGGGAGATGTCGATCCGGTGCGCGCGACGGGAGCCACTGACATTACCGTTGAGGAGATGGACGCGACCGTTGCCGAGTTCTACGAACGAGCCCTGACCGAGCAGCCGTCGCCCGGGGATCTTGCGCTGGATACTGATCTCGAGGACATATTTAATGTTTCTCCACGCAAGCGAAAAGGGGTTCGGCTGGCCGCGGATTTGCTGGCAGAGAGACGTCAGTCTCTGGTTGAGAAGCTAACGTACTGGACCGGAATGCAGCGACCCCTCGTCCGAAAGTTGGTCGAATCCATAGAGAATCGCGTCGCAGAACTACAACTCAAAGCTGAAGTTTCTCGCGAGAAGGAATACCTGACCGAAATCACCGTCTATGCGACGGCGCTAGCGATGAACTATGTGACTCGAGGAAAATTCCGTCCGGAAGGGAACAAAAAATGGACGGGGAAGAGAAAGATTGGGAAGAGACAAGATCAGGCAAAGGATACGAAAGAAGAAGACCAGGACGTAACCAGCAAGGAAAAAGCAACTAACGCATTCAGGCCCGAAGGGCCGTAAACATGTGCAGCCAGTGGCATAAGCCCTGGGAAATGTGCCATTTTGGTTCCGAGTCCCAAAGGGACGGCTAATGCGCGGGCAATCGACTGCGACCGGCTAAGCAAAAATGCCAACGTTCCAGAGCACCAGTTTCATCGTGATCCGTCGTATGTCTCCGTCTAACCAGGGGATCGTGGCGCCGTTTCAGAGCTTGGAGTGCGGTACACGATCATCCAGGGCGCACGCCGCTGGGCTCCGCTTCTTTCTGCCCTTCGGGCCTGAGCTCTTCCCTGTAACCTGTTCCCTGTCACCTGTAACCTCGTAGACAATGGCAGAAAAACTGAAAATCACGATTCTCTACGACTCCTGGGGAGAGGAAGAAACCGAAGCTCCGCCCGAACCTAAACGTAAGTCGAAAAAGCGCAAGCGTCGCCGCGAGAAGCATGATCGCGAAGAGATCTTCGAGGCGCTGGAGAAGCTTGGGCACGAGCCGAGCTATCAGCCTCTTGACGGCACGGACAAAACGCTCTCTGTGCTGTCGAAGAGCGATGCCGATCTATTTTTTAACTTAACGGAGTCATACGCCGGTGATGACACCAAAGAAATGCATATCGCCGCCTATCTGGATTTGCTGGGGCGCGTTTATACCGGCGCGGGTCCACAAGGCCTGTATCTTGCTCAGGACAAGTCGCTCGCGAAGAAGCTGTTCAAGTTCCATGCTGTTAACTCGCCATACTTTGCTACTTGCTATCGCGGGCGTCTCGATCATGCGGAGGACATCAATTTTCCACTGATCGTAAAGCCTACTTCCGAAGATGGCTCCATCGGCATCGACCAGTATTCAGTGGTGTCTTCGGTGAAACAGTTGATGGAACGCATTCATTACGTCCAGGACGAGTTCGACTCGCCCGCACTGATCGAGGAGTACATCGACGGGCGCGAGATCTACGTTGCCGTTTTGGGAAATGAACGTCCCGAAGCTCTGCCGCTGATCGAATTAGATTTGTCCAAACTTCCTGAAGGCATGGCTAAAGTCGCCGGCACAGAAGTGAAGTGGGAGAAGGAGACGGAGGCGTACAAAGTCACGAAGTCCGCTCCTGCTGAAGATCTCGATGAGGAAACCACTGAGCGTCTGCAGAAGATCGCACTCGACGCATATCACACGCTTCAACTTCGCGATTACGGCCGCATTGATATGCGCCTGACGGATAAGGGCGAAATATTCGTGATCGAAGCGAATCCGAATCCGTGGCTCTCCAGCAACTCTGAATTCTTCATGGCGGCCAAAAAATCAGGCAGGTCATACACGGAGATGGTGGAAGAAATTGTTTACTGCTCGCGCCACGATCGCCGTCGCCGCGATCGTCTGCGATTGAATTAAATCGGAACAGCCTCTTTGTATGGCAACAAAGTCGGGCGATTCGATTGTTCGTGGCAGCGCATCACAGCTCATGAAGGCTGTTCCTCAACTTCCCGGGGCTGTTGGCCTCCGGTTCGGCGTGAACCCTCCTCCCAGATTCGCGCCGAACTTTTTTTGTGGCTAACTCTCATCGCATGCTGTCGTGCTGCTCTGCTATTACGCATTCGCAGTAAGATAGAAGTACCGGGGGATTTGAACATTTATGTCAGGCTTTTATATCCGTGAACAAGATAATTCGGAGCCCCGCCACAGCAATGGCGGGACTAAATCGACGAATGTAGCCACGGCGGCAACGCGTTGTGGCGCGCTCGACGCAGATTGCGCCTGCTCGCTTACCCGGCGCGCAGCACGCAGCGTAACCCAGCTTTACGACGTAGTTTTAGCCCCACTGGGAATGAAGGCAACACAGTTCGTGCTGCTACGCGCAATCTCGGAGGCGGGACAGATTGCTCAGTGGCAACTCTCTAAAGATCTTTCCATTGCCGTCGAGACACTCACCAGACGATTGGCGACCATGCGTCGTGCGGGTTGGATCGAACTTCATTCCGGAACAGACCGTCGCGAACACCTGTACACAGCAACTTCGCTTGGGCAACAGCAACTCGAGACGGCGCTCCCATATTGGTACCGCGCGCAAGAGAGACTGCGCGAGCAGCTTGGAGAAGAAGGCTGGAAAGAGACACAGTCCTGCCTCGATCGGCTGGCGGTCGCGGCAGAGAAGTCCCTGACTGCCCGGGTGAAAAACCTGCCTCCAATTGCGGATGCATAAAGTGCGCGGTCCGGTTATTGCACCTGCAAGCGATCGCGCCTTTGGGGGGACAACGGCCGCCCTTGTTCAGCCTTTCTTACTTAGTATGGCAAGGAGGTAAGAACAAATATGCTGTGGACATTGGCGGTAATTTTCTTTGTATTGTGGGTTCTGGGGCTCGTAGGTGTGTACGCTATCGGCGCTTGGATTTGGCTCTTCTTCGCAATCTGGATCATCTCTCTGGTCGCGCAACTCGCAAGTGGCCGCGGACGCGGAACACCCACAGTCCAGCAGAAGATGTGAGCAGATCGAGTCCTGAATCGAAAGCAGCCGGAGACAAAGCTCCGGCTGTTCTGCTATTAGCACTACTTTCCTGCGCAATTCTGGGCCATGTCATTCCTGGAACAGTGAAATCTAGTATCGTGGCTGGAGCATCCGCTTCAGCAACATGACTGCAAAGAAGAAGGCACCTGCCCGAGCGCACAAGGTCCCATCGCGAGGACTTTGGATAGCTCCCGATTTGGAACGCAAGATCAAGGGCGAAGGTGGGCGTCGAGGTCTCACCGATCCTCCATACAGCTATTACCTGCATCTCGCCGATCTGGTGCTGAAACCCACTGGCGCGAACACAAATTCCACGGAGCCGCTTGTCAGCAAAGAGCCAAAGCCGGAAATCCCGCAGTCATTGGTCGAGCCCCCGCCTCTGCAGACTATCGCGAGTCCACCGGCTCCGGTCATGCCGGTACGCCCAGCAGGTCCGTCGAATTCGTTAGTGGACGAAATCCCGGCGCCAATGCCGCCGATCGCCCCGCCGCTGATTTTGCCTACGCTACAGCTACCCAAACCGCCGAAACGCGCGCAAACGCCAAAGCCGGCTAAACGAATCGCCCCCAAGGCGAAGCATCCAAGACCACCGAAATCAGCTGTTCCAAAGAATGCAGAGCGAGCGGCACGACCGAAATCATCGATTCCAAAGCCGCCGAAGACATAAATCACGGAAACACGGAGCACACGGAGGCTTATGTTTTTTGCTAATCAGACTCTGTGTTCTCCGTGGCTCCGTGGTGATCCTTACTCTTCAACTTCGACGAGTTCGCCACGCTCTGCTTTGGCGGCGGAGACGATCTTCTCCTGCAACGCGGCTGGAACGACGTCGTAGTGCGCCATCTCCATGGAAAAGCTTCCGCGGCCTTGCGTCATCGAAGTCAGATCGACGCCGTACGTCAGCATTTCCGCCATGGGCACTTCGGCTTTTACGACTGTTGTGCCGCCCTTGTTGTCCATGCCTTGAATGCGTCCGCGGCGGGAGTTCAGATCTCCCATGATGCTTCCTGCAAACTCGTCGGGAATAGAGATTTCGACGTGCATGATGGGCTCGAGTAGCGTGGGCTTTGCTTGCTCCATGCCCTGACGGAACGCTAAACGTCCCGCCATTTTGAATGAAAGTTCGTTGGAGTCGACATCGTGGTAGGAGCCGTCATAAAGCGTGACTTTGAAGTCGACCACCGGATATCCGGCTAGAAATCCGCGTGCGGCCGTCTCGATGATTCCTTTCTCCACAGCGGGAATAAAGTTTTTGGGAATTGCGCCGCCGAAGATGTCGTTCACGAACTCGAAGCCCGCGCCACGCACTAACGGTTCCATTTTGATTTTGCAGTCGCCGAACTGGCCGTGGCCGCCGCTTTGCTTCTTATGACGCCCGTGAGCGTCGGCGCGTCCGCGAATCGTTTCCCGATATGGCACTTTTGGCGCCTTCAATACGACTTCGGTGTGATATCGCTTCTTGAGCTTGGAGACGATTACCTCGATATGCTGCTGCCCGGTGCCGGCGATGAGGAATTCTTTGGTCTGTTCGTCGCGGAAGAAGCGCACCATTTGATCTTCTTCCATCAGCTTGTGAAGGCCGTTCGCGAGTTTGTCTTCGTCGGCGCGTGTCTTGGGCTCGATAGCAAAAGTGATGGCGGGTTCAGGAAAAGTGATCGAGGCAAATTGAATGGGCTTGGCTTTGTCGCCGAGACTGTCGCCGGTAAGCGTGCCTTTCAGCTTAGCGACAGCGCCGATATCTCCGGCATGGAGTTCGGTCACTCCAACCGCCGTTTTCCCTTGCATGATCGACAGATGTGAGAACTTTTCCGAGACGTTCCGCGTGAAGTTCTGCACCGTTGCGTCGTTTTTCACTACGCCGGAGAAAACCTTAAAAAACGAAATGTGGCCCGCAAACGGATCGGAAATGGTCTTGAAGACATACAGCGCCAGCGGCCCCGAGTCGCTCACTGCGAGCCTCTCGCTCGATGACGTTCCATTGCTGCTTCCGCCATGTCCATTGCCGGAGGCTGTTGCTGCGCTGGCTGCTGCGGCAAGCTTCACCTCTGGACGCTCCGCTGCGGTCGGGGCATAAGTCACGAGGAAATCAAGAACGTGATCGGTGCCGATATTTCCAAGTCCCGAAGCGAAGAGAACAGGGAAGATCCGATCATCGCGAATCGCTTCGTGTAAGGCACTGATCAGGTGCTCTTCCGGAATGGTTCCCTTGTCGAAAAATTCCTCCATCAACTCGTCTTTACCTTCAGCAACGAGTTCGACCAGAGCTTCATGCGCAGCCTTGGCTTCTTCGGCAAGTTCTGCAGGAATCGGTCCTTCCTTGCCTTTGCCATTTCCGCCGAGTGAATACGCATAAGACTTCATCGTGACCAGGTCCACGACGCCGGTCAGATTACGTTCGCTGCCGATGGGCAGAAACACGGGCACGACTTGCCGTCCGAAAGCATTGCGCAGCGACTCGAGCGCACGATCTTTGTCGGAGCGCTCGCGATCCATGCGATTGACAACGATGATGCGCGGCATCTCCATCTCTGCCGCATAGTCCCAAACGCGCGCCGTCATCGCCTCGACTCCGCTCACACCATCGACCACTACCAGTGCTGCTTCGGCTGGAACCAACGCGGCTTTTGCCTCGTGAAGAAACATATTGAAGCCGGGCGTGTCGATCAGGTTGACCTTGCACTTCTCCCACTCGCAGTACGCAGGTGTGGCGCTGATGGACATCTGCCGCGCAATTTCTTCATCGTCCCAGGAAGTAGTGGCGGAGCCGTCGTCAACGCGTCCCAGTCGCGGCGTGGAACCCGCGGTGTAGAGCAGGGCGGAGATGAGCGAGGTCTTTCCCGAATGCGAGTGGCCGACCACGGCCACATTGCGCAAGTTCGCGCTTTCGTAGGTCTTCACGTGAAACTCCTTTCGATGCGGGGCGGAATTGTGTTCTGATTTGAAACTCTTGAGGGGCGCGCGAGCGAGTGCGAGGAGAGAAGATTGGCTGCGGAGGATCGCGTCCGTTTGGGCGGACGCGCCGCTACTCTGCCCGGGCGCTCTCTCCTGGAACTGCGAAAGTCTTGTTGCTCACACACCAATCGCGAAAGCACGACCAGACGCGACCTGGCGAGGTGAACCATAGGACATCACCGGTTGCCGCAAGGGGTAGCAGCAGACGGGCTCAGGCCCTGAGAGCAGAAGTCGAAATCGTAACACGTGCATCTTTTGTTTGTCATTCCGAGCGGGCGCTCACGCCCAGTTTGCGTGAGCCGGAGAGAGGAATCTCTACCTACACCATGAGCTCGCGTTGATAGGTTGAAGTCTGTAGGGATTCCTCCGCCAACAGCAGGCGTTCGGAATGACAGTACAAAGGCTACTTCCCAGCAAAAGTTGCTGCGCGCTTCTCCAGAAACGCCGTTGTGCCCTCTTTCTTGTCTTCCGTTGCACAGCAGACTGCAAACAACGTGGCTTCGAGATAGAGCCCCTCCTGCTGTGTCATTTCAATGCCGTGGTTCACTGCTTCAAGGCTGTACTGGATGGCAAGAGGAGCATTCTTGATGATCGCTTGTGCAACTGCTTCAGCCCGCGAAATGAGCTGCGCAGCCGGAACTACTTCGTTTACCAAGCCGATGCGGTGAGCCTCCTGCGCCGTGATCATCTCGCCGGTGAGAAGAAGCTGCATCGCAATTCCTTTGCCGACAAGCCGCGGAAGGCGCTGAGTGCCGCCGTATCCAGGAATGATGCCGAGCTTCACTTCCGGTTGTCCCAATTTGGCATTCTCGCTGGCGAGACGCATGGTGCAGGCCATCGCCATCTCGCATCCGCCGCCCAGCGCGAAGCCGTTGATGCACGCAATTACCGGCTTTCCAAGGTTCTCGATGAGATCGAGCACCGCCTGTCCACGATGCGTGTATTCCTTGGCTTCGACTGGATTATTCTTCTGCAGTTCGCCGATATCGGCTCCGGCAACAAACGACTTCTCGCCTGCTCCGGTAAGGATTACCACGCGCACGTTGCGATCTTCTTTCAATTGCGAAAAAGCTGTGCGCAGTTCGCTCATCGTCGCCATGTTCAGCGCGTTGAGAACCTTGGGGCGGTCGATCGTGACGTAAGCAATCTGGTCGCGAGTTTCGAAGCGGATATTTTCAAATGACATAGGGACTTTCGGTATTGAGGATTGGTCGAAGACCAGGCGGCGAAAAAAGTTCCGTTTTACACACTCACGACTTCCGCACTTGCGCTGGGCTCGGGGATCGGCAGGTTATCTTCGCGAAGGCCCTCGAGGTGAAAGGCAATGGCTTCACGGATGAGCTGCTGCGCTTCTTGCTTGGTTTTGGTGGTAGTGATCACACCTGGTAGATCGGGGACATATGCCCCCCAACCAGTAGCTGACTTTTCGAACACGACTACATATTTCATCGTTTCAATCCTGCTTGCTTCAGCACGCTATTCAATGTCCCTGGCGGCAAATCGTCATTGGATGTCCAGGCAGAGTCACTCGTCCAGTCTTGATTGGATGCTTATATTGCCTGTGACTTCCCTTGGTTCTCTTCAATTCCCATCCGTCCTGCTCAAGCATCCTGATGATATCTCGAACTTTCACGCAAGCTCCAGATCGTTAGAATCCTATTCTCTTGCCCGCCTTCATCGCCGCGACCAGCTTCTCGATTCGCGCGCGCCGGGTCTCTTCCTTCTTTGCTTCGGTAACCGCGCGAACCCACTCTTTTTTCTGCGTAAATGACAGCGATTCCCATGTTGCGTGCGCCGTCTTGTTTGTGCTCAGCGCCTTGTTGATCTCGTCCGGAGTTTCGACGACTCGTTCTTCGTGGTCGCGTTCGAGCACAACATCGACTGTATCGCCGGCCTTGCATTTCCCCGAAGTACGCAGCTCTTTGTTCACCACCATGAAGTAGCCGTCGCCCATGTTGCACAATGAGCTGCGAAACGCTGCGCCGTTGATGGTTCCGCGCACCGGCACGCGCGCTCTCGTTCCGAAAACGGTAGGAACATCGAATGGCGGACGCATCGCTGCGCTCTCCATGTTGTCTACGTCTACGAGCTTTGTCTTGAAATGGAACGGACCATCACCAGCCTGAAACTTCTGAGCCATCTTCAACTGCTCCTTTCACGTGCGGCACATCAGCATACACAAACCCTCGCGCGCCGGATGAAAGCGCATTTCGTTCGCTCGCACTACAATGATGTTATGAACTCATTTGGAGCGCGCGCGACGCTGCGCGTTGGCAATCGGCAGTATCAGATCTCTCGTCTTGACGCTCTCGATAAGCAAGGAGTCTCCACCCAGCACCTTCCCTATTCACTGCGAATTCTGCTGGAAAACCTGCTGCGCACTGAGAATGGAAAATCCGTTAGCAAAGATGACATCAGCTTTCTGGCGCAGTGGCAGGCGGCGGCAGCTCCATCTCGGGAAATCGCTTTCACCCCCGCTCGTGTGCTGATGCAGGACTTTACCGGCGTTCCTGCGGTCGTCGATCTGGGCGCAATGCGCGATGCCATGAAACGTCTCGGCGGCGATCCGAATGCCATTAATCCATTACAACCGGCAGAGTTGGTAATCGATCACTCAGTGCAGGTCGATGAGTTTGGTACGCCCAATGCATTTCACGCCAATGCGATCCTCGAGTTCGAGCGCAACCGCGAGCGCTACGCGTTCCTGCGCTGGGGACAATCGGCGTTCAATAACTTTTCCGTCGTTCCTCCCGATATGGGAATCGTACATCAGATCAATCTGGAGTACCTTGCGCGCGTTATCTTTCCACACAAGGTTGATGGCGAATGGCAGGCATATCCAGACACTCTCGTCGGCACGGACTCGCATACCACCATGGTCAATGGCCTCGGCGTGCTCGGCTGGGGCGTGGGCGGCATTGAAGCCGAAGCCGCAATGCTAGGCCAGCCTGTATCGATGCTGCTGCCTCAGGTTGTCGGATTCAAGCTCACCGGCAAGTTGAAAGAAGGCTCGACCGCCACCGATCTCGTGCTCACCGTCACTGAAATGCTGCGCAAGACCGGCGTAGTCGGCAAATTCGTTGAGTTCTTCGGCGAAGGACTTTCCGAACTCGCTCTTGCCGACCGCGCGACCATAGCCAACATGGCTCCCGAATACGGCGC
>DATEKE010000287.1:0-22773 GCA_035277605.1 Terriglobales bacterium | reverse complement strand
GGGATCATGGCCGATGGCCTCCTCGAAGTACTTGATCGCGGTCAAATAATCGGATTCGGTGCGCCGGTTCCAGAAATAGCGGCCCTTCAGGTAGGCCTCATGGGCTTCAGGATTGTTGCTCTTCGCAATCATGAATTGCCGGCGCTGTTCGGGCGTGAACCTGAAACGAATCTGCTCAGCAATCTCAGTCGCGACTTCATTCTGCAGCCCGATGATGTCTCGCGCGCTGCGGTCATACTGCTCGGCCCACATGTTCTGGCCATCGGCAACACGCGTTAATTGAGCCGTGATCCGCACTTGGCCGCCTGAGCGGAACACCGCGCCTGTCACGATGGCATCCACGCCCAGCGTGCGGCCAATCGCTGTGAGCGATTCATGAGAGTCTTTGTATTGCACTACGGAACCGCGCGAGATCACGCGCAGCGATCCAAGCTTCGAGAGATCGGTGATGAGCGCCTCGCTAATGCCGTCGGCGAAGTAATCCTGCGACTCATCCGTGGACATGTTGGTCAGCGGAAGGACGGCGATGCTCTCGACTCGACTGCTCGATCTGCGGCTGATTATTGCTCGCGCGAGCCACAAACCGCCGACGACTAAAACCAGCGCCGCTATCGAGGCAACTAGCTTTGCCGATGACGGCCAGTGCTTTAGTCGGGACGAATGCGCGACGTGCTGCACTCGGATCGTCCGCTGATTGTCCGGAGCTGTTGCCGCTAGCTGAGATTGTCCGTTGTCTCTCGGTGGAGTTTCAGAAACCACTTCGCGTACTTCAGCCATGAACCGATAGCCAACGCGCGGGACCGTCTCTATGAACCGATTCCCATTCTCGCCGTCATGCAGAGCCTTGCGCAGAAGCGACACATGCTGCGCGATGTTGGTCTCGTCAACGTAAGTGTCGGGCCACACGGTGCGCTTGATTTCGGCTTTCTCGATTAAATGTCCGGAGCAGGAAACCAACAAGAGAAGTAATTCAAACGCCTTGGGCGAAAGGCGCACCACTTCATTGTTCAGGCTGAGCAGGCGTTCTTGAGGATCCAGGCGGTAATTGCCGAACTCAAAGCAGTGGGCCGCACCTACATCTGAAGTCGCCACAAATTCCTTTCACCCAAAATTCAGGAATTCTTCAAGTCATTTTTAAAGGCTGCGGGGGTAATGTTCACAGCCGCAATGGACCAGAGTGGGGGGACCAATTTGGGCATTGTGGCCCTGTAGGGTCGGGCTGTCAATCGGAATGGAGTCAAACCCAGATTGGGCCTGGTGCGCAGGCCGGAACTACCCTGCGGCGGAGGAGAACATGAAGCGGCAAAGCTCATCGACTTTGTTAACGACCATCATACTTTGCGCGATGGTAGGCGCAGCGCAGGTGACCACATCGCATCATGCCGGCTCAATGGTGAGGCCAAAGCCTGCGGCCTCCGCTCCAACGGACAGTGTCCAGTACAAGGGGATCTTCGAGCCAGTCAATTACGGTCAGGACATCAACCTGACTGACGTCTTCTTTGTGAGCCCGGACGTAGGCTGGGTTTCCGGCGAACATGCCACCATTCTTAAGACTACAGATGGTGGCAAGACTTGGAAGGCCCAAGTCGGAGGCGATCCGAATGGCCCGGAGAAACCGATTGGGCAGCTTCGTTTCCTCGACGCTCGACATGGCTGGGCAGTGACTGGCGACAGTCCGCAACACCTGTTGCGCACCATGGACGGCGAAAACTGGGAGCAGATTGGCGAAGAGCCAGGCAACGATTACGCCTTCACTTCGGTACGACACGCGATTGCCCTGGTCGGGAACATGGGCGGTTTCTACGTCACCAACGATGGCGGCCGTCATTGGCACAACGTCGCTCTCTGCAAAGTTCGCGTGATCGTGCAAGGCCTGCCACACACGGAAGACTGCCGAGTGCAAAAACTGCAGATGGTCTCCAGCCGCTCCGGTTATGCCTCCGCCGACTGGAGTGGGGGAGTTGCCTTCTTCAGGACCGACGACGCCGGCGAGCACTGGACCCAAAATGTTAACGATATCGCCGACTGGGGCTCAAACAACCAGTGGTTCTTCACCGATCTCGATCACGGCGTCATGCTGATGAACACTGGTGGAGGCAGGACCTATCTGACTTCGGATGGCGCCAGGACGTGGCACGCTCTTCTTTCAGGCTCCATCGGTCTGAGCACCGCAGGCCTCTCGCCACTGGTGAGGTTCGCCGACCCCGAAGTAGGCTGGGTGATTGGTCCGAGCCCGGACAATAGCGACACCTTTCGCGTTTCGTACTCGGCCGATTCCGGCCAGCACTGGAAGATGTCGCACAACATCGCCTTCCCACTCGGGCCGCGCTACGCCGAACTAAGATTCAACTTCCCACGCCGCGACCGTGCTTACGTCATCGGACCGCACGGCATGATCTACCGCTATCGCGTTGTTCCGACCACCTATACAGCCGCAAACGCCCTCGATGCGCCTCCCATGCCGGGGGTCAACGGCATCCAGATCAATGCCGGTATGGTGCGCATCCGGCGCGACATCCTGGCGCTACAAGCAAAGCTGAACCCAGCTTTAGTTGCGGCAGGGTTGCCGCCGGTCACTGCTACTCCCGCGGCACCGGTAAGCGATTCTGCAACAGGTGGCACGACGTCCGGGATCGCCAGCGATAATTCCGCGCCTCCGGCAGCCGACTCGGCTTCAACATCTGATGCCACGCCCACCGGCACGACCGGCTCGACAGCGGGAACTGCATCCCCATCTGCGGCATCGTTTGGGGATGCAGGCCAGTCAACCTCGACTGACTCCACGGCACCGGCGACCTACGTTGCGGGAACTTCGCCTGCATCCGCAGATTCCGCAGCCGCAGACGCGAGCGCGACAGCCGCCTCGGCGGACGTCGCCAGCACTGCGGTCCAGAGCTGTTGCGCGGCACAGGTGCAACAGCTTCAGAGTGACGTCTCCTCGTTTCAGCAGCAGGTTCCGGCGTTCACTTCGAAGTATCGAACCCTGAACCTTATCGTCGCCGGCATTCGCGTGGCGCAGGACATGATAGGCAAGGCTGAGGCATTCAAGACCACGCTCATCGCCTTCAAGAAGGCTCCCAACCTGCAATCTGCAGCCGCCGTATTGCAAGACTTCATCGGGAAATACGACAGCACACGGCAGGAGTTCGCCAGCGGCTTTAACAATCCGACTCCGCTCGCTGATGCAGAGTCAGGCACGGCAAGCACGACTGTAGCTGCCGCTCCCGATACCGGCGCACTCGTATCTCCGGCAGCAGACGCGACTATCCCCGGCACCGCGGCTGGCACCCCGGTACCGCCAGCGCAATCACAAGGCGACCAGTCCCAGAGCGCACAAACCACAAACGCTACCGTCACGCAAAGCGCCGACCAGGCGGTCCAGAAAGTCGAAGACAAGATCAAGAAGAAAATCCCGAAGTGGCCACATTAGGCAAGTAGCGATCAGAGGTAACAGACCGGCGGTTCGGGAGGAGCAGTTATGTCAGGAAGCAAACTACAACTGTGGTTCAGCGCAATCGCGGCATTTAGCGCGTTCGCGGCCGGAGCTTCGCTCGCACTTGCACAGGCATCGCAGAGACCGCCCGCGTCGATGGGCGTCCGCAGCGACCAGCAAACCACTGCCGGCGCGACCCTGAACCTTGCACAGCCGACGATCGGATCCGTGATTGGTCAGGCAAGGATCAGTGTCACCAGAAAACAAGAGAATCTTGAGTTGCGCCACGTAGTCGCCAACGTCAACGGCCAACAGGTCGAGTCCGACATCATGCGACTCACAGGACCTGAGGCGATCGAGAATGCGTTTCGCCAAGGCCTGCTGCCGGAATCTGCGCGGGACGCTCTTCTCGAGCACGCCAGGAATCTCGACGAAGGCGAACCACCGATCTACATCGTCAACAAGCAGATCGCGGAGCAATGGGCCAAAACACACACACCGCTGCCAAAGGCCACTCCCACGCAACAACCTCCGCGCGGCGCCATGCACGACAGAGCGGCTCACCTGGTGTACGCGTCCTACAGGCCCGATCCAGACCCTCAAAGCTTGAAACATGCAGAACACGAATTATCAAAAGACGCCAAGCACGCGGAGAAAGAAGCCGAACACGCGGGCGGCCAGATCTCAGACGCTTACAAGCAAGCGACTGGACAGAGCAACAAATGGTGGAAGCACTGGCAGAGCGAGGCTACGAAAGACTTCGAAAAATTCGATGAATGCTGGGTCGATCACAGGCTTTCGGTACGGCGGCACGTCAGTCCTTCCATACAGAACCTGGGCTATACGGTCGATCTCGGTTCGTTGAAACTGGGCCAAGGTACCGTCAGGTTCGATCTGCCAGTCTCGGTTGACATGGACGCTGAAGCGTCAGTGTTCTACATCCCGTGCATGGCCGTTTTTACCGGAAACGTGCCTCTGCCGTTCTTTATCCGCCCGCGCGACGTTTCAGTCCAGAACGGCCATCTTTCTGCCACCGCGAACATAGCCGCTAACGTGCAGCAGATCGCATTCAACGGCAGCAAGGATTTCTTTGCGCCGCCGGCGATCCAGCTCATTCCCAACGCGCCGATTTGGGCGGGACCGGTGCCAATCTTTATCGAAGCCTACTTGTACCTGCGTGGTGGCATCACTTACAACGGCACCGGCCAGATCGAAGCGAACTTTACCGCGTCCACCAAGAAAGAAGGACCGTTCTCCTTCACGTGCAACGGCCACGGCTGTCAGCACGATTTCACGAAACTCACCGCGCAGTCCGAGATCTTGCAGAACCCGAGCTTGCGTCCGCATATCGCTGCTCGGGCGACGATCGAGCCCTACTTCTGGGCGGCCGTTCAAGTCGGAGTTGACGAAGGTTTGCTGATGGGACGTGCGGGACCCGAAATTGCTATCTCCGGAGACGTGTGGGCTTATGAGGGAGCAGGATGCGGAGCTGCAGCGGGCACGAACTCGCCAAGCGACAGTGTAAAGGCGCTCACCGCCGATATCGACGCCAACATCTACGCCACCTGGCAAGTCGGCACGATGGGAATCACCGATCCGACTACTGGCGATTACTTCCCAGGCGCAAAGGGTGTTGTTCCGAATGGCCACGAGACGGCGAGAAAGCGAGATGTTCTCTTTTCGAAGCATCTCTATTTCGGCGACTTAGTAGGCTCAACCGCGCTCTCTCCGCTTGTCGCCGCGAATGGCATTGCGGCAGTAGCTCAGCCGGCCAGTTACAGCTTCCGCATGCGGCCATGCTATCCGTACCACGATGACATTCAGTATCGGTTGCAATGGTCCGCCCTGAATGCAACCGCGCCTGGCGCAGCACAACCAACTGCGGTCTCAGTATGGAGCGCTCCGCAAAAAGATTTCATCGTGAACCACGCATGGATGTCGCCAGGCGATTACACGGTCTCAGTCACACCAGTGGGCGATAGACACAATCGCGCTTTCACGGCGCATACGACGAACCTGATTGTTCATATTGACGCGCAAGGCAAAGCACGCGCGCAAGCGGCCAGGCCGCAACTAAAAACTGCCGCTGCCCACAAATAATTCTTCGAAAGTTCAACAGGAGAGAAGAACATGATCGCAACTCGCATCACCCGGATCGCAATTCCTATCGTTGCTGTCTTCATTGCAACGTTCGCCGTCGCCCAGGTTAAAACCGCGCCGAATACGCTGGCCAAGAGCAAAGGTCCGGCACTAGCTCCGGCCACTACTAGCACCACTGCAGCGCCGCCAGTCAATATCCATAGTTTTCCTCCGGTGAACTGCAGCCAGGATCATCCCGGAGAGAGCGACCGATCGCGTGACGTCCTCATGAAGGGCGACTCGCACATGTCGAAGGCAGTATCGGCGCATGTTGTTAAATACGCCGTCCAGCGATTCCGCCTCGATTCGTACGTTACGCCGGCCGACATCGCTCGTGCCGAAAACGAGATGTACAGCTTCCTGAAGTGGAAGCTCGGCAATCCGACGGCAATCGCAGGTCAGTTTGTGACCGCGGGTTATCAGCATTTTGATCGCGCCTTCAGCTACGAAGCGGCTGCCGCCCTGGTTGGCGGCTCGCTGCCGCAGGAAACGAAACCGGAGTTCGCCATTCCGAAGGACGACGTCGACAAGCTCAAAGCAGACGCGCAGAAGGACGGTAGCCGTCTCGAGGTGTACCTGCAGAAGAAATACCAGATCCCGCCGGAGTACACGGATCAGGTAGTCCAGAAACTTGTCGAGGCGGCCCAGTCGGCGGTGTCACATCTGGGCTTCAACATGCCAAAGAGCTGGGCGATCGATGAGAACGTCGCGCTGGTGTTGATCGGCGAAAAGATGAGCGGAACGAACGCTCCTGCGAAGGTCGCGACAGTCAACACCCGCGTGCGATAGCACTTGTTTCGCCGTTCGGTGGGAACGCACTGGATCTGCAGTTGTGACGAATCAGGAGGTCGCTGTGGTTCGTAAAGTGAGCATCACGGGAGCTTCGATCGTGCTGGCGATGGTCTGCATGGGTCTGGCCGGCGGCCAGAGCACAAGCCGGAATGTTGCTGCGCGGGTGATCAATCCCGAGCATCAGCGCGGCAACATTCCCATTTTGGAAGGTCACGAGGTACATAAATTCTCGATCCTTGTCAGCCAAAGGCTCACGCCTGGCCGTCATGAAATCGGCGATGTAAATGTTGGCGCCATTGGAGCCGTGCGCGTTGCCGTGCTGGTGGATGCCTCAGGCAAGATCTCGCAAATCGAAGCCAATTGGCCGTCGCAAGTGAAACCAGAGCTGATCTCGAGCACGACTCACCCGGTTTATCTAGCGATACTCGGACAAGGCATACGACAGGTTGGCGAGGCTCATTGCGAGCTCACGCATGCAGCAGGATCGTGCAATGGCTGCTCAACCTTCAACTGGCTTGAAGTAACGCAATTGACGAACGGCATGACGCTGCCGAGGTGACGTGCGATTCACACGGGTTGCACGGGGGCTTCGCCCATGGTGTCCGGATGAAAACGCTAGGTGGTTGTTGGTCAAACCAGCCGTCAAAGTCCGTTTGATCCGTGAGGTCAGTGTCGCGTTTTGCTTTCAGGTTGGCAACTGGCGATAGATATTCCTGAACTCGTAAAAGCCGGTCTTGCCGACCAGCCACTCTGCGGCGCGAACTGCGCCATCGGCGAAGCCGCGGCGGTTCTTGGCGTCGTGCACCAGCATCATCGTGTCGCTTGGGGAATCGAGCAGGACTACGTGCGTTCCGATGGTTTCGCCTTCGCGTACCGAAGTGATCTCGGGCTGGATGTGCGCTATATCGGAGAAGATTCTCTGAAGCGAAGCCGCTGTTCCTGAAGGTGCATCTTTTTTATGCACATGGTGGCGTTCGACGATCGTCGGCACATAACCCTGGGCACAAGCGGCAGCGGCGGCCATTGCGATTTCGAAAAAGACATTCACGCCAATTGAGAAATTCGAGCCGTAGAGAACGGCGGCATTTTCTTTGCGGGTCTGCTCTTCCAAGCGTGGAATGTGCTGATACCAGCCGGTGGTGCCGACAACAATCGGCTTGCGCGCGCGAATGCACGCTTCAAGGTTTTCGACGACCGCTTCCGGTGTAGTGAAGTCGATGAGGGCGTCAACCCCTCGCAGGTGATCTGAGCCGAGGGCGCTGGCGTGCGGGTTTTCTTTGTACGTAAGCACGCGAACCGAGTGTCCGCGCTGCCGCGCAACTTCCTCGACCAACGCTCCGGTTTTTCCGTGACCTAGCAGCAGGAGATTCATCGCGCTCTCATCATCATCGATTCAAAACCCGAAAAACAAAAAGCTACTGAACACGATGGGCACGAAGGAGACGAAGGTCGGATGTTAGTTAGCAAGGTCGATCACGTCACATGCGACTAACATTGCTGGCACACAGAGAATTTAAACCTTTGTGCCCTTCGTGTCCTTCGTGTTCAAACCTTTTGTGGTTTACGCAAAGACAGCCGGATCCGGATCGGCAAAGAATACTTTGTGTAGGGTGCGCACCGTTTCTTCGACATCGTCTTCTTCGATGACGAAGCTGATGTTAATCTCCGACGCGCCTTGAGAGATCATACGTACGTTTGTCTCCGGGAGCGCGCCGAATACCTTGGCAGCGATGCCGCGAGTTCCGCGAATGCTCTCGCCAACCAGGCAGACGATCGCCTTGCGCCCTTCATACTTCACGTCGGCCAGCTTCTCCAGGTCAGCGGCGATCGCAGGGATCGCTTCGGTGGAGTCGACCGTCAGCGAGACGCTCACCTCTGAAGTCGAGACCATGTCCACGGGACAGCGATGATGGTCGAAAACTTCGAAGATGCTTTTCAAAAATCCATGCGCCATAAGCATGCGCGTGGCGACGACATCGACGATGGTGATGCGCCGCTTGGCGGCGATGGCTTTGAAGTAGTTGCGGCACTGCGGCGCGCGCGCAGTAATGCGCGTACCTTCACAGGTCGGATTTCGTGAATTGAGTACAAAAACGGGAATGTCTTTCTGGACGGCCGGGAGCAGCGTTGCCGGATGCAGAACTTTAGCGCCGAAATAAGCCAGCTCCGCCGCTTCTTCGAAGCTGATGGTGCGGATGCGGTGCGCATCGGGACAGATGCGCGGGTCGGTGGTCATCATGCCATCGACATCGGTCCAGATTTCGATTGACTCGGCATCGAGGCCGGCGCCGACTATGGCGGCGGTGAAGTCGGAGCCTCCGCGTCCGAGAGTCGTGGTGACGCCCTGGCGCGTGCTGCCGATGAAACCTCCCATTATGGGAACCTGCCCGCGATCCAGCAGCGGACGGACATGGTGCGCAAGACGCAGATCGATTTCCGGAAACAGCGGCACGGCCTTCATATGATTCGCGTCGGTAATCACGCACTGACGCGAATCTACATGCGCCGCCGGGAGATCGCGGCGCAGGAATGCTGCAGTAACCATCCGGCTGGAGATGCGCTCGCCGAACGATGCAATCAAATCGGTAGTGCGCGGCGTGAGCTCGCCTACGGCGGCAATGCCGCGGAGCAGCTCGTCGAGCGCGTCGAAGTCGCTCTCGAGTTCAGAATGGAACTGGGTAAAGAGCGCGGTGCCGAGCAATTCGCCGGCGGTTGAGTAATGGCGCTCGCGCAGTCCGCGCGAGAGCTGCAGCGCTTTCTCGCGATCGCCTTCGCCGGCCGCGCGTCCTGCGGCAAGAAGCTGGTCAGTGACCTTCGACATCGCGCTGACCACGACCACAGGCGTACGCTCACGTCGTTCGCTGACGATCTTCGTTGCGCGATCGATGGCGGCGGAGTCCTCAACCGAGGTCCCGCCGAATTTCATGACGATCATTGTGGGGAACGGGGGCTAACACGAAGTTCACGAAGGTTACACCAAGCGCACGGAGAAATGCACCGATGCTGTTTGATTTCCCGTGCTTCGTGACCTTTCATTTCGAACTTTGTGACCTTCGTGTTAACTCCGGTTTTAGTCCAGGTATCCATCATGCTTGAGCAGTTCGGCGTTGAGCAGGGCTGCGCCTGCGGCGCCGCGGATGGTGTTGTGCGAGAGCACAGTGAATTTCCAGTCGAGAAGGCTGCATGGACGCAAGCGTCCCACTACGGCGCTCATGCCGTTTCCGCGATTCACGTCGAGGCGCGGCTGCGGACGGTCTGTGCCCGTGTTGTAAATCACCGGCTGCTCTGGAGCGGTGGGCAGCGAAATCTCCTGGGGCCGCGCGCGGAAGCCTGACCACGCTTTAAGAATCTCCTGCTCCTTCGCCGGCTTTTTTAGCTTGATGGAAACTGATTCTGTGTGTCCATCTTCGACCGCCACGCGATTGCACTGCGCACTAATCTTGAACCCGGCGACGTTCACCGATCCGTTGTGAAGCTCGCCCAGCAGCTTTTTGGTTTCGGCCTCCAGCTTCTCTTCTTCTTTAGAGATGAAGGGGATCACATTGCCGAGAATATCGAGCGAGGCCACGCCGGGATATCCAGCACCGCTAACCGCCTGCATGGTGGCGACAAAAACGGCTTCGATTCCGAATTTTCGATGCAACGGCGCCAGAGCCATCACCAGGCCGATCGCCGAGCAGTTTGGATTCGTGGCGATAAAGCCACCGCTGCGCTTGCGCGTCGGTTGCTTGTCGATCAGCTTCAGGTGGTCGCCATTCACTTCAGGGATGACCAGCGGCACGTCTTCCTGCATGCGAAACGCGCTGGAGTTGGTGATAACGGCATGGCCGGCTTCGGCGAATCTGGGCTCAAGCTCTTTGGCAATTCCGGTATCAAGCGCGGCAAAAATAACCTTAGGTGCTCCATCCGGCGCGGCATCGGACACCCGCATTTTGGCCACTTTCTCCGGGATTGGCGTGTTCAGCTTCCACCGCGCCGCATCGGCATACGGCAACCCGGAGGAGCGCTCCGAGGCGGCCAGCCAGGCGACTTCAAACCATGGATGGTGCTCAAGTAACTGCACAAAGCGCTGACCGACCATGCCGGTCGCGCCCAGGACTCCTATAGGGATCTTATTCGGCATTTCTGGTTAATTTCTTACAGTAGCAGAAGGGGACCGGGTTTCACCACGAACGCGATTTTCTGGTAGTGGGCCTCATTGCTTTTCGAATGAGGTCCATTACCGATTTTCTTAAAAGCGAAGACCTGAGAGATCCCAAAGAAAAAGGTAAAGGGAACTGCTCGTGAGTCCTGGAAGCGCCCAGAGAGAAACGTCTTTTGCTCCACTGGTAAATAACTTCTGTCGCTACGTCCCATTTTTACTCATTTTGTCCCTGACAAGATTCATGGCGGTATGGTAAGCTGCGCGGCCTAATAAGAAGTCGCGCCCTGCCGGCGCGAGCCGCCGTGACGTGGCGATGTGCTCGTCTTCATAAGTCGTCTGGATTATTAATCAGCGTCTTCTGACGTCTGAGATTTCTGGAGGGACGAATGACAGGGCAAACCATGACGTGTCACACGTTTTCAATGACACGCACAAGCCGTATCCACACCCCAAAGCTAATGCCCCAATGTCGTGCTTGGAAAGCGTTGGCAATTTTCACTCAATTCACTGCATTGATAGTGCTGCTGGCGCTCACCGCCGTTTCAACTTTCGCGCAGTCCACAGCAACCGGCACCATCGTGGGTACCGTAACTGACCCACAAGGCGCAGTTGTACCTGAGGCCACGGTCGCCATCACCGATAAGAGCACGAATGCGACGACCAAAACCACATCCAACAGCGCCGGGCATTACGTGTTCGTGAACGTTAATCCCGGAACATACGACCTCAAGATTACAAAACAGGGTTTCCAAACAGCTCTTGTTCAAGGACAAGTCGTCGAAGTGGGTAAGTCGCTCACAGAGGATGTGAGGCTGCCGGTTGGATCGGTGACACAGGAAATCACAGTTGAAACTACCGGCACGGAATTACAGACGCTGAACTCAACAGTGGGAAATACCGTGACCGGAGTTGCTTTAGAGTCATTGCCCACTCTCGGTCGAGATGTCAGCACATTTGTCACGCTCCAGCCCGGCGTTAGTCCGGATGGAAGCGTCGCGGGAACCGTTGTCGACCAAAGCAGTTTCCAACTTGACGGCGGGCAGAACACGAACGACATGGACGGCAGTATGAGCGTGTACACGCCTAGCTTCGCTGGTGATCCGACCGGGGGAGTAAGTAACCAAAGCGCTGGCGTGGCAGCAGGTCCAACTGGAGTAATTCCAACACCCGCCGACAGCGTGGAAGAGTTCAAGGTCAATACCGCGAACCAGACCGCGGACTTCAACAGCTCTTCAGGTGCTCAGGTTCAGGTAGTGACGAAACGTGGGACGAATACTTATCACGGCACTGTTTATGAATATTACCTGGACAATAACTGGAATGCGAACACTTGGCAGAACAAGCACGTGATCGCTCCCACACCAATCATCAAGCAACCTGATTATCACTACAGTCGATTTGGTGCGTCATTCGGCGGTCCACTTATTCCAAAAGATGTTCTCGGCGGTAAGACTTATTTCTTTGCCAACTATCAGGGCTTCCGCTGGCCGAACTCACAGACGATCGAAAAGACGGTTCCGACCGACTCAATGCGTCTCGGCTTGATCTATGACACCGTCGGCAATACCTTTTACAACCTGAATTCGACACCGGTAACGTATAAAGGTGTGACTTACCAGCCAGCAACCTGCCCTGGAAGCCCGAACGGTTTGTGCGATCCGCGAGGCTTGGGGGTCAATTCGTTAGTTTCTCAACTCTGGTCAAAGTATGAGCCGTTGCCAAATGAAACCAACTGCGGATTAAGCCGTTGTGATGTTGTTCCCTCCACTGGGATAGGCAACGTTGGCGGATTCAAAGCCAACGTCGGTCTTCCACAGCGAGACGACTTTGGTGTGTTTCGTCTTGACCATGACTTTGGTCAGAAGATCCATTTCAATGGCACTTACCATTACTATCGCTTGACTCGGGCCACTATAGATCAAGTAGATATTGGTGGATTCTTTACCGGCGACAAATTGGGAACTCCCAGCTCGTTGTCCAATCGTCCTCAGGTTCCATGGCTGTATACCGCCGGGCTCAGCACCAACATCACGTCCAATCTGACTAATGATTTCCACTATAGCTTCCTGCGGAATTGGTGGGCATGGTCAACCAAAGAAGATGTGCCCCAGTTCTCACAACTGGGCGGAGCGTTAGAACCGTTCGGCGAATCGCGCGACTCCGTTCTCATTCCGTACAACGTGAATACGCAGCAGACGCGTACCCGTTTCTGGGATGGCATGGATCACTACTTCCGTGACGATCTAACGCTGCTCAAAGGCAATCACCTGTTTCAGTTCGGAGGCCAGTATCAGCACAACTTCAACTGGCACCAGCGGACAGATAACGGCGGCGGCATCAACTACATGCCCGTGTACCAGCTTGGCACTACGTCGGGAGCGGGAATCAGCCTGACTGATTCGAGTGATCCGAACAACATCATCTCCTACATTCCGGCTGCATATGCAGGTTCAACAAAGAATTACGGCCGAGATTATGCGGCGATTCTTGGAATCGTGTCGGCTTCTCAGATTGCTTTCACGCGAACTGGAAATAATCTGCAGTTGAACCCTCCGCATACGCCGGCTTTCGACAAGAGCACTATTCCTTATTACAACGTCTATTTCAGCGACAGTTGGCGCATGAAGCCGACGTTCACACTCACTTACGGCCTCGGCTGGACATTGGAAATGCCTCCGGTTGAAGCCGACGGTAAGCAAGTCGAGTTTGTAGATCAGGCAAACCAGCCCATCGATGTCCAAGCGTATCTGGCTTCTCGCGAGAGGGCTGCGCTACAAGGTCAGGTCTATAACCCGATCGTCGGGTTCTCGTTGATCGGCAATACCGCCAATTCACCGAAGTATCCTTACAATCCGTTTTATGGCTCATTCAGTCCGCGCATTGCCGCCGCCTGGAACCCCCATTTTGGAGACAATTGGATGGGCAAGGTATTCGGTGAAGACAAGAGCGTGCTCCGCGCTGGTTATGGGCGCATTTACGGACGGCTGAACGGAGTAGACCTTGTTCTCGTCCCGCTTCTCGGTACAGGACTGATACAACCAGTGCAATGCATCGGCACGCTTCGCGCTGGAGGTTGCGGCGGAGGTTCTGCACTGCCAACCGGGGCGTTCCGAATTGGAACCGATGGCAATACGGCGCCCTTGGGAACCGCGAGCCAAACTCTCCCACAGCCTGACTTTCCCGGCATCAACGACCTGGCTGCTGGGGCCGGCGAAGCTCTCGATCCCCATTTCAGACCCAACGTTGTGGATTCTTTCGATTTAACCATTCAGCGCCAACTTACGAGCAAGGTCACAGTTGAACTCGGCTATATCGGCAGGATCATTCATCACGAGTATCAACCCATCAATGTCAATGCGGTACCCTACATGATGACCTTGGGTGGACAGAGCTTTGCAAAAGCTTATGCGGCTATAGAACAGGCGACTGCGTTCGGCAACAAGGTTCCTAGCGCGGTAACCACAAATGGTGTGAAGTCCGTTCCCGGAATCACCTCGCAGCCGTTCTTCGAGGCCGCTCTCAACCCTGCCTACTGTGCCGGATATGTGAACTGTACGGCTGCAGTGGTGGACAAGGAAGGAAGCAATTTTGGATCCCAGGCGGTATGGGATCTATGGAGCGATCTTGATAACGGCGGCACTGCTCCCGGCTTCAATTTCGCACACACAATGCTCAATACTGCCGGGCAACTTTCCAGCGGTGTCGGCGTAAACGCCAGTATCGGTCATGGGAACTACAACGCAGGTTTCGCGACTCTGAGAATGGCGAATTGGAAAGGTTTGACCATGCAGTCGAACTTCACCTGGTCAAAGGCTCTGGGGACCGGAGCTTTGGTTCAGGCGACGAGCGAGTACACGGCCGACGATCCTTTCAACCTCGACACCATGTACGGACTGCAGGCGTTTGATCGCAAGTACGTGTACAACATGTTTGTCGTTTATCAGCCACCGTTCTTTAAGAGCCAGCAAGGTCTTGTGGGACATGTGCTGGGCGGCTGGACCTTTGCACCCATCTTCGCTGCGGGTAGCGGAGAGCCAATTCCTGTGAACACGGTCAACGGAACTTCGGAAGCATTCGGAGAAGGCGACGCATTGAACTTCTTCTCCAATGAAAACGGGATTCTCACGACGGCGTTCACCGGCGGAAACTCCCGTCATGACAATGTGAAGGGCTCCAACGGCGTGGGTACTTCCGGGGACGTTAACATGTTCGCGAATCCTGCGACGATCATCGGCGAGTTCCGCAATCCCATTCTGGGACTCGATACGAACGCTGGCGGGTTCGGAGTGGTCCGCGGTTTGCCTTACTGGAACGTGGACTTCAGCTTGCGCAAGCAGCTTCATGTAACCGAGCGCATCGGGACCGAGTTCCAGGTTGTGTTCACTAACGTTCTCAACCACGCTCAGTTGCTAGACCCCACTCTCGATCTGAGCACTCCGTCGAGCTTCGGAGTATTGACACAGCAAGATCCGAATTCCGCAAGGAAGATGGAGTTTGGATTGCGCGTAACCTTCTAATGCATGGAGCAGCTTCGTGCTGCTCAATCTTCATCCTTTAGAAGCCGGTATCGAGCAAACTCGATACCGGTTTTTTCTGCTCGAGAATCGACCCGAGCAAGAGTTCAACATGCCGAGCAGCGCGGCCAATCCCCAGAACGAAGCCCCGTAGCCAACGGTGGTGGGTACACAGATCACCGGCGCCTTGACGAGTCCCGCCACTACGCTGGGTAAAGCGCCTTCCTTGCCGGCGCACACAATCAAAACTCGAGCCCGACTGAGGAACTCGTGCTGCGAGAGCAGGCGATGCAGCCCGGATCGCCGACGATTCTGAAAGTCTGTCCCGCATGACGCGATATTGCGTTTGGTTTCAGGAGACGTATGACGCGCTAAAGACGTATGCTTGTAAAGCAGCCGCTTACTTCTGCTCTTCGATGATTTCAGCGCGGACGAGCCTATCAAGGAGATGGAATTCGCGGTCGAGATATGCGTTGCCTTCGTCGAACAGCTTTCCTTGATGTCCTGCACGCATGCCGCCACCCGAAGTTTCGCCGTAGCCTGCGTACAGCTTGTCGATGACGCTCATGCCTTCTTCGACCTTGCCGAATGGCGCGAAGCCCACCGCGTCGAGGCGTGATTGATCGCCAGTGTTGATGTAAATCTGAGTCGTACGCGCGTCTGGGCCGGTCATAGCAAACGCGAACGTTCCTCGCACGTTGCTGTCCTTCACCGGATCGTCAGGGATCTGTTCGTGCTGCCAAATCTTCGCGATCAGGGGATCGCCTGCAATGCCAAATTGCGCGAACCGGCCGGAAATCACACGGAAGAACCGCGAATTATCGTAGAAGCCCACTTGGACGAGATGATAGAAGCGATCGGCGCCGCGCGGCGCGAGTGCCCGAGTTACACCGAGCACGATGGTGCCCTTCGTGGTTTCAATGCGCACGCGGTACGTACTTGGCGCAGGTTGCGACCACAGCGAGTCGTGCGGATCATGCAAGGCGCGAGAGCGCTCCTCGGGTGAGAGAGCCTGCGAAGCCGCTGGTAACAGCGTAGTAAACGCAATGAAAACCGACAAAAGGACAGATCGAATCATATCCAGATTTCCGCGAGCTCGCGAGCGACCGGCTATGTTATCGCAGTGGATTCTCCCATGTGACGATCAAACGCGAAAAGGCGTCTCCTATGTCGATAAAACTCGAAGGCTCAGCAAAGGAATTGATCTGTCACTTCAGAAGCTGGAGAGGCTCAAACCGACTTCCCACTCGGTGAACATTCCGAACTCTCTGGAGAGTTCACGCGTATAGGTGACATCCAACTACAACCAGTCTGCCCGGGCTATCGACGCTCTCCGAACTTTGCTCATCGTTTGCTCAACCGAGAATCACAGCATCCCATGATCTTTGAGTAACTTGGTGGGGACTCATCAGGTGTCGTGGAACAACATCTATTCGACGCTTATTCAAGGCTGTCAAATCTATAGCCAGCAATTTGAGCAACAGTTCAAGATGCTTCACCCAGCTCAAACGTAAAGATGGATGGGCGCTCACATCTTCACTCTCACGATGATGCAGCTTCGTTTCGTAAAGAAAGAGTGAACTCACTCTGCCATCGGAACGTCGCAGACTGAGTGAACCTTCTTAAGAGGATCACACGATTGGAAAGGAGATCACATGCATATAGGAAGTAGAGGCCGCATGACTGCACAGAAGTTGTTCGGTGTTCGAGAACTTGGATTGCGCGATCCGGAATCAAATCTGGATGCGGTAATTCGAGAGTTTCTAGCGATTGGAGAGGGCGTTGCGGCGCGCTGGATTCAAATGCCGAATTTAGTCCTGTTGTTCCAGGTCGTACCCGATGAAGCCGCTTCCGGGGCGATCTATATCTATCACCGCATTTACCAAGATTTCTACATGCTCACGTTTGAAGGGGCTGAGGACAACCTGACGTTAGCAGAGTTCGGAGAGATCCAGGCGGAATATCAGCTGATCGAATGGTGTCTCCATCCGGATTGCCTGGACCCCGGCGCTCAAACTACTTTGCGATGGCTTGAAACAAAAACTCGGAAATTTGACTGAATATCTCTCCCCTAGTAAAGAAAGCGGATTGTATGTGTCTGCCTCCAAACCTCGAACGGAAGCTATTGACAGATTATTTTGAGCTCTTTGTAAACCGACGCGCGTATACCCTGCAGGCAGTAGCGGGGAAAGCAAAAGAAGGAAGGTGTTACTACTATCGTCCGAAAGATGACCGATATCTTTGTCTAGGCACGATCCGTGGCCACCTTTTTGGCGAAGTTACTGTGGGACTGTACGCGATTAATCCTGCAACGCAACGCTGCAAATGGGTCGCAATCGATGCCGATTATCGGGAAGCCATCAACGATCTGTTGAGGCTGCAATGGGAGCTGCGCAATGACGGAGTCGATTCTGCTTTTGAGAGATCCAGGCGAGGCGGGCACCTCTGGGTCTTTGCCCAAGGAACTCTATTAGCGGCTGAGTGTCGCCGCTATGTGCAGAATCTTGCTGCGCGAGTTCGGGCTGGCGTCGGAACACGGGAACAACAGCCGACTGCGGGTTCCGCATCCATCGAGGGCATTGAAATTTTTCCCAAACAGGATCGAGTGTCGGCGGGTGAGTTTGGGAATGCAATTCGCGCGCCGCTGGGAGTGCACCGCCGCGACGGGAAACGTTACTGGTTTTATGGCGCCGATTACAGCATCGAAGCGCAACTCGATTACTTACAGGGCCTGGGAAAGCTGAGCCAAGAGAAGATCACAAAACTGCTCTCGGAGATTCCGGTGGTGGCACGCGAAGGGAGAGCTGTAATCGAGCGAGGACGCAATAGCGGCGGCTTCATAGCAGACGGAAGCTTGAAACGAGAGTTTTCGATCTTGAGTCATTTGGGTGGAAGAGTCCGCAAGGCAGGCCGCAATTACTTCACGCAATGCCCGGCGTGTGCCCGGCGAGGCCGGGACAAACATGGAGACAACCTGGCCATTTCTGTTACCGAGCCGCGCAAATACAGATGCTGGGCGGGGTGCACGAAAGAAGAGATTCGGGCGGCGGTGGGCCTGCGCACGTCCCACATCGGCTGGGGAAAATCCTAAACCGGACGTGGCCATGGTTGGGCGCAGCAGAATGGGATGGCCTATGGAATGGTGACGGATGAGCAAGCATGAGTGGTCCGCAAGTGACGATCTGAGCCCCGATGTACAGCAAATTCTGCGCGATCCGGCAGCCTCCTTCTGGATCAAACAGGCGCTGCAAACAGCGCTCGAGCGGGATCCGGTCGATGCCGCCAATGACGCCGAGGTGCTGGCGAAGGTGCTGAGCCACAGGTGCAGTCATTTACTTGGCAGCAGAGGGACATTGGCAAACCAGGATTGTCTCGACGTTGTTTCCGAACCCTTGCCGATGCCCAGTTGTCACGTGTGCGGCATGAGAATGGAGCCGGTCTGCCCGCGTTGCGGAGCCACTACGAAACCAAGCATTCCGTCAGCACGTTTTCCAAAGTAGAGCAACTGGCGGAGCGATGGTCCGGGGCATTCAGCTGGTTCGATGAGAAATGCAGTATCTCATTGGTGGCGCGAAGCTCTCGTCCTGTTCAGCACCTCCAAACTGACCTTCGGACGGAACCTCCAATCAAGAACTAACTAATTAAAGATTTCAAAGACAGGAAGGTGACTTATGGCTGCTACCAACGGCCAGGCGAAGAACCGTCTAAGCGAAATCGAAGGCGCGCAAGCGAGCGCACCTCCGGTGAAGCCCGCAGTTCCCAAAGCGGCGATTTGCCGCACCACGGCAAAGATGCGCGGGGCGGTCGCGGAGCTCGAAGTTCCCTTTGAGGCGGGGCTGATCGAGTGGCGAATCATGAAGTTCGAACGCGAAGGCAGCAAGCGCAAAGGGCTGCTCATGCCCTATGCCGACCAGCGTGCCTACACAGATCGGCTGAATGCTTTGTTCACTCCGGCGGGCTGGTCGCGCCGCTACAGCGTCCATACCAGCGCCAACTTTGAGCGCAGCCGCGACGGAAAGATGGTGGCCAAGGTGTTTGTCACATGCGAGCTGAAGGTATTGGGATTGGGCGCGCATTCGGCCACGGGAGAAGAGTGGACCGATGACGAGAACGCCGGGACGAGCGCAGAAGCACAGGCATTCAAACGAGCGTGCTCCTGCTTTGGGCTGGGCCGCTACCTTTATTCATTCGGCGGTGTGTGGGTGGAACTCGATGAGCGTAATCGCGCCAAAGAGGTGCCTGTACTGAACCATTGGGCGACACCTCAGGGGTGGAGAGCCGGTCTGCGGCCGGGAGGCCAAGAGCGCGGATACGAACTGGATCACAGGGTTGAGCTTGCAAGTTCGGAGCCGACCACTGCGAGGGACAAGGAACTCGATCCGCTGCAGAGGCGAGACTTAGTCGAACAGATCCAGGCGATGGCGGAGCCCCTGGGAAGGCGTCTCTATCGCGGGCTGCTGAAGAGCGGCGCCATGGTGTGGAAGCCCGAAGACGTTCGCGAGATGAGCTTGCTGGAAAAGGTATTGGTCGACATGCAGGCGGCGCAAAGGGCGCTCGATCGCCTGCGCGGCGTGGTCGAGGAGGGCGGCGCGGAATCGCTGTCGCGCGTGCTCTATTCGTTCGCGCTGCGATCGCTGGGCGAAGTGACTACGCTGGAGCGGCTGGATGCGATCGTCGCAGCGGCGGAGGCCGAGGCGGAGGCGAGCCGGTCACAAAGTTAAAGACTGTCGTTTCTTTTTTTCTTCTCCTCAGTTTCACCTCAAGCCTGGATCAGGCCCTGCTCATTCCAAGCAAAGACAATTTTGCTGAGGTTCAGGAAAGCGCTTGTCTTTTTCAACTCAAGAAGAGGGAGTCAGGTCATGAAATCATCATTCATCTCTGCGGCGTTGCCGTGGCTGATGGAGGCGCGCCAGCCGGTATTTATCTGGGGCGGGCCGGGAATCGGCAAGTCGGCGCTGGTGCGACAGGTTGCGGCCCGGTCCGGGCTTCCCCTGCGTGATATTCGCGCTCTATTGCTGGATCCGGTGGACCTCCGCGGTCTTCCCTTTCTGGGAAGCGATGGACGCGCCAAGTGGGCGTCCCCGGAGTTCCTCCCGCAGGACGGCTGCGGAATTCTGTTTCTCGATGAGCTGAACGCCGCGCCCGCGATGGTGCAGGCGGCCTGCTACCAGCTGGTCCTCGACCGCAAGCTGGGCGAGTACACTCTGCCCGAGGGTTGGGCGATCGTGGCCGCGGGAAACCGCGAAGGCGATCGGGGCGTAACTACGCGCATGCCGGCGCCGCTGCGCAACCGCTTTGTACATCTGGATTTTGAGCTCGACCTCGAAGAGTGGTCGCGCTGGGCGGTGGCGGCGGGAATGCGTCCCGAGGTCATCGCCTTTCTGCGCTTTCGCCCGGAGCTGCTCAGCGTCTTTGAGCGCGACGCCCACGCCTTCCCCAGCCCGCGGTCGTGGGAGTTTGTCTCCCGCCTGCTGGGATGCGCGGCATCGCGAAGCGTCGAGCATGAACTCTTCGCCGGGGCGGTGGGAGCAGGAGCGGCGACGGAGTTCTCCGCCTTCCTCGCGACTTTTCGCGACCTGCCGAACATCGACGCCATCCTGCTGAACCCGCTGAGCGAGCCGGTACCGGAGGGCGCCGCGGCGCAGTATGCGGTCTCCTCGGCGCTGGCGCGGGCGGCGACGGATGTCAACTTCGACCGCGTATGCGCCTATGTCGAGCGCCTGCCGGTCGAATTCCAGGTGCTGTGCGTGCGCGACGCCTCGCTGCGCGCGCCCGAGGTGCGGCACACGCCGGCTTATACGGGCTGGGCGATTAACCATCATGAGGCGTTCGCCTGAAGGCCGGATACCGACCCCTGTCGGATCGGGGCTTGCGACTTTGTCTTGGGTTCAGATCAGTTCAGGTAGTGCGTCAATCATTGTATTATATATGATTCACTCTGTAGACAAAATTATTTAATGAATCGTATATTATACAGAAATGAACTATATACGATTCAGTATCACGTGTAACCGACTTTATGAGTAATATATTATTCACTATGGAGCCAATGCCAGCACCATGCTTACGCTTACCTCTTTAGGAGATCACATCGCTGCCGGTCGCACTGCCAAGAGGTGGACACAAGCGCAATTGGCCGAGAAAGCGGGCATCAGCCGACCCACTCTGGCTGCCCTGGAGAATGGTCGAGCCGCAGAGCTTGGCTTCTCCAAAGTGAGCCGGGTTCTGGCCGCTCTCGGGCTGGAGCTCAAGCTCCAAGAGGCCAATCAATCCAGGCCAACTCTGGAAGACCTTCTCAACCGAGAGGATGACGATGATCAAGGTATGGGCCGACGGAGCTGAAGCGGGGCTGCTCGATCGTGAGCGCGATCGCGGCAGTACCTTTGCCTATCTACCCGCGACGCTTCCCACGCGCGCCGTGTCGGTGACTATGCCCGTGCGCCTCTCTTCCTGGAATTTTGCGCGCGGCCTGGCTCCCGTCTTTGAAATGAATCTTCCCGAGGGCATCTTGCGCGAGCGTCTTCGGCTGGCATTTGCCAAGGCAACCGGCACCTTCGATGACTTCGACCTGCTTGCCATTGTGGGTCGGTCGCAGCTAGGCCGTCTTCGTTATACCGGAGAGCGTGAACAACTGAATGAAGAGGTTCCTTTCCAGTCAGTGGAAGAGATCATCGCGCGCGGGGGCGGTGCCGGCCGGTTGCGGTACCTCATGGAAAAGTTTGCCACCTTTTCCGGCGTCAGTGGCGTCCAGCCTAAAGTCCTGGTACGCGACGCTGAGGCATCGGCAAACCTCAGCGGCAACGCATCCCGGATTTCGGCGAGCTACCGGGGAGCAACGCACATCGTCAAGTTCTGGGACGAAAACGAATTTCCCCAGCTCGCTGCCAATGAATACTTCTGTCTCAAGGCGGCTGAAAGAGCCGGTCTGGAAGTCCCTCGATTTCGTCTGGCTGAGGATGGAACGGCGCTGGTGATCGATCGTTTCGATCTCCGTCCCGACGGCACCTATCGTGGATTTGAAGACTTTTGCGTGTTGAACGCAAGAACGACTGCGGACAAGTATTACGGCAGCTATGAAACTCAGATCATGAAAAGATTCCAGCAGTTCTCCGGTGACTCTGCGGAAATGCTTCTCGATGAGGAACGACTCTTCGGCCTCATCGTTTTGAATTGCGTTCTTCGCAATGGAGACGCCCATCTGAAGAACTTCGGTATCGTTTACGAGCACGCCCTACAAAATGCGCGGCTTGCCCCCGTGTATGACCTCGTGACTACCGCTGTGTATGTCGAGGGCGACACAATGTCGTTGACCTTGAACGGAACTACCGCATGGCCAGACGGCAAAGCCCTGAAACGCCTGGGAGAAACCCGCATTCCTGCCTCTCCCGCCAGAGTGCGGGAGGTCCTGGACCGGGTTTCGGATGCCGTAGCCGGTACCAGAAAAGAGCTTCGCGCCTACATCCATCAGCACCCGGAGTTCAGGTCGATCGGCGAAAGCATGCTTCAGCACTGGGAAGCCGGACTGAACTCTTGCTCACGCTGAGGTGAGCGGACCGGAAAGAGCGCCTGAGTGGGCAATGATAACCGCCGGGAATCGCACCGAGGGCGCTGCCGCGTAGGCTGCGCGAGCCTGCCTGTCCGCGCGGGCTCGACCGAATGAGCCCGGTGCAGATCGACGCCTAGATTCAGGCCTTGGGCACGAAGCGACGACGCGCCTAGAAGTAGTCATCGAGACCACCGTCCCCATCTCT
>DATEKE010000286.1:0-10203 GCA_035277605.1 Terriglobales bacterium | reverse complement strand
TGATTCTTCGACGTCCATGCTGACCAAATTACGGAAGAGCATGGTAGTGGGACGCATGAGCGTCTCTCCCAGCGACATCACCGGGAATTCGAGAGGAAAACCTCCGGCTTCGTACACGCCGCGCTTCACGTACTCCGCGATACGGCGAAAATGCGCATTGCACGGCGTGAGCTCCGACCAGGTGTTACAGATGCCAATCACTGGACGTCCGTCGAACAGGTGATCGGGCAATCCTTGATTCTTCATCCAACTGCGGTGAATGAATCCGTCGCGGGTGCGTGGGCCAAACCAGGCCGTGCTGCGCAGCTTCATGAGCGGAAATTCCTCCGGATATTCTGAGCTGAAGATCGATCGAGCAAATGCCTTGCATTCTCCAGAATAAGCCTAAGCGCGCTGAGGAACGCATTCTCGCCTGTTGCAGAGTCGACGATTGCTGACGGAATTCCTGCATCGCTGAGCGCGAATTGCCATGCTTCAGAGAGTGCCTTACTGCCGATGATGCCGACCTGGCGTTGCGAGCTGAGAGCACCGCGATTTCGCAGTGCATCGAGATCCGAGGCGATGAAAGCTCCGATCACGAACGCAAGGCGATCTTCAGCCGTGCCCTGATTAGAAAGATTAATCAACCGTGCGCAGAAGAGCGCGCGGGAGAGCCAGGATTGCCGAGCAAGATCCATTCCCGATTTGACCCATTCCGCAGAGAGGCGGTCGGGCCAGCTAGTTGCGACAGAACCGGCCAGGATCGTGTGTTGCTGAGTGGCATGGATCAGTTCGCCTGACAGCGAGGTAATGCTGGAGGATACTCGGCCTTCTTCATCGAGTTGAATCGCCTTCCAGTGCGAACCCAGATTCAGGACAACCTCGGATCGGCTCACGACATTGAGAGCGACGAGTCCAGCGCAGAGCGTTTCCTCGCCGCGCATTACGTCGAGTGAATCGATCTGTTCGACTTTGGGACTCGCCGGGCCGCAGCGCACCCCTGGGACAAGAAGAATCGGCAAGTCGGATATATCGCCGAAATGGTGCCACTGCGCGGCGGAAGACAGCTCGTCGAGTCCCGCTGGAGCAGCAACGTGCGACAGCTCCGTGAGGCCGAGCGAGGAGGTGATCATTCCCGCGGCCGCGATGTGTGTAGGCGTGCAGGCAACGGAACTGCCACGCAGCTGCGCGATCAGGTCATGCAATCCGCTGCGGATCACCTTTGCTGACTTCTCGCGTGCTGAGTCACGGATGCCGACCGGCGCAGTCTCCCGGGCAACCAGACGGCTCCCTTCCATCAGCCACGCGCGCGTATTTGTTGTGCCCATGTCTACATAAATGGCGCATAGCTTTTCGGCAGATTCGCTTGGCGATGACATGGAATGCTTTGCAATATACGTCAGTGCGAAAGAACCTGCTTCTTAGTACACGAAACGTGAGTGCTCGCCGATGGAAGCAGAGGCGCTAACATGACCATAGCTCATGCAGTCCATCCGCTCAGCCCCGCTTTGCATTCGCGTGCATCCGCGCGACAACGTGGCGGTCGTGGTTGCGGATGATGGGTTGGCTTCAGGAACTCAGCTTCCCGACGGGCCTACGCTGTCCGAGAGAATTCCGCAGGCACACAAGGTGGCTCTATCCGAGGTTCAGGCAGGCCAGCCGATTACGCGCTATGGACACACGATCGGCTTCGCCAATCGAACAATTCGCGCAGGCGCTTGGGTACGCGAGGAAATGCTTGACGTGCCGCAGGCTCCACCACTTGATGAACTCCTGCTCGCGACCGCTCCGCCGCCGCCGCAACCGGCTCTGACGGGCTACACGTTTGAGGGATATCGCAATACCGACGGGAGCGTCGGGACAAAAAACATTTTGGGAATCACAACCACAGTGCAGTGCGTGGCTCCGACGGTCGACTATGCGGTGAGCCGGATCAAGAACGAGATTCTTCCTCGATTCCCAAATGTGGACGACATAATCGCGATCACGCACACGTATGGTTGCGGAGTGGCCCTCGATGCTCCGGGTTCAGAGATTCCGATCGCTACACTGCGTCATATCGGAAGGCACGCCAATCTTGGTGCTGCTCCGATGGTAGTCAGTCTGGGATGTGAGAAGTTGCAGCCTTCACGTCTCTTTCCTGAGCATCATGTAAAGAGCTTTCCCATTCTGGAATCCGATCCACTCGTGATCCGCATGCAAGACGAACAGGGGTTCGCAGAAGTTGTGGCAGCAATCATGCGCGCAGCGGAGAGGCGGCTGGAACAACTCGATCGCAGACAGCGGGAAACGGTTCATGCTTCGGAGTTGGTCGTGGGGCTCCAATGCGGGGGAAGCGATGCATTCTCCGGCGTTACTTGCAATCCGGCCGTCGGCTACGCGGCTGATCTTTTGGTCCGAGCCGGAGCTGCGGTAATGTTTTCCGAAGTCACGGAAGTTCGCGACGCTGTGCATCTGCTCACGCCGCGAGCTATCAACCAGCAGGTTGCGCGCGATTTGATCCGCGAGATGCGCTGGTACGACGAGTATCTCGCGCGAGGAGGAGCGGACAGAACCTCGAATCCAACACCCGGAAACAAACGGGGAGGATTGGCGAATGTCGTTGAGAAAGCGCTTGGATCAGTCGCCAAGGCAGGCACCTCGGCGCTCATGGCCGTTGCCTCTCAGGGAGAGAAGGTGAAGAGCAAAGGCCTTGTCTTTGCCGCTACTCCGGCGAGCGACTTCGTCTGCGGCACGCAGCAGCTGGCTTCCATGAACCTCCACATCTTTACCACTGGTGAAGGCAGTCCCTACGGTTTGGCGATGGTGCCGGTCGTGAAAGTTTCCTCGCGAACGGCGCTCGCCGAGCGCTGGCCGGATCTCATTGACATCGACGGCGGGCGCATCGCCACAGGCCAAGCGACGGTCGAGGAAGTCGGGTGGGAGATCTTTCGCTTTATCCTGGATGTCGCCAGCGGACGAAAAAAGACCTGGGCTGAGCACTGGGGATTGAACAACGCTCTCGCTCCATTTAATCCGGCGCCTGTGACCTGAGCCACACTAAGAAACGCCCGACCGGCAACTCTGGCCAGAGCTGCTGAATCAAAGCTCGTGGGTCGAGTCTGGGCCGTGAACATTACAAGCAGAAAACTTCAGTCGCTTCTTTTCGTCGCAGCAGGTTTCATCCTTCTCCTTTGCGCGGGTTGCGCAGGCGGCGGTTCGCCGCTGGCTCCTCAAACCACATCGGTCGGCAACGGAGCAAATCCACCTGCGGCAACGGGTCCGAGTGTCACACTTTCAGCCACGCCACAGACGGTTGTGGCTGGTCAGCTCACGACACTGACTTGGAGCGCGAGTAACGCAACCTCGATCAGCTTCTCGCCAGCGCTACCTGAAGCGGAAGATCGTCAGCTGACGCTTCCCACGGGATCGGCAACGTTCCCGCTCAGCAATAGCGTTACTTATATCGCGATTGTCACCGACTCCAACGGCCATCAAGCTAGCTCCAGCGTCACGATTTCAGTCGCGTCAGTGCAATTCAATTTTTCGATCGAGCCTGACACGATTCAACCCGGCGGCAGCGCTACCCTGAGTTGGACCTCGCAGGGAATCACCTCTTTGTCGATCGATCAAGGGATCGGAAATGTCAGCGCTCTACTGCCGAACGGGTCCCTCAAAGTGGGGCCGGGCGTGACCACTACCTACACAGCGACTGCTACCGACCAGAGTGGCGCGAAGTTGACTCAGCAGGTTGTAGTCAGTGTTGCCGTCCCGCCACCGCCGATTCCGGATCATCCGATCAAGCACATCATCGTCATGCTCCAGGAGAACCGCACCTTCGACAACTATTTCGGTGTGCTTGGAGCGTATCGTGCGTCGAAAGTGCCGGGAGCCAGTCCGTCGGATATTGACGGCTTCAATCCCAATACCGCCCTTAAAACCAAAACGGGAAAGCTAGTGAAGCCATATCACTACCAGACCGTTTGCATGGAGAATGACAACTTCGCCTGGAATGAAAGCCACATCGATATGGATCTCCAATCTCCAGACACTTTCATGAACACGGACTTTACCGGAGCGAAGTTTTTGATGGACAAGTTCACACAAACTGTGAACACAACGACTAAAGATCCAAACGGCACGCGTCAGATGGGTCATTACGACCAGACCGACCTTCCCTATTACTACGAGCTGGCTACTCAGTTTGCCACCAGCGATCGTTTCTTCTCTTCGGTGCCTTCGAACACAATTCCGAATCGCATGTACATGTTTACTGGCACGTCCTTTGGGCACACGGTGAACGCGACGCCCGGGGCTGGCGGCTGGACTCAGGAGACCATCTTCCGCGCACTGAACGACGCGGGCGTGAGCTGGCGTTACTACTATCAGGATAGCGACATCTACCTGAGTGACTTCGCCGATTATTATCGCAGCGACATCAAACCCAAGGTGTACAACATCAGCAACTGGTACAGCGTGCTCGCGTCTCCGACGGCCGACGATGATCTGCCGCAAGTCGTCTTTATCGAGCGCGCCGGCGCAACGGGGCTGGATGAACACCCGGATAACAATGTCCAGAGCGGAGCAGCGCTCGTGCAGAAAATCGTTTCGGCGTTGATGAACAGCGCTGCCTGGCAGTCTTCGGTGTTCGTTCTTACTTATGACGAAGGCGGAGGACTCTACGATCACGTGCCGCCCTTCCAGGTACCGCCACCCGACGACATCGCTCCAATTTTGAAGAGCGGCGACGTGAAGGGAAAGTTCAACCTGTCCGGTTTCCGCGTTCCCCTTATGGTGATCTCACCGTGGGTGAAGCCTCACTTCGTGTCGCACAAACCACGTGAGCTAACGTCGATCCTCAAGCTGATCGAGAGCACGTTCGACGTGCCGCCGCTTACGAAACGGGACGCCTCGGCTGACGATATGAGCGAGTTCTTTGATTTCACGCAGCCGCCGGTCTGGACGAAGCCTCCATCGCTGCCAACGCAGCCAACGAACGGAGTTTGTGATCAGTCGAAAGAAGTCGGGGCTACGTTCTGAAGGAGCACAGCAGCTTTAGAGTGATTTGACGCGGCTTTCCAAATCTCGCGCAATTTCTTGTTCGCTCATCGTTTCCGAAAATTGCATGGGCTCTCCTACGATCACCTTAATCTCTCCTCTGCGCGCGAAGTGGCGCTCTTCCGATTTGAGTGGGAACAGGCCATCAATTCGCATTGGAACAACCGGCACTTTGAGTTGTTGCGCGAGGATGCCAATGCCGGTGCGAAATGGCGACATCTCCCCATCTGTTGTGCGACGGCCTTCCGGAAAAACCAGAACGCTGTATCCGCGATCGATTGATTCGCCCGCAAACGCAAAGCTCTCGCGAAAGCCCGAGCGCTGCGGCAAAGGGAAGACGTCGAATAAAGCCGTGACCAGCCAATAGGAGAACACTTCGATTGTTCTCCGAAAAACATTCATCCGCGGTGGAGGATTTCGCATTTCGGCGAGCAACTCGCCCTGCATGGCTATTGCGAGCTTATTGCGGTATCTCGCGGGCATTGCGAACATGAGCAGGCCGGCGTCGATATAAGTGATGTGATTGCTGATAAACAGAAACGGTGAGTGAGCATTCTTGAGACGCTCCCGACCAAGCTCTGTCGGCTTGGCCATGATGAGAGTCGCCGGCCAGGTGAAGAGGTAATAGATCACGATGCGAACGCCGCGAACCAGCCAGTTCTGTGCCCACCGTGGATAGTGATAGTTTTGACTTCGTGGCGCCTGGCCTGCCTCGTTGAGCATGCGTTCGATGTCGCCAACCGTACGGGCCTCCGAGAAGCGGCTTTCATCCAGTTCGACCTGGTATCGCTGCTCGAGTGCTGCGAGCAGCTCTACGCGATCAATGGAGCTTAGATTTAGATCGTCGTCGAGTTTTGTCGATGAACTCTCTCCACGCTTCCTCAGACCGGCGATCGCCTGCTCCACTGCACTGCGCGGCAGATTCCCATTTCCGGAAGGCTCGATTTGCGCGTGAGCGTATGCAGAGATCAGATCCTGGCGAGGCTTTTGCGTAGAAGTTCGGGGAAAGTCGGAATCTGGCCAGATGAACCAACGGCGAATGCGCTGGTGTGCCGAGAGCTTCTGGTTCGCGTGATTGATAACGCGCGTGGCCACGTCACTTCCATCCCCTGCAAAATCGCGTTGCAGGACTAAGACGGCACATGGCTCAGCGTTTCCTCCCCGCTGCACTCCGATGACAACGCAGTCGCGCACCTCAGGTTGAACTCGAATCTGCGCTTCCAGATCTTCCGGGTAGATGTTCGTCCCTTCGGCAGTCACAATGACGTTCTTTTTGCGACCTTTGAAGTACAGATTGCCGGCTTCATCGACTGCACCAAGATCACCCGTACGAAACCATTCGCCTTCGCGCGCAGCCACAGGCTGGCCGTTGACCCAGTAAGTTTTCGCGATGCTGTCTCCGCGAACGAGAATCTCGCCGGATTCGTCGAGCTTGATGTCGCGCCCTGGCAGCGCCTTACCAATGGATCCGCGCCCCAGCTTGAACGGGTGATTGAGGCTTACGAGAGAAGTCGTTTCGGTAAGGCCGTAGCCCTGAATAACAGCAAAGCCCAGCCTGCGCCAGAACTCTTCATCATCGTGATCGAGCGTGGCACCGCCACTGATGATCGCCCAGAACTTCCATCCAAATTGGGAATGAATGCGGCGAAATCGCCACCAGCGCCTGGCAAAGTGCTCATGGCCCGCTGATTCCATTTCGGAACACATCTGTTCTTCTCCCCAGCGCTCGCGCAACGCAACTTCGAGCATGTCGCGCAACGAGCCCAGCAACCGAGGCACTGTGATTAGCACCGAGACTCGCTCATGATGAATTGTTTTTACGACGTCCGACGGCTTGATCGAGTCGAGAAAATGCACGCAGGCGCCGATGAGTGGCGGGACGAAGATTCCCATGAACTGTCCGAAGACATGGCTCAGCGGCAGGAGATTCAGGAACCGCAGAGGATGAAAGATACGCTCGTAACGCAAATACTTCTGTATCTCGCGCTCGATCGGCTCCAGATTCGCGAGCACGTTGCCATGCGTAATGACTACACCTTTCGGTTCGCCGGTGGTCCCGGAGGTGAATACAACTTGCAGAGCATCTTCACGGCTGAGTGCAGCGACGGGTGCTGGAACCTTCACATCAGAAGCAGGTAGCAATGGAAAGTCCTCGAAGTGAAGGGTCTTTTCCGCGGCGCGTTCGAGCACAAGTCCGCGCGAGCTGATTAGCAGCTTGGCTTGAACTTGCTCGTAGACACGTTGCGCGAAGTCGGGCACAGCGGCATTGTCCATAGGCACGACAACCACTCCGCGAATGACTGCTCCCCAGAACGCCGCGAGCCATTCTCCGGAATTCGCGCCCCAGAGCATGATGCGATCGCCCTTCGCGATCCCGATGTGGTCCAGATGTGTCGCTGCCCGTTGCGCCTGCCCAAGGAGTTGGCCATAACTCCAGCGAATCGTGCGGTATCCTCGCGGAAAAACGCAGGCCACGTCTCGCTCATACCGCGAGAATTGATGCAGATATTCGGCAACTGAGGTGCGAGGCACGAGACAGTGTAAAAGAATCGGGTCATCCGGTGATCGGGTCATCGGGTGAAGTGCAGCAATCGCCAGCAGGCGATAGGCCATAAGCTCAAGGTCAGGCCTGACAGTCCGGTCAGCGACTATCGTTTATTGCCTATCACTTATCGCCCGCCACTAGTTTGCGTTTACCTGCCCCCGATTCTTACTTCACCCGATCGCCCGACGGCCCGATCACCCGATTTTCATAATCCACTTGCATTCCCATACAAAGCGCGGTTACCATCTGAGTTGTCTTCCGATTGCCGCACACCCAGGTGCCGGCACCCGCGCTCAAGCCCGGGAATTCCGAAATTGAGTCCTGAAATCTCGAACCGGAGCGCGCTGGAAAGTACATAGTTCGCGAGCGATTTCCATAACCAAGATCTCAAGCGAAGCTGGAGCTTCCGCATTCTGACAAGAGACCGCTTGCAGGTGAACGTAACGAAACTACTCTGTGACACGGCCGCTCACGGCGGTGCGAGATAACCGTGGTGCAGGCATCGTGGCTTCTGCCGCTGCCTCCGTTCTACACAGACATACAGGACGTCGATGAATAAAGGACCGAACCAGCCACAACACCCCGGCAATCGGGGACGCCGCCGCCATCGTCGCGGCAAAGGACAGCACAACAACCAACCCGGCGCAGGCCCGCATGGCATGCGTGGCCCAAGCGGACAGGGCGGAAATCAGGGACGTGGACGTCGTCGCCACGGTGGCCAGCAGTTTGTGGGTCCTATGGACCACAGTTACCGCAATGCGCAAGGCTCCGGCAACGATTTTTATTCTCAGAACGGACGCTATCGTGGTGCGGGCCGAGGGATGCCGCAAGGGCAGACGACCAATGGCGAAGCTGGTGAGCAAGCAGCCGCTGCGGACTCTCCGACTCGCGTGGTCTGCTTCATTGATGACCTTTTCTTCCTCGCAAAGATTCAGGAAGTCGCGCGCAAGTTGGGCGTCAAGGTGGAATTTGCGAAGGCTGACAAAGAAGTCATCGATCGCCTCACCAACGACGACGAACAGAAGCCTTCCCTGATTATCTTTGATCTCAACAACCTCAACGCGAAACCACTTACCGTCATTCCCAAATTGAAAAGCAAGCTGAAAAAGCAGACTTCAATTGTCGGATTCCTCTCCCACGTGCAAGGAGATCTCAAACTCAAAGCTCAGGAAGCGGGATGCGATATGGTCGTACCGCGCTCGGCTTTCTCGCAGAACCTCCCGGCACTGCTGCGGCGGCATTCGGCGGATTTGCAGGGAACGGAAGGCTAGTACCTTCTCCGTCGTTTCGCGCGCGCGCTTCACGCGTGGGCCATCGCTAAAGCGCAGCTCTTATTTGCGTTGTTCTAGACACACGGCCACGCCGTGTGCCCCCGACTAAGAGTCGGGGGTTCCGTTTCTGAATGCGGCTTTCAGTGAAGCCGGCCGTTTGCCGACCGGCGAATCACTAACAATTGAGCTGATCTAGGCGGCTTTTGCTTGGACGTTGATCGTCTTTGCGATCTCGGTCAGCGTCTTGTCCGCTTCCTTCTCTTCATCCAGCGTCTGCTGCAGCAGGTTCGCAAACTCCGGTTTGCCGAGCAAATCAGCATAGGTGCGAACAGTTCCGTATCCGGCCATTTCGTAATGCTCCACGCGCTGCGCGGCACTGATAATCGCAGCATCGATCACGCTGGCGTCGCCATCGCGGGTCGCCATGTCGTCGCCTTCCTTGATCAGTCCTTTCATTCCTTTGCAGGTTTCACCGGTTGCTTTCTCTTTCAGTTGTTGGAATATCGTATCGAGGCGGCGAATTTGTCCACGCGTTACTTCAAGGTGCTCCTGAAGCGCATTCTTGAGTTGCGGATATTTCGCTTTCTCAATTAACTTCGGCAATGCTTCAGTAATCTGGTTTTCGGCGTCGTAGAGATCGCGCAATTCGTCGAGAAAAAGGTCTTTGAGATTCTGCAGGTCCATGGAAAACAAGGCCATGTCGTAGTCCTCCGTTTCATGAAAGAAGATGTGGCGATGCGCTCGGAGGTTGGCGCTGCCAATCGGCGGAGCTTGTACGCAGGATCAGGCGAGCTGCAGCGGAAATGCAGCAAAAACCGCTATGCTAAACTCAAATATTCAATCCACTCATACGAAAGATGCTTGTTTCCAAGGAATATCTGGGTTATTTAGCCCGCCAAGTCACTAAAAAATTGATTGAAGGCGAGTTCATCGAGACCAGGAATCTGAACTCGACCGTCGAGCGAGTCAACACGGCCATGCTCGAAGAGATGCAGCTCGAAGACCGCATCAACGACGAAGTCCGCCTGATTCTCGAGGCTTACCAGGACGAAATGCAGAAGACAGGCGCGAGTTATCAAGAGATGTTCAAAAAGGTAAAGCAGCAGCTCGTCCAGAAATACAAGGCGGTGCTGTGAGAGTCTCGCGCGACAAGGTGAATAAGCTGGCAAAGGCTGTAATGGACGCTCTCACGCAGCTGGAAGAAGTGGAATTTATCGAGGACCCAAATACCATCCGTGGCGAGGCGCGCAAGATCCTGGAAGAACTTTTCAAGGCTGAAGAGAGGATCGACTCCTCAGCACGCCAGAAGATCGAAAGCCAGAAGCGCATCATTCCTGAAGGCACTCAGGAGTGGGACATTCTTTATCGCAA
>DATEKE010000285.1:0-4623 GCA_035277605.1 Terriglobales bacterium | reverse complement strand
GCAACGCGAGTACTACCTCCGCGAGCAGTTGAAGGCCATTCAGAAAGAACTGGGCGAGCAAGACGAAACTCAGCGCGATACCGAAGAGCTCAAGAAGAAAATCGAAGATGCCGGCATGCCGGAGGACGTGAAAAAAGAAGCCATGAAGGAACTGACCCGCTTGGGTCGCATGTCCCCAATGGCTGCCGATTATTCGGTTACACGCAGCTACATCGAGTGGCTTGCGGTACTACCCTGGAGCAAGTCCTCAGGCAGCGACGTTGACATCGCTAAAGCCAAGGAGATCCTCGACGAAGATCACTACGATCTGCAGAAGGTAAAGGATCGCATTCTCGATTACCTGTCGGTCCGCAGGCTCAAACCGGGAATGAAAGGACCGATTCTTTGCTTCGTCGGCCCTCCCGGAGTGGGAAAAACGTCTCTAGGACGTAGCATTGCGCGTTCGCTCGGACGCAAGTTCGCGCGCATCTCGCTCGGTGGCATGCACGATGAAGCTGAGCTCCGCGGACATCGCCGCACGTACATTGGAGCTCTGCCGGGGCAGATCATTCAGAGTCTGCGCCGGGTCGAGACCAACGATCCCGTCTTCATGATGGATGAAGTGGACAAGCTGGGACGCGACTTCCGCGGCGACCCAGCATCGGCGCTGCTCGAAGTGCTCGATCCCGAGCAGAACTCAACCTTCCGGGATAACTACCTCGACGTTCCCTTCGACCTGTCGAAGGTGCTGTTTATCTGCACGGCGAACATGCTCGATCCCATTCCGGAACCGCTGCGCGACCGCATGGAGATCATCGAGCTGCAGGGATATATCGAAGATGAGAAAGTACACATCGCTTTTCGCTATCTGATCCCTCGACAGATTGAAGAGAACGGAATCAAGCCCGAGCAGATCGAATTTTCGGAAGAGGTGGTGCGCTACATCATCCGGCACTACACGCGTGAAGCAGGCGTGCGCAACCTGGAACGCAACATCGGAACTATGTGCCGCAAACAGGCGCGCCGCATCGCCGAGGGTAAGAGCGAGAAGCTGGTTTTGACGAAAGATATCGTTCAGGAATTCCTGGGCGGCATCAAGGTTCGCGTCGATACGGAAATTGCCGAGCGCACCAAGCGTCCGGGAGTGGCTGTCGGCCTCGCATGGACTCCGGCAGGGGGCGACGTGCTCTTCATCGAAGCCAACAAGATGAAGGGGAAAGGCAGCTTCAGCATGACCGGCCAGCTTGGCCAAGTCATGCAGGAATCGATGCAGGCGGCGCTCACCTGGGTACGCTCCAACGCGAAGCACTTGGGCCTGGATGAAGAGTTCCTGAAAGAGCTCGACATCCACATCCACGTGCCTGCAGGCGCCGTTCCCAAAGACGGACCCTCAGCCGGCGTGACCATGGCCACCGCTTTGGTATCGCTGCTGACCGGAACGCAGGTCCGTCCGCTGACCGCGATGACCGGCGAGATCACGCTAAGCGGCAACGTGCTTCCGGTCGGCGGAATTAAGGAAAAGGTTCTTGCCGCGAAACGCGCAGGAGTCCGCGACATAATTCTGCCTGCCGAAAACCGGCAGAACGTCGAAGAGGACCTGACGCCGCAACAGCTCGAAGGCGTGCAGGTTCACTACGTCAACAGCATCGACGAAGCTCTCAGCATCGCTCTGCCGCACGACGAAGCCGAAGCCAAGCACGACGCCGAAGAGCGCGAGCAGGTGCTGCAGCAGGTGGGGTGAGAAATTAGTGTCGATTTTGAAGCCGGCCCTCATGGCCGGCCTTTTCTTTCGAGGAAAACGTGCACGATTCTCGTGTACACTACTCTCGTATGAAAAACATTACTTTTAGCGCGGATGAGGACCTGATCGAGCAGGCTCGAATGGTTGCAAAATCAGAACGCAAAACGTTGAACGAGGTGTTTCGCGAGTGGCTCTCTCATTATGCTTCCAAGCACAGCGGCGCTAAAGAATACAAATCGCTGATGAAGCGTTTGCGACATGTGCGCGCAGGAAGACATTTTACTCGTGACGAAATGAATGAACGATAGAACGTTTCTTGACACAAACGTATTCGTCTATTCCTTCGATCCATCCTCGCCGTCAAAGGCACGCAAAGCGGACTACCTGATAAGTAGTGCCGTTGAAAGTCGCAAGGGGATTGTGAGCTATCAGGTTGTTCAGGAGTTCTTCACTCTCGCTTTTCGACGTTTCGAAAAACCCATGAGCGCCTCGGAAGCAAGCGATTACCTGGCGAAGGTATTTCGCCCGCTGTTATCGATCCATTCTTCAGAACGCCTGTACGCAAGAGCAATCCAAATCTTTGATGCACACCATCTTTCCTGGTACGACAGTCTTATTGTCGCGGCTGCCGTCGAAAGCGGCTGCGGCATTCTACTCACAGAAGACCTCAACGACGGGCAGAGGTTCGGAGACACCATGGTTCGCAATCCGTTCGCATGAAGCTTCGGGCTGCGCCAACACGTGCCACATTGACCCAGCCATTCTCGTTCTAACCCTTTCGGGGTCTCACAGTAGTAGCCACTCACAAGCCATCATTGTTCTCAGCCCGCTTCGACGGGGCTTTTCATTGTTCGCAACCTGCATGTTCATTTCTGAAACCATGTACGATTTTGTTGGATCGTTACTATGGAAAGAAAACTTCTACTGCAGACCCTTACCGCCGTAATCCTGTTCGCTCTCGCCGCTTCGTCGCTTTATTCCCAAGATAGGAAACAGGTCACGTTTAGCGATTACAGTGAACAAACGCCAGGCATGGTGCACAAGATCACGGTCGCCGATCTTCCGCAGCCCTACGCAACCAAGTCGGTCGACAACGGTCCCGATCTAGTTCCGCGTCCCAACGATGGCTGGCCGCAGGCGCCGGCAGGATTCAAGGTCGACCTCTACGCGACCGGCCTGCACAATCCGCGGCTTATGCGTACCGCGCCGAACGGCGATCTATTCGTTGCCGAGAGCGACGAAGGCGATGTGAAGGTCTTCCGCGGCATTGGCAAAGATGGCAAGCCGGAGCGGACGGAAGTGTTCGCGACTGGACTGCGGAAACCGTTCGGCATCAACTTCTATCCACCCGGACCGAATCCGCAGTGGGTGTACATCGGAAACACCGATTCGGTGGTTCGCTTTCCTTACAAAAACGGCGATATGAAAGCTAGTGGTCCGGAGCAGAAGATCGCCGATCTCCCTGGAGGCGGACACTTGCGTGGCGGCGGCCATTGGACGCGCGACATCGTCTTTTCGCCGGACGGTAAGAAGATGTTTGTCTCCGTAGGCTCGCATTCCAACGTCGATGACACCGACAACAATTCCGTCGAGTTCCACCGTGCCGACGTTCTCGAATTCAATCCCGACGGCAGCGGCCTGCGCGTCTATGCCTGGGGCATTCGCAATTGTGTGGGTGAGGCGATCCATCCCAAAACGGGAGAGCTGTGGTGCTCAGTGAACGAGCGCGACGAGATCGGCGACAATCTTCCGCCTGACTACATCACGCACGTGCAGGAAGGCGGATTCTATGGCTGGCCGTGGTACTACATCGGCGGACACCAGGACCCACGGCACAAGGGGAAGCATCCCGAGTTGAAAGATAAAGTCATCGTGCCTGACGTGCTGGTGCAGCCACACATCGCATCGCTGGAGATGCTTTTCTACGAAGGCAAACAGTTCCCTGCTCAGTACCGGGGCGACATCTTCGCCGCCGAGCACGGCTCCTGGAACAAGAAGCATCGCGCGGGATACGAGGTGCTACGCGTTCCCATGCACCAAAGCGGCCATGCACAGGATGAGTACGAGGATTTCCTGACAGGTTTCGCGACCAAAGACGGGCAAGTCTGGGGACGTCCAGTGGGAGTGGCTGTAGGACCGGATGGCTCGTTGTTTGTCAGCGACGATGGGACCAATTCGATCTGGCGTGTGAGTTACACGGGCAAATGGCAACAGAACCGCTGCGGGTAGGCGGTGGGCCGGAGCCGGCCGAATGGCCAGCTCAGGGCACAACGTTAACGTACGCAGTATCGAGAGCATCGCAGCCGCAAAACAAGCGGCTGCCCCAGCGGCTACCGCCGCCGGTTCTGTTACTTTCCATTCGCCGAGCCCGCCTGCTTGCGCAAGTATGTGAAATCGTATTCCACATGCCAGGTTTTTCCGCCATCGGTGGATCCTTGACTGAACTGCCGCACTTTGTCCGGTCCCTGATTGAAGAATTGCAGGTGGCGGCGAAGCTTACCTCCGTTCGGCTGGGGAATATCGTCGGTCCAGTAATCCATCACGCCGTCCTTCAATCCACCGTAGAAATGAATCATGCCGCCAGCGTTGTCAACCCAGAATTGTTCCCAGCGCTTGAGGTTGGCGTTGTAGACGTTGTAGCTTTTACCTGCGTATGGCGTTCCCAAACTGGTCCAGTTCTCCCAGATCACACAGCTCCCTAATTCTTTCTCAATTCGACTTGTTCCCTGCGGTAAGCCTCCGCTGGTGGGAATGACGTTCCATTCGCCAACCCAGAAATCGAATTGACGATTTTCCGCGGTGTATTCGCAAGGAGCCTGGTTCCGCTTAGCCTGCTCCACAATTCCCGCAAATCGCGAGTCGTCGCGAATCGATTGCAGGTCGGGATCCGACGCGAGTTGATC
>DATEKE010000284.1:0-18557 GCA_035277605.1 Terriglobales bacterium | reverse complement strand
ACGGTTCTGTTGTTTGGCTCTGCTGTTAAGCCTCATGAATCCAGTAACTTTTACTCATTACCGCAAGGTTACCAGAGAGCCCTTTACAGGGAGAGCGACTCCCTCTATTCTCCTCATCGAAGGCAGTTCTGGGGGAGGGCTGCCGGGCGCTTGCGACCTTCGGGTCGGCAGGCGCTTTTGTTTTTTTGGCTGCTGGCTTCTGGCTACTGGTTTCCGGCTTGGTATTCAAAGCCTCGTCGGAGTCGCCTCCAAGATTGCGCTCCCATCTAAGTCGATGCAATTTAGATCGTAAGCACCTGAATTAACTTAGGCCGCTTGCCAGAAGCCAATAGCCGGCAGCCGGGCCTGCTCCTTTCTCCTCAAATCCACATCTAATGACATAGTTAGGTTTCGCACAATCCCAGGTGCTAGGATTGACGCCTGCCCCTTGGGGCCGGTAATTTTCCAGAAACCGACGAGGGAGAACTCAGATGGCAGGTGAGACAGCGACGGCAGTAGCGGAAGTCACAGACGCAACCTTCGAGCAGAGCGTGCTGAGATCCGAGCAGCCTGTGATGGTGGATTTTTGGGCGACCTGGTGTGGTCCGTGCAAGGCGCTGGCGCCGGTAGTAGACGAAGTTGCCCAGGCCTACAACGGTCGCGCGAAGGTGTACAAGATGGACGTTGACCGTAACAACGCCACGCCAATGCGTTACGGCGTCCGCGGGATTCCTACTCTACTGATCTTTAAAGACGGCAAAGTGCAGGAGCAGATCGTCGGCTATGTTCCGAAGGATACGATTCAGAAGGCGCTCGACAAGCACGTCTAATTTTCAAATGATGCAGTCAGAAAGCGCGAACGCGAGTTCGCGCTTTTGCTTTTTTGCCGGCCTGCTCCAACGATCCCAAATGGGAGCGATCGAACCGCCGCTGCAGGTGAGCGATGAAAACGGTAGCGGCGCGACACCGACGCGGTCCTCCCAAACCGCGTCGATGCTGCGCCGCCCAACAAACCTGTTGCACTACAGCGTCTTCAGGAAAGCGACCAGGTCTTTCTTCTGCTGGCGAGTGAGGTGCAGGTTGAAACGCTGGTCATAAAAGCTGACCGCATCCGTCAGGTCCGCAGCCATTCCGTTGTGGAAGTAGGGAGCCCGCGCCGCAAGTCCACGCAGCACTGGTCCCTTGAACTTCCCGAGATCGGAGCACTTGCCCGTGATCAGCGCCCTTCCCGGATCGCTCACCTTCACGATCGCCCCATTGCTGCACTGAAAAGTGTAGAGAGGCAGATCGGGCGTGCGTTGCGCTTCGTCTGACACGCCAATGTTCAGGGGCATACTCACTGAGTGATTTCCAACGTTCGGTGAGTCGTGGCACGTCGTGCAGGTTCCCATGACCACGGGCTTATTCAGCACATCATTCAAACCGCCGACTCCGGTGATCGGGATTGGGAAGTTGTTGAACAATTCCTCTCCCCGGGCAATTGAACGGCGGGCCTGATCGCGATCATCGTTTCCGGAATAGGCATTCTTCCATGCTGCATAGAGAGTAAACGCCTCAGGATTGAACGACTGCCCTGAAGGATCACCGCCCAGAGGATCGTTGATCCCGATATGAAACGGCTGGCCGGTGAGTGCCGCTGGCCCTCCGGCGGCGCCGTCGTCGTCCAGCATTCCGGCTTTACGGTCGCTGAGCTGCGCAGTGTACAGATCGGTTTCGAAGCTGACAATATCCTGAAGCTGCGCGTCGGTTGGACGCTGGCCTTGTGCATGGCCCATGGTGGCGTCGGCGGCCTGATTAGTCAGAGATGCGGTTAGGTCATTGGGAACAGTTTCGCGGCCGTCCCACATTACGGCACTGAGGAATCGGAGATTCGCAGCTGGCAACGGACGCCGGAACAAGGACATATTCTCCGCAGTTGCGCAGTTGTAAGGATCGTCAACCTTAACCAGCGCGAATTCAGCATTCGAAGGTATGGCCATCGACACTCGAATCAGTCCTTTGGCCATCAACATCCTGTATGCGGAAGCCTTGGCTTTCAGAGTGGAGACATCTGCGGTTGGACATACGGCGCCATCGACCGGACGGAAGATCGGATCCGAGCCGAGGGTTGCGAAGAATCGGGCGCGGATGTGATCGGCAGAGACGCCCCATGCATCGCTCTCCGCGTGGCAAGTCGCGCAGGTGCGTCCGTTGGTGCCCAGATTCTGGAAGAAAGCGCTCCCGTGATTGATGGTGCCCGTCGAGGTAACCGTCGCGACCTCTCCGCTCGAGTCACGGAAAGACCCAGCGGGAGACTCTCCGCTTGCTTTCACCTTCACAGCAACGCTCAAAGCGAGCACTAAACCCACAATGCAGACTGCAGTTCGGTTTCTCATTCCTGCTCCCCCTGGACTCCCGTGCGCCAGCCAACGAAGTGCCGCCTCTCTGTAACGGCTGCACGCTTTACCCGTCACATCGCAATCTGCGTGCCAGATGATCCCACGTCTGCAGAACTCATTGATGCGCCCTAAACTGTTGATTCCGAACATTGCTGCACCTCCAACGATTTGTCCGACTGAAACACGTTCCTCTGCCGACCCGCATGCAGTAACCGGGGGGTTAACGGATCATTAGCCGCTCGGTTCAAGTTCAATTGCGCTTCGGTCTTCAAGCCCGCGAACCCTGTGGTATGGCGCGTCTCTGCAAACTCGTGTATGTTGTAGGGCGCGCTAGCAAAAACGATTTACTAGAGGCACTTCACACCGCCGTGCGCTCTCGTAAATCTCGTGTCGCGCAAGAAAGTACCGCAGTCGAAAACGGGAAGTAACGAAAGAACACCAAACAAAGCCCAAAAATGGGACGAATGGGCGGTTGGCGTAAAAGTCGAGAACGCCTTCTTCAAAACGAATCTGTCAGGCGTCTTCAAAAAGGAGCAGAAGCGGATGCACACTGCTGTTCGTCTGTCGATGAAAGTAGTACTCGCTGCTGTATTGATCGGCACGTTTTGTTTCGCGCAAGGACGATCCCGGCGCGGCGCGGATGATCAACTGAAGAACAAGCCGTGGATGAACACGAGCCTCGCGCCTGACGAGCGTGCCGAATTGGCATTGAAGGAAATGACGCTCGACGAGAAGTTGAACCTGGTTCACGGGAACGGCATGCCCGGATGGCCCGGGCCTCCTTTACCGACCGCCCATCTTGGAAACGGCGGCGCGGGATTCGTGCTCGGCGTCGAGCGCCTGGGAATTCCGATCATTCAAATGAGCGACGCCGCCTATGGTGTTCGCAGCAGCGCATCCAATGGACGCTATTCCACAGCGCTGCCCTCGAATATTGCTTCGGCATCGAGTTGGGACCCGCAAGCGGCCTGCGATTACGGCGCGCTAATCGGACGCGAGCTCCGCGCGCAGGGCTACAGCATGACTCTCGGCGGAGGCGTGAACCTCACGCGCGAGCCTCGCAATGGACGAACGTTCGAATACATGGGTGAAGATCCGATTCTCGCCGGAACGCTGGTCGGCAATCGCATCAAGTGCGAGCAGGCGCAGTACGTGATTGGCGATATCAAGCACTACGTGATGAACGATCAGGAGAGCGGACGCAACGAAGTGAACGCCGTGATCAGCAAGCGCGCGATGCGCGAATCGGACATGCTGGCCTTTGAAATCGGGATCGACATCGGCCATCCCGGCGCGGTGATGTGCTCCTACAATCTCGTGAATGGTGACTTTGCCTGCCAGAACAGATATCTCCTCACCGATGTTCTGAAGCGCGACTGGGGTTTCAAAGGATTTGTGGTCTCCGATTGGGGAGCGACGCACAGCACCTTACAGTCCTCCAAGGCGGGACTCGATAACGAAGAGCCACTGCCGATTTTCTACGGCGACAAGCTCAAAGCTGCCGTGCAATCGGGCCAGGTTCCCATGGCGGAACTCGACGATCATGTGCGCCGTGTGCTGCGCTCCGAGTTCGCCAGCGGCATCGTCGATCATCCGCTACAAAAGGCAGTTGTGGACGTCGAAGCCGGATTCGAGACTTCGCGCAAAATCTCGCAGCAAAGCATCGTTCTGCTGAAAAACCAGAACAACATTCTGCCGCTCGACCGAAATGCTCTGCACTCTATTGCTGTTATCGGAGAGAAAGCTGATTTCGGCATGATCTCTGGTGGAGGCTCAGCCCAAGTCGATCCTCCAGGTCCGCCGTCTGCTTGGCAGGCGCATGTATGGTTTCCGACGTCTCCGCTAACGGCCATCAAAGCGAAAGCCCCGGCTGCGAACGTCACCTTTAACTCCGGCGATGATCCTGCGAGCGCAGCCGCAGCGGCCAAGCAGGCGGATGTCGCCATCGTCTTCGCGCATCAATGGATGAGCGAGGGCATGGATCTTCCCGATCTTTCGCTGCCCGGAAAACAAAACGAATTGATCGAGCAGGTAGCCGCGGCGAATCCACGTACGATCGTCGTTCTCGAATCGGGAACGGCAGTGACTATGCCCTGGCTCGATCGAGTGAGTGGCGTGGTTGAAGCGTGGTATGCAGGCAGCAAAGGCGCTGACGCCGTGGCAAACATCCTGTTCGGCGACGTGAACCCAAGCGCGAAGCTGCCGATCACATTCCCGCGAGATGAACAGGATTTGCCGCATCCCAAGCTTGCGGTTCCGCCTCCGAATACCGGAGGTCCCGACACTTTCCGTCATCCAGAACTCGCCAAGGCGACCTTCACCGTCAATTACGACGAAGGAGTGAAAGTCGGATACAAATGGTACGACGCCGAAAACAAACCCGCCCTGTTCCCATTTGGGTACGGCCTCTCTTATACGACGTACTCCTACAGTGATCTCAGCGTGAGCCCGGGAAATGACACTACCGTCTCTTTCACAGTCAGGAACACCGGACCCAGAGCCGGAGAGGAAATCGCAGAAGTCTACGCGAGCTTGCCCGAAAGCGCGAACGAACCTCCGAAGCGCTTAGTCGGATTCAGCAAAGTTCACCTTGAACCCGGTGAGAGCAAGCAGGTGACGATTCGCGTGCCGCAGAAATATCTTTCCATCTTTGATGAAGCGCAAAACGGATGGAAGCTGGTGCCGGGCAACTACACGTTTCGCGTCGGGGGTTCATCGCAGGACTTGAAACTCGAACAATCAGCCAAGTATTAGCAGGGCTCGGTTCCTGGTGGAAGCCTCCGACTTCACAGAGCAAAGACAGAACCGCCGGCGGTAGCCAGTGGGTCGGAGGTCGCCGAAAGGCGGACTCCGAATGCGGCGATAGTGCCAGCAATTGCGCAGAAAACGCAGCCGCAACACACGCGGCTGCCTGCCGCCTACCGACGCCGGTTCTCTTCGGAAGCGTCATTTACCATCGCTGAGCTGAGCCAGTGCTCTCTCGCATTCCGCCAAAGCATTTGCCGTCGCCTGTGGAGCATCTCGCTCGCTTGAAATCACCGCATGTTGAGCTTCTAGCTGCTTCCACATCTTCATGCTTTCCTCGAGGCTGCCGTGAGCTTCCTGCCAGAGCTGGCGTTTGCGCGCTACGGTCTTCGACGTTCGCGCCAATGAGGCATACGCCCGGCCTGCTTCGAGGTAGACCTCTCCTCGAGCAGCGATCGCGCTTTTATTGGAAGGGTCATCGTGAAGTTCCCGGTCCCAAACGCTCACAGCACTTTGCAGATGCTTGAGTCCTGAGCTGACCTCGCCCTGATCAACCTCCAGCTCGCCGAGCTGCGCATAAAAGTAAGCGACATCCTGCAGCACAGAATCATTGAGTGGATCGGCGCGTCGAATGCTCTCCAGAGCATCAGCGCCTTTGTGGTACGCGGCCAGAGCTCCTCGATGGTCACCCATCTCGCTTAGGATGCGTCCGAGATACATATCTCCCTGCCCGAGATATCGGAGGTAGGTCTGATTCTGCGGCTCCGACGCGGCCAACGCGGACATCGTCGTCACGGCCTTGCGTTGGAATAGGAGAGCCCGATCGAAGTCCCGCTGGTTGAGCAGAATCTGCGCCACACTTCCGTATGACCCAGCGAGACGCAGTTGCGTCGCGATCCGAGCGCGAGCATCCTTCGGCTGTAGAGATTCCCGAATTGAAATCGACCGCAGCTCGTTCTCCACAGCTCCTTCAGAATCGCCGTTGTCCGACAATGCCATCCCGAGGTAGTAATAATCACCCGCGATTCGATTGAGGATGCGCGCGTCCGTCGGTGCATTTGGCAACTGCTGTAATAGCTCTAAAGATTTGCGATAGCCGGTCAGCGCCTGCGGATAATCGCGGGCATTGGCAGCCATCGATCCGACGCGATCGTAAATGTCGGCTAAATCCTCTTTGGCCTGGGGGTCGTTCGGTCGCACCCGAGCGATCGATTCCCGAATCTGCAACGACTTCCTGTAGCTTTCAAGGGCTCCGTGCGTGTCTCCCAAATTGGCATCGACGGAGCCGCCCTGCACGTCGCCGATGCGCTGATATGCGGTCGCAAGTTCGCGCTGCAGGCCGACGTCAGTGCTCGCATCTTTCGACAGCGCATCGAGATATTGGAGCGCTTTACTGACGACGAGCTTGCGCGCGGGAGTCGCGCCGGGAAGGTCCCTGATCGAATCATGTATTTCGAACATCAAAGAATTGGCGAGACTGCGCAGATCGTTGAATCGCCGTTCCGCCGTAGCGCGCTCTGCCTCGGCTTTGCGGTCAGCGCGCACCACTAAAGCAACACCGGCAGTAAACAACATGAAAGCCAGTGCCGCGGTCGCGACTCCCACCTTGTGCCGACGAACAAATTTCGCGCAGTGATACAGAACCGTATTCTGATGCGCGATGACGGCGTCTCCGCGGAGGTGTCGTGCAATGTCATCTGAGAATTGCGCGACGGAGCTGTAACGGTCATGCGGATTCTTAGCTGTGGCCTTGGCGACAATGCTTTCCAGATCGCCGCCCAGGCGCTGCACGAGCTTTTCGATCGTGAGTTGGCGCAGAGCGCCGATGCTCACGGGCGACTGATCGGACAACGCGCTCTTCACGACTTGGCTTGGGCGCTCCAGATCATCCTGAAGAATCGCCTGCTGACGGCGTGCCGGAGAAGTAAAGCGCTCGTAGGCGTAGCGGCCAGTCAGCAACTCATATAGGACGAGGCCTAATGAATAGACGTCGGTCGCCGTCGTCACCAGTTCGCCGCGCAATTGTTCGGGGCTGGCGTAGGCGGGAGTCATCGCACCCATAGTCTGCGTCTCGCCATCGCCTCCGATCATTTTTGCAATGCCGAAATCCAGCAGCTTCGGTTCGCCTTCGCGTGTTACCAGAATGTTGGCTGGCTTGATGTCACGGTGAATGACGAGGTTCTGATGAGCAAAGTGCACGGCCGAGCAGATCTTCTGAAATAGAGCCAGCCGCTGTTCGATCGATAGGCGGTGCGTGTCGCAGTATCGCGTGATGGTTTCCCCTTCGACGAACTCCATCACCAAATAAGGCGAGCCGTCTTCGTGCGTGCCGCCATCGAGCAGGAGAGCAATGTTCGGATGCTCGAGATTCGCGAGTATCTGCCGTTCGTGACGAAAGAGCTCCGCACTACGACGAGAAAGACCGCGATCAACCAGCTTGATCGCGACACGCTTTTCGTATGCGTCGTCCGCGCGAACCGCCCGATAGACGCTGCCCATCCCTCCGTGTCCAATCTCTGCTTCGACGCGATAAGCGCCGATCCTTCGTCCAATCACTGGCTGAACGAATCCCGCCGCAGCAAGACTGGAGCCAAGCTCCCCAGGAAAGTTTTCAAAGTGCTGAGCGTCAGTCGCTTCGTGAACTCGCAGCAGATCTTCGAGGTGCAGACGCAGGTTTGCATCGTCACTGCACGAGCTGTCCAAAAAAGCGCTTCGCTGTTCGGCGGGAAGTTCAATCAGCGTAGCTAACAGAGCACGGGCGCGCTGCCAGCTTTCCGGCGTCCACTGCTGCCGCGCCGCTTCATTGCCCACTGGCTGCTCCCCTGCCTTTGACCTGCGCAGCAAGCGTCATCTGTTGCAGAAGCCAGGCACGTGCGGTGATCCAGTCGCGTTTTACGGTGGCGGGGGACATGCCTAGTACTTCGGCGGTGTCCTCAATCGACAGACCGGCAAAGAAACGCAGTTCCACAATGGTACTCTGGCGGGCATCGAGTTTGGCGAGATTTGTGAGCGCCTCGTTGATCGCGAGCACATCCAGAGGTCGCTCGGAAACAGGACTTATCTTCGAATCAAGCTCGATCTGCACCCCGCCATCCCGCTTTTGCGCCTGCTTTTCGCGGGCGTGATCCACCAGCACCTGCCGCATGATCCCGGCAGCCAGGGCAAGAAAGTGTTTGCGGTCGAACACCCTGCTCGGGGGATGTTCCGCCAGCCTCAGATAAGCTTCATGGACTAAGGCCGTGGTCTGCAGCGTGTGATTATCGCGCTCGTTGCGCAGGCGATTGTGCGCCAGGCGGCGAAGCTCTGCGTAGACAAGCGGTACCAGGGTCTTGAGCGCTTCCTTGTCGCCATCCGTCCAGCGGATGAGAAGTTGGCTCAGGCCATCTGATGGAAGATCCTGTGCCGCAGACATAAAGATCGTCCTTACTCCGAGGCACAAAAGTATCTGCTGAATTCTGAGTAAGTCAATGGTTTGCAGTTGGTTGGCTGGTCAAATTTCAACCTGATGGCCTCTGCCGTGTGCAAACTTTTGCAACTTTACGCAACCTGATGAGCTGCTCTTGCGGATTTTTCCGCTTATGTAAATGAACGTAAATTCAAAAATCTGGCCGAGTAATGCAACCTCGGTTTTGTGAGGCTGTATGCAGGAGAGTGCTTTGTCGGCATCGAGTCAGGCAGGAAATTCACATCAACTGAACGGAGATAGACGAAACGCGAATGAGCTGCAGCAACTTCTGCTGTTGATCGCAGAATTGCGAAAAGACGGGGCGGAGACTTCTGTTCCGTTTGGAGATTGAAGCTCCCCTATCACCCAGAAGGGAGCGGATTAAGCCGAGCACACATAGCCTCTTTGTGCGGTGCCTCAAGATCGGGCCGACTCAATGCTTGCTACGGGCGCTTGAATGCTTCGTCTTTTCTTGCACGCTGGCAATCACCACTCCGTAAGGAGCCAGTTGAATCTTTTTCAGGTTGACTCCCTTTAACTGGTGATCAGTCGACAGCAGCACCGTTGCCGCTGAGGTTCCTATTTTGGAACTGTCCAAAGCAATCGTCTGCGGCTGAGCGGAAAAGTTGAGAATCACCACAGCCTGCGCTGTCGGCGATCTTCTTAGGTACGCCATGATGTTCGGGTCAGTGTCAGTGAGCGAGACGTAACCGCCGCTGTAAAATGCAGGATTACTGCGGCGCAGCTTGATCAGCCCGCGATACCAATTCAGAACTGAATTCGGGTCTTGCGACTCGCTCGCAACATTGTGAGTGGGATAGTTCGCATCCACCGGCAGCCAGGGAGCGGCGCCCTTGTTGAATCCGGCGTTCACTGATCTGTTCCACTGCATCGGGGTGCGCTCACCGTCACGGCCAATTTCTTTCGGCCACCCCTTCTTGCCGATCACATCTTTCACATCTTCCACACGCTTGGGATCGTTGTTCTCCATGCCGATCTCTTCGCCGTAGTACATGATCGCGCTTCCGCGCAGAGTTAGATACAGCGCGGACATAAGCTTCGCGATTTGATCCTTGTTCTCTCCATTGCTGTAGCGATCGACATAGCGGCGGATATCGTGGTTGCTGAGCACGTACACCGGCCATCCATGCACTGGATTGGCCTCGATGGCCGCGACCTTCTGGCGAAATTCGTTCGCGTCGAGGCTCTTCACTTTCGTGAAGTTGAAGTACATCGGCATCTGCAACTCGTCGTTGTTTGGACCGTAGTACTCGGCGAGTTGTTCGGGCGTGTCGGTCCAGGTTTCGCCGATCAGCACGCGTCCGGGAAACTCGTCGGCAACTTTTCGCAGTTTGCGCAGCTCGGCGTGGACTTCAGAGGGGATTTTGTCGTGAATGTGCTGCTGGAGCGGCATGCCGTACGCGTCGGTTCCCGGAAGCGGCGGATTGTCGGTGAGATTCGGATCTTCAAACAGCGTATCGACGGCATCGAGACGAAAGCCATAAACGCCGCGCCTATACCAGAATCGAGTGACGTCGAACATCTCCTGCTCGACTTTTGGATTGCGCCAGTTCAGGTCCGGCTGCTGCGGATAGAAGAAGTGGTAGTACCACTGACTAGTTGGGCCGGAGTAGGTCCAGCTCGGGCCTCCGAAAGTGGAAGTCCAGTTATTCGGCGGCTGGCCCGGTCCTTTGCCGTCGCGCCAGATGTAATAGTCCCGATATGGGTTTGTCTTCGACTTCTCCGATTCCAGAAACCAGCGGTGCTTATCCGAAGTGTGATTCACGACAAAATCAAGAATGACTTTGATGTTGCGCTTCTTGGCTTCCGCCATCAGGTGATCGAAATCGGCGAGAGTGCCGTATTGCGGATCGATGTTCCGATAGTCGGAAACGTCATAGCCGAAATCCACTTGCGGCGATGGAAAACAGGGAGTAATCCAAATGGCATCGACGCCCAGCTTCGCCAGATGGTCGAGATGCTGCGTGATGCCGTTCAGATCGCCGGTGCCATCATTGTTCGAGTCGCCATAGCTGCGGGGATACACCTCGTAGACGATCGCGTGCTTCCACCAATCATTGCGGGCAGCAAACTTATTGGCCGGCATTACTGGCCCGGCGGTCTTGTGGGAAGGAACTTGTGCGTTGGCAAAGAGTGAGAAAACGAGACAGCAGGAAAGCAGTATGCGTCGCATAAGGCCGACTCCGGTTGATGTAGAGCGCCTTAGTTTAAATCAGAGCGGACTCGGAGCGACGGAGACTCCAGACCGAGCGGCGGAGTACATCGCAACGCGACCCGCCGCTTTCCCACGTTGGTCTGGAATCCTCGCCGGCCTACTTCCCTGCGGCTGTCGCGCACATTCTCTCTTCCATCTCGGCGGGAGAAACGTCTTCGACATGAGTCGCCAGCATCCACTTGTGTCCAAACGGATCCGTCAATCGCCCGAAACGATCGCCCCAAAACATGTTCTGCAGCGGCACGGTCTGGCGCGCGCCGGCATCGAGAGCCCGCTTGAATGAGGCATCAACGTTTTCCACGTACAGAAAGATTCCTGAGGTAGTTCCATTCAAGCTCTCCGGGGCCTTGGCCTCACTGCACGGCGATTCATCGCCGAGCATCAATCGCGAATTGCCAATTCTGATCTCCGCGTGCGCGATCTTTCCGTCTGGACCGTTCATGCGGAATATCTCGACTGCGCCGAACGCCTTCTTATAGAAATCAATCGCTTCGGAAGCGTCTTTCAACGTGAGATAGGGTGTGGCGGTGTGATAGCCATCAGGAATCGGTTTTACAGAGTTGCTCATTGTCGTCTCCTCAAATTCGTCTTAAGAATTCCCATTTCTGCCGGGTTCATCTGTACGACGTGCAGGCAGCGAGGAATCGACACAGAAGCAGATTTTTCTTTCTGAGCTCAAACACCGATAGAAACTGTCATCCCTGCGAGCATCGCGATGCCCGCAACCGTCTCGAGCCTGTCCTTTTCGCTCGCGGCGATCTGCCGTACTTCGGACTTCAGTCCCGCCCCACCCCCAACGCATCCGCCACACGGTTGATGTAGTTGAACCATGCAGCGATGAGCGTGATCTGAAGGATAGCTACATCGTCGAATCCGGCTGCCCGCAGATGCTTGTGATCGGCAGGACCGATCTGCGTAGCATCGCGCGTGAGCTTGATCACGTAATCGAGCATTGCCTTATCGGCATCGGAAATCGGGGCCGTTCGATAGTCACGCGTGAGAGCACCAACCAGGTCTTCGTCTAAAGTCACCCTGCGCAGAAACTCTGCGTGCGATTCGATTCAATAAACGCATCGGTTCGTCACCGAGACCATGGTGGCGATCATCTCGTGCTGCCGGCGCGAAAGCGGCAGATCGGCAGACATGAGCGAGCCGAACGTGGCAAACGCGTGAAAGAGCGCATCGGGAATAAGCGTGTGTGAAGCCACAATGCCGGACGTCCCATTCTGGGGATGTACGGGCGTTGCGTACTCAACCGGGTATAGAGCGCGCTGCTTCTCCAAGGCGTTCAGGAGTTCCTCGCCGGCTTCGTTCAGGGCAATGGTCTTGATCCAAGTCATGTCGAAAGTCGAAACAGGATGAAGCACGTGCCTGCGTGCAGCAATAATACGGAACAATTACGTTCAGTAAACGCAGTTTGTGAACCGGCAGGCCCGCAGGCCCGAGAACAACCGGGCCCTGAAGGGGCGGGATAACAGCACCCGTGGATAGATATTGCCGCTCTCGGATGGATGAAGAATGCTTAGCCGATCTTAGTCATCGTGAACGTCCCGCTCGTGCATCCGGATGCTCCCGACGGGAAGCTGAACGTGCCACCAGCGCTGGTGCTGAGATAAGCCAGACTTCCCGTTCCCATAATGGTTCCATTCGACGATCCCGAAACGAAACCAACTGAAATATTCAAATTGGAACTCGCAGCCGAAGTCACTTGTCCTGTAACGGTGAACGTTGTGCCGGTCGCGGCAATCGCCGGGAAGCAAGATCCAGACGGATTGTTAACCGCCGTAACCGTTCCGCTTAAAGAATTCCCATTCTGGCTAAAATTGATCGTCAGCGTAGTAGTCGGCATCGTTGCTCCCGCAGCGAACGCAGCGTTCCATGTGCCGGTCACAACCGCGGTCTGATTGGCTCCAGGCATGGAGGAGGAATAGTTTCCGCAGGCGCTCAATCCCGCCGCCGCCAGCACGAGCAAGAACCTTAATACCTTCACCGTCGTAGCTCCCATTTATTCAAATGCTAAGGAGCTTTTCCTGGATTGCACCGTATTTGTGACGAGGTGGACGGGACGAATGCCTCGGGAGAATCGGAGCCATCAACACACAAATGCCCAGAGGGAAAAATGTTCACGCACCCTGCGAGATGCGGTGTAAATAAATCGTCGGTTTACTTCTCTGGCTGCTCGTAGGGGAAACGAATTAGAGTACAGGACGTGACAACTACATAGTCCTTGGACTTACTTCACTCCGATGAGCATCCCACAGAAGGAAAAAGCTTTGCGTTTTCGCGCGCTTCACGACGCCCCGGGGATATTCATTATCCCGAATCCGTGGGACATCGCCTCTGCACGGCTACTCTCCGGACTCGGTTTTCATGCTCTCGCGACATCGAGCGCTGCTGCGGCTTCGGTGGTTGGGCGCCGAGATCATGCGTTGTCACGGGATGAGGCACTAGCCCACTCACGCATGATCGCTGGAGCAACCGATCTGCCGGTCTCTGCCGATTTGGGAAACGGCTTCGGGGATTCGCCGGACACTGTGGCGGAAACCGTGCGTCTTGCAGCGGAAGCGGGGTTGGCCGGATGCACGATCGAGGATGCAGCCGCAAGCCTGGAACGCCCTCTCTACGATTTCGCGCTCGCTGTGGAAAGAATTGCTGCTGGAGCTGAAGAGGCACGCAAACTGAAGTTTCCCTTTATGCTCACAGCACGAGCCCACAATTTTCTCTTCCCCAACCCGAGTCTCGACGAGACAATCGCCCGCCTACAGGCATTCGAGAAGGCCGGCGCTGAAGTTCTTTTTGCTCCCGGCCTGCCGGATATCGACTCGGTGCGGACGGTCTGCTCGGCAATATCGAAGCCGTTCAACTTCATGGCGGGCATTCGAGGAAAATCATTTCCCGTGACAGAACTCGCAACGGCAGGAGTAAAGCGCATCAGTCTTGCGACCTCGCTCTATCGCGCAGCCATGACGGGCCTACTCGATGCTGCGCGCGAGGCGAAAGAGCAAGGCGAGTTTACCTTCATCGAGCGATGCGTCACCACGGCAGAGCTCAACAGCATCATGGAGATTTAGAAGGCTTTTGCGTCCACTGAGTCCACGCAGTCCACTTCGTCCACGTGGACGGAGTGGACTTCGTGGATTCAGTGAATTTGCTAATTCTGCTTTGCTGCCTTCTCTGCCAGCCTGCGCAAGAAGAAAAACCGTGGGTTCACGTGCTTGGCAATATCGGGCAGGAACTCGTTCATCAGGTTCCAAGCGGCATCGGAGCCGATGCTTACAAAAATGCGGCTTGAGATCGCACCCGGGCTCTCGTCCCGCTCGAAGTGATAACTCGTTTCAAGCAGGGCCGAGGAAGTTGTGCCGACGAATTCGGCATAATTGAACATCGGCTTCCCAAAATCGGAACGCGCGATCACGACGCGCGAGAGCGCATAGAAAATTCGCTTGCCCGCGCTCGATCCGGGATCACGATGGTAGTGCGGATCTTGATATGCGAGCGAAGAGACGAGAAAAGTTGAGAAGAATTCGTTTAAGCCGTCGTCGGCCATCGACATGCCAAAACGCTTGCCGAATCCACTCCACCCCGTCCCGAACGCCGATGTGGGACTGCTGGTCGCATTCGAAATCTCGGAATCGAGCGCCGTGCCTCCGATGTTTATGGGATCGGAAAAGTTCCGGAGTGCGAGCCGGAACTTGCCTCCCGGACTCAGCGGTGGATTGTGCCAAAGATCTTCACTTTCGATCCGGCTTTGCAGTTGTCCGGCAAGATGCGCAAGGTGGTCGCAGTTCCGGCTGTTGGCGACTGCCGAGGTTGAAATTGGCGGCTCAATGTTTGCTGCCGATCCCGAATTGGGACTGAACGACTGAGCTGAGAGCTCCTCCATCGCATCTGTTGAAAACAAGAATGCCGCGACGAGGACGAGATGTAGAACACGGCGAGGCGCACCACGTGGACAGTGGGAAGCTAGGTTGAGCTTCAGCAACAACTCGTCCTGGAGCGCGGCGGCCATGGCTCTCTTTTATGCGCGAACTGCTGTTCTTTTACAAGATGACCGAAGGCTTGTAGCAGGATGTACAGAGGCCAGAACACAATCTGGCCTCTGCTCAACCGGCGTTAGCGCGGGGTCTGATCTTTCACGATCGCCTTCGCAGTCTCCGCCGTATGGTCATCGGCCTTCACTGAGGAGTCAGTTGTAGTCGCTGGAGCGCTCTTCGCCGTCTCAACCGTTTCCGTTTTGTTGTCGGATTGAGTCTTGGCGGCCTCGACGTTCTCCTTCTTGGACTCGATCTTCACCGTCGCCAGGATCTTCTCCAGCTTAGTGAATACGTCCTTGTGCTCGGATTCCGAGGCGGCATCATCAGTCTGCTTGGGCTCAGCATTCACCAACATGCCGAACTCGTAGCAGACGCCTTTGTTCGCCTCAGCTCCCGGAACGAAGCGATGATAATAGCGGATCACGCTCTGGTCGTTCTGCTTATCAAGCTCGGAGTACTCCACGCCACGGAAGCTCGTCTTCAGTCCCGGCGTAGATACTGGCTGCTGATTGGCGGAGCCGTCGGTCGAGGACTCGTCCGGACCAATTTGGGAATCCGCAGCAAACTGGCTGCATTGATCCGCTGTCAGTTCGTTGTTGACGTTCAGAAGAAAGAGATCACCCATTTCGTCTTGTTTATTGGGGGGCAATTCTATCGACGCGAGCGTCAACCCACCCGGACCGACATAGCTCATCGGCAGGCGGTCTTGTGAGGTCGAGTCCTTCTCAGCTTTTTCTCCCGCCTTCAGGGTAGCCTTGCGCGGATAGAGCAAGGAAACACCAGAATCGGAGTCCTTAAAAGTCCGGACCGAGGCTCTCCTCACCGGACCCTTGACCGAGCTCTTCTTTCCCGTCTCCGGCTGGTTGACCGCGACTGGGATCGTGCTCGGCGCCGTCTCCGCGAGGTTCTGGTTTGAAACACTCTGCGGACTCGGCTGGCTCTGGCTCGCACTTTGGTTGTTGTTCTTGCTCTTTCCGCACCCGGCAGTACCGAGGGCGAAGGCGGTAATCAGCAAAGCAGCGAATGGGGCAAATACTGCTTTGCCGCTGGGAACGACGCGCGTCACCGCATTGGCCGCGCCGTTCATTGAAGTTGAAGAAATCAGGTAGAAAGGTTTCACGTTGTCACCTCCGCTGCTTGCGCAGTCGCCCATTAAGGTGCAAGGCGGATTCCATTTTGAGGTTGATTGATTTAAGTAGGGTTAGCGAGTTGGAATGAGCATCGCTGCGTTTCAGGCCATACACGGCGTGTCAGAGCGCACACGATGTTCGGAAGAAAGGTTCCCGTACAATCGCGGCATGGCCACTGATCGCGAGATTCTAACGCGCATCGCGCGGCAGCCAAACCAAGCCGCCGGATTCAAGCAGCTCGTGCGCGAGCTACGCCTGAGCGGCGGACCTGAGCGGCGCGATCTGGAACACCAGTTGCAGAAGCTGATGGATCGCGGCGAGCTCGTGAGTACCGGACGCGACCGCTTTGCGCTGCCGACGGCGGCAGCAAAGAAGAACCTCGTTGCAGGAGAGCTATCGGTTCATCGTGACGGATACGGCTTCGTGCGTCCACGCGATCCGGCAGTGCGCGACCGCATTCAGGGGGATGTCTATATCTCTCCTCGCGACATGAATGCCGCGATGAGCGGCGACTCGGTGCTGGTCGAACTCGGTCCAAGTCGCGGAGACGGTCGCGCCGAAGGCGTGATCGTCAAGGTAATGGGCCGGGCACATCCGACAGTTGTCGGAACGTTCCATCACGGGGATCGTCACAACTATGTTCAGCCAATGGACGATCGGCTGGCTGATCCGATCATGATTCCGCGTGGGATGGAAATTCCCGAATCTACAGCTAGGGCGGGCCATGCTCCTTCACCACACGCACCCGGCCGCGAGTCGCGCCATCGCGTAATTGGCAAAGAAGCCCGGCGTACGCAGCACTCCGATCTCGAAGGTATGGTCGTGGATGTCGAGGTAATTCAGTGGCCTTCAGGCACGCAGAATGCTCGCGGAAAAGTCATTGAGGTGCTCGGCTACGAAGATGATTTCGGCGTGGATGTCGAGATCGTCATCCGCAAACACCACATTCCACATGTTTTTCCCGCAGAAGTGTTGGAGGAGGCTGAGGCATTCACGGCGGTGCTGGAGCGGCGCGAGCTCGCGCGCCGCCAGGATTATCGCGATCTGCCGATTGTGACAATCGATGGCGAGACCGCACGCGATTTCGATGATGCTGTGCTCGTGCGCAAACTGGAGAATGGCAATCACGAGCTTCAAGTACACATCGCCGATGTCGCCCATTACGTGACAGACGGCTCAGCCATCGACGCAGAAGCACGGATGCGCGGAACATCGGTCTATTTCCCAGATCGGGCCGTGCCGATGCTTCCGCTGGAACTCTCGACGGATATGTGCAGCCTGCGTCCGCAAGTTGAACGCCTCGTGCTCTCCTGCATCATGGAGGTCGATCATGCAGGCGAGATTGTCGGCTACGAGCTGCACGAAGGCGTGATTCGCTCCGCCGCACGCATGACCTACAACGAAGTGCAGGCGATCCTGGACGGCGATGCCGGCATGAGCAAGCAATATGCGCATTTAGTCAGCGAGTTTCAGCGCATGGAGGAACTCGCGAAGATTCTCAACCGCAAGCGCGAAAAGCGTGGTTCCATCGACTTCGATATGCCCGAGCCGGTAATCGAATTCGACGAAGCCGGGCTCATGCGCGGCGTTACGCGCTCAGAACGCAAGTTCTCGCACCGCATCATCGAAGAGTTCATGCTCGCAGCCAACGAGTGCGTCGCCGGATACCTCGAGAGCCATGACATCGCTTCGCTATATCGCATTCACGAGAAGCCTGATGCAAAGAAGGTTTATGACTTCGAACTGCTGGCCGCGGCTTTCGGATACTCGCTCGGAGTGTCGCTGCCCGTGCGGCGATTCCAGACGCGCGGCGAACGCCGTGAGCGCCACGGCAGCGGGCGCAATCCTCGCCAGCATGAAATTCCAGCAGAGATACACATCACGCCGCGCATGTATCAGAAGCTCACGGAGAAGATCGCCGGCAAGCCGGAAGAGCGCATTCTTTCTTACCTGATGCTGCGCTCGCTCAAGCAGGCACGCTATTCGGAAGAGAATGAAGGCCACTTCGCGCTGGCCGCACCGACGTATACGCACTTTACCTCGCCCATTCGCCGGTACCCTGATTTGATTGTTCACCGCATTCTGAAAGCCGTGCTGAACGATGGACGACATGGACAGAATGGACAGGATGGACATGGACAACGTGGAGCCGGGCGCCCGCTCCCGAGTGTTTCGCAGTCGAGCGAGAATGCCTCGCCCTGGTCGAAGCGCCGAGAAAAAGGGCACAGAGAAGAAAAGAAGCATTTAACTGAAGTCATCCCCCTCGACGAACTTCACGATATCGCCGTCGATTCCAGCATGACCGAGCGCCGCGCCGACGAAGCCGAGCGCGAGTTGATCGAGTGGAAAAAGATCAAGTTCATGCAGAACAAGATCGGCGACGAGTTCCCGGCGCTGATCGTGAGCGTGACCAAGTACGGGCTCTTCGTCGAGATCGAAGACCTGTTCGTCGAAGGATTGGTGCCAATTGGATCGCTCTCGGACGATCGCTACACCTATCGCGAGAACACACGGCAGATCATCGGCGACCGCTCCGGACATGCGTACTCGATTGGCGATCGCGTGCAGGTAATTCTCGATCGCATTGACCGCGCCCAGCGGAAGCTGCAG
>DATEKE010000283.1:0-7464 GCA_035277605.1 Terriglobales bacterium | reverse complement strand
TATCAAGTCCGCGCGCAATGGTTTCGACCTCGGGAAGTTCGGGCATGCTTCAAGTTTACTGGATATAAACACTCCCGCACGTATATCCGAATGATATACTCCGCGCGTGAATGCTACAGCGTTGCAGGAAGAACTTCGCCGCGTGTTGTGGGAAAGGATTCGTGAAAAGAAGCTCACCGGATTGGGGCTTGCGAAGCAGACTGGATTTGAGCAGGCATACATCTCGAACTTCCTGAATCGCAAACGCTCACTCAGTCTCGAAGGAATGGACCGAATCCTGGCCGCCCAGAATTTTTCGGTCTTCGATCTTTTGAATCGCGATGAGCTAAATCGGCGTGCAAGCAGCATTCCTGCGGGTGAGGGCAATTTTGAAAATGTTGTACTTACCGATTCGGCCGTCGCGGCAACCCAACCCACGATTCAGCGTGACGCCATTCGCGACATCCTCAAATTCAAGAGGTCATTCCTAAAGCGGTTACGTCCTGCGTCGTCCAAAGGCCGAGAAAGCTGGCAGCGCTTTGTGCTGACAAAAATCGACGCGCAGGAAGCCAGCAGCATGTATCCGCGTCTTCTGCCCGGCGCAACTGTGCTGATCGACCGCCACTACAACCTGCTGCAGCCGTATCGCCGCAATGAGGCCAACATTTACGCCGTGCGCAAAAATCGAGGCTGCACGATCAAGTACGTCGAGCGCGACGGCGATCATCTCGTGCTGCGTCCGCACAACCAGCTACATCCGGTGAGCGTTCTGCCGCTCGAAGGACACGACCCTGCGGAAATGATCGTTGGGCGCGTGTGCCACGTGGCCATCGAGACCTGACCGAGAGGGATCACAATCCAGACCCTCAGAATCCCGGCGGCTTCTCTCCGGCCACGCCAAAGCTGCGTTCAAGCGCCATGCCAGCTCGCACTATCGTGCCCTCATCAAACAGACGCCCGATCAGCGTGACGCCATGCGGCACGCGCCGCGGAGGCGAGAACTTGGGCAGCGGGTGCGCGGGATCGGGAGCCCAATCGCTGCGCGCCTCTGAAACCTCGACAAATCCTGCGCGCAGCGTGAGCGACGGATGGCCGGTGAAGTTGGTAATCGTCAACATCTCGTCACGCAGCGAAGGGACAAGAAGCAGATCGACTTCCGCCATTACGCGCGCCATCTCGCGGGCGACCTTGCGACGAAATCTGTCGGTCTGAACGAAATCTACGGCAGACAAGAATCGTGACTGGCGGAAGAGATTTGGCCACGCATCGGGAACCTGCATCTTCAGCTCATCGACCTTGTGGCTTAGCGTGAGTTCTTCGAAAGATGCAGCTGCTTCGGCAAACAACACTAGATCAAGCGAATCGTATGGCCAGTCGGGAATGGAGACTTCTACAGGCGCCATCCCAACTTTCTTTACCGTTTCTAAGGCCGCACGGTCTACGTCAGTAGCAGGTGTTTCGGTCATCCATTTTGGGAAATAGCCTACGCGAAGGCCTTTCACCGGCGCACTGGCCTCGAAATCCAGTTTGCTGGGAACACTCGAAAGATCTCCCGAATCGGGACCGGAGATCGTGTGCAGCACCAGCATGGTGTCCTCCACGTAACGAGCCATGGGTCCAAGTTTGTCGAGCGACCAGCAAAGCGTCATTGCGCCCGTTCTCGGCACGCGGCCATAGGTCGGACGCAATCCGGTGATCCCGCAGCGCATGCTGGGCGAGACGATGCTGCCGCCAGTCTCACTGCCGATAGCGAATGCCACCAGCCCCGCTGAGGTAGCAGCTCCAGGACCCGCGCTCGATCCGGAGGAGCCTTCTTCGAGCAGCCACGGATTCATCGTCTGGCCGCCGAACCAGATATCGTTCAGCGCAAGTGCGCCGAGGCTCAGTTTCGCTACCAGCACAGCGCCAGCGTCATTGAGTCGCTTCACAACCGCTGCATCGGTTTGTGGAACTCGGTCCCGAAATGGTTCTGCGCCATAAGTAGTGCGTATGCCAGCAGTGTCGACCAGGTCCTTGGCTCCCCACGAGATTCCATGCAGCGGTCCGCGATACTTTCCAGCGGCGATTTCAGCATCAGCTTTTCGTGCCTGCTCGAGCGCCAAATCGGGAGTGAGTGTGATCACGCAGCGAAGTTTCGGATCAAACTTTTTCAGCCGATCGAGGTAGATCTGGGTCAGCCGTTGCGATGTGAGGCGATGCGTCTCGATCCATCGCGCCAGATGCGTGACTGGCGAGAATGCAATCTCTTCATCGTTGGCCGGCAGCGGTCCCGGATCGGGACTACTCCATGCGAAGCGGTTTTGTTCCTCTCCGTCGTGCTCTCCCGGCAGCACCGGATTCCAATTCGAGTAGGGAGCGAGCGTCGGTTCCAACTCGACCTTGCGCGGGCCGGTTCGGCGCTCATAAATCGGAGCCATTGCGCTGCGCCAGTTGCCTGCGGCTTCGGCGCACTCAGCAGGAGTCAACTGGACCTGAACGAGCTTTTCCGCCTCTGCAAAGGTATCCGGCGTGACCTCCGGTCCGACTGCTGGCGCCGTTCCGAACGCGGGCGGGGCTCCCGGCGGTTGATCGGGTGTTTGCTGCGATTGCGCTTGCGCTCCCACCGCGGTAGCCAAAATCCCGAGCGATGTTCTCGATATAAATCGTCTTCGATCCACGCGTTCTCCTTTTTCTAGAACGCACGTTTGTAGCACATCGGGACGAATGTGGCAGCACAAGTGTGTTCCTTCAGGACATAGGGAACGCGAGCCTTTACAGGCAGCTTCGGCGAGGCTGGGAGCATTTCATAGCTGCCGGATCGTGAGATAATCTCCTGCGCATGACAGCTATGCTCGATCCATTCAGCCCAGGGAACGTCGTAATTGTCACGTTGAATATGCCGCGGGAAAAGTTCTGGGGAAGCATCCTCGCCCTTACCCCTGCGGGCGCGAGCCTGCGCGGCATCGATCTGAACTCACTCGACGATTTCGCCCGTCAAATTCGTGCCGGTGACGAAGTGCACGCCAATCTCGTATTTTTCCCTATGCACCGCATCGAACGCATCGAGAGTGATGCGCGGAACGGCGAAATCCCATCACTACAGGAGCGCTTTGAGAGCAAAGCCGGTCGATCTCTCGCTTCTCTGCATCGTCTCGACTGAGCGAGTTAATTTCGCCGCTTTCAGCTAAATCACTGACGCCAGTCCCAACGTCAATACCAGAGCGACCACGGAAATGATCGTCTCGCATATGGACCAGCTCTTGATGGTTTGCGCAACGCTCATGTTGAAGTACTCCTTGACCAGCCAGAATCCGCCATCGTTTACGTGAGAGAAGATCAGCGAACCTGCTCCGGTTGCGATCGTGAGTAGTTCGGGGCGCGCTCCCGTGTGGACGGCGATGGGGGCGATAATCGCGGCCGCCATCGACATCGCTACGGTTGCCGATCCCGTTGCGAGCCGCACCAGCGCAGCCACTAACCATGCGGAGAAGAGTATGGAGATGTGAGCGCGCAGAGCGAGGTCAATGATCGCCTGCGAGGTCCCGCTGTCTTGAAGGATGCGTCCCAGACCTCCGCCGGCGCCGACCAGCAGCGTGATCGTCGCAGTCGGCGCCAGGCACTCATTGGTAAATTTCAAAATCGCCTGCCGCGAGAAACCACGCATCGTTCCCAATGTGAAGAAACTCACGATGGTGGCGATGAGCAGGGCCATGTCGGCTCCGCCGAGCATGTGCAGGACCTCATTGAATTTCGTATGAGGGGTGGACAGGATATCAGCCCAGCTCCCGATCAGCATCAGCACGATCGGAAGCAGAATCGTGCCCACAGTAATTCCGAAACTGGGAAGATCGGTCCTGGGATTCTCCTCGAGGAACTGCTCGGCAATCGGGTTGTACTCGTCAAGGTGAATGCGCGGAGCAATCACCTTCGCGTACAGCGGACCCGCGATGATTGCGGTGGGGATGCCAATCACCATCGCGTAAAAGATCGTGCGACCGATGTCGGCGTTGTAGATCGTAACCGCCAGCATAGCTGCCGGATGTGGTGGCACCAGGCCGTGTACCACCGATAATCCGGTGACCATAGGCAGGCCGATCATGATGAGCGAAGTTCCTGTCCGACGAGCCACGTTGAAAGCGATGGGAACGAGCAGCACGAATCCCACTTCGAAAAAGACAGGCAAGCCGACGATCAATCCAATCATGACCATCGCCCAGGGGACGCGTTTCTCGCCAAACACTCTGATCATTGTTTGAGCGATGCAGTCCGCGCCGCCGGATTCGGCCATCATCTTCCCAATCATCGTTCCGAGAGCGACGATGATGGCAATGTGTCCGAGAATTCCGCCGACGCCGTTCTCAAACGACTTCACGATCGTCTGTAGCGGCATTCCGCTCGCGCCCGCGAGCACGAGCGAAATGGTCATGAGTGCGATGAAAGGATTGATTTTGAAGCGCGCGATCAGAAGTATCAGGGCGACGATCGCGGCGAGGGCCAGAACCAGCAGATAGGCACCATGGTGGTCGGTCATAGAAAATGGCGAAGCTTCATACTTCCTTTAAGTCACTACCAATTTCAATTCTTGCCTGGGCTGCAGCGCTTTAAGAATCGACCTGCGCGATTTTCCATGGCATTCCCATTCTGGTAAGACAGAACGCCGTTCACCCACACAGCTTCTATGCCTACGGCAGCCCTCGTTGGATCGGAGAACGTTGCAGTATCCCGCACCGTGTCAGGATCGAACAATACAAGATCAGCGCAGAAGCCCTCGCGAATGCGGCCGCGGTCGCGGAACCCGAAGCGCTCAGCAGACAAGCTGGTCATTTTTCGGATGGCCTCGCTCAGCGAGAACAACTTCTCTTCGCGCGCATACTTTCCTAACACTCGAGGGAACGTGCCCCACAGTCGAGGATGTGGGAGCGGGTCGCTGGGAAGCCCGTCAGAGCCGATCATGGTTGCGGGGTGGCGCAGGATGGTCCGCATGTCGTTCTCTGCAATGCAGTGATAAACGGCTCCGGCAGGCTGCAGGCGGAGCGCGGCTTCGCGTTGAGTGATGCTCCAGTGCCGCGCAATCTCGTCGAGATTCTTTCCCGCCATTCCAGGGTGCGGCTCGGACCATGTGATTGTGATCTTCACGCGCTCATCGACCTGACGAAGATCGAGTGTGCTCGAACTTGCAGTATAGGGATAGCAATCGCACGCGATCGGCTGCTGCGATCGCGCGCGATCGAGCGCGGCAAGTAGTTCGACACTGCGGTTCCAATTATCGATGCCAGCGCACTTGAGATGAGAGACCACGACGGGTGCTCCGACTTCCTTGCCGATGCTGCAAGCTTCGTCAAAAGCCGTGAGCACCGCATCACTTTCACTACGCAGATGGGTTGCGTAAATCGCATCCGCGCCGATGAGGGTTTCCGCGAGATCGATTACTTCTTTAGCGGAAGCCGAATTCGCCGAGAGATAAGCCAACCCCGTGCTTAGGCCCAGGGCACCGTCATCGAGAGCCTCGCTCAGTTCTCGCTTCATCTCCTTGATCTCATGGGCATCGGCAACACGATCGAGACGGTCAAGATGGTTGTTGCGGAGCGTCGTGTGGCCGATCAACGCGGCAACATTCACCGCCGGTCTCACCAAATGAAGAGCCTTCACGTAATCGCTGAACTTGCGATAACGAAACTCGCTACCCTGTCCGAGCAAGTTCATCGGATCAGGGAAAGCGTTCTTCAGTGTGGCTGGTCCGGCACTGATTCCGCAGTTGCCGGTTATCACCGTGGTCACACCTTGCGAAAGTTTCGGGAGCATCTGCGGACTGCGTAGGAGATAGAGATCATCGTGCGTATGCACGTCGATAAAGCCGGGTGACAGCGCGTGCCCCTGACCATCGATAACCATTCTTCCTGCGCACGAATTCTCGCCGACTGCCGCAATCCTGTCGGCATGGACGGCGACACTTCCGCGGTACGGCTCTGAGCCGGTGCCATCAAAAATGCTGACATTTTCGATCAGCAGATCGCAGTCCATGAGTGTTGAATTGCAACGATATCACCGTAATGAGGAGAGGAGAACTTCCTAACGCCTGCTTGGCGTCAGCGGTTCATATTGGTCGCGCGGCGGTATTTTCCGTGCAGCCAGATGAGAATGCCTATCGCGGTTAGCTCGAGGGGACCAGATTTGAGGTATACAGCCGTGAATCCTTGAGCGATATCGTGGGCGACATAAGTCCCGTGATACACGGCCCAGCCTACGCCTGCGGCGGAGATTAACGGACCGACTTGCTCTTCAAGATAGGCTTTCATGGGGACAGAAACCAGCCGACAGAATTGTATGCGCTGCCGCTCGGCGCACAAGATTACGTCGGTCACATCTTCGACCCACCGCGTATAATCTGCTCTTTTCCCCATCTTCATGCTGCGTCCCCATCTCAAAGAATTTGAAGAGCTCTCACGCACTTCAACCCTGGTTCCCGTGGTTAAGACGATCATGGCTGACCTGCTCACGCCTGTCTCCGCCTTTCTGAGCATCGCTCGCGGAGAGCCAGAGGCTTTTCTTTTGGAGTCGGTGGAGGGAGGCGAGCGCATTGGACGCTACACGTTTCTCGGAGTGCGTCCTTACATGGTGCTTGAGGCGCGCGGAGAGCAGATCAGCATCCGCAGGGGCCGGAATATCGAACGCTGCAGAGGCAAGGTGTTCGAGACTATTTCCAGACTTTTGCGAGAACACCGCGTTGCCACGATTCCGGATCTGCCTCCGTTCAGCTGCGGGGCAGTAGGATTTGTGGCGTACGACGCTGTTCGCCAACTCGAGAAGCTGCCCGACAAAGCACGCGACGATCTGAAAACGCCTGACTGCTTCCTCATGTTCTTCGATCGCGTACTAGCCTTCGATCATCTCCGCAAACAGATTCACATCATCGCGGTTGCCGAGGCTGGAAGCGGGTCGCCGAAGCAGGCATATGAGAAGGCTCAGCGCGATATTGCAGCCCTCGAACGAAAGCTCGCGCGGGGAATTAGCGCAGCAAATCGTCCTCGACCGCGCAAAGAAGACTACAAGCTCAAGGAAACTACCGGCCGCAGCGCATTTCTAAAAAGTATTCTCGCGGCCAAAGATTACATTCGTGCCGGCGATGCCTTTCAGATCGTCCTTTCACAGCGAATGGAGTTAGAGCCGGGGGTGCCTCCGTTTGAGATCTACCGCGCGTTGCGTATGATCAACCCCTCTCCGTACCTCTACTTTCTGCAGAGTCGAAAATTTCAGGTGCTCGGGTCTTCGCCGGAGATGCTGGTGCGTGTCACCGGACGCAAGCTCGAATATCGTCCCATCGCGGGAACGCGGCCGCGCAGCTCCGATCCGGAAGAGGACCGCCGTTGGGAGCAGGAGTTGCGCGAAGACGAAAAAGAGCGTGCGGAACACGTAATGCTGGTCGATCTCGGACGCAACGACCTGGGGCGCGTGAGCGAATACGGCAGCGTGCAGGTGAAGGATTTCATGTTCGTGGAGCGCTATTCG
>DATEKE010000282.1:0-5700 GCA_035277605.1 Terriglobales bacterium | reverse complement strand
AAGCACCACCAAGGGAAGCTTTCCGCCCGCATCAACGAGCGTGCTTGTTTTCACCCTGCTGCGACCAATAAAGCCAGCCACAGCATGAATCACGACCGCATTAGCAATATTTTCCTGGCGCAGATAGTTAAGAATCTGCAGATGCGCAGGACGTCGCTGATACTCGTCGCCTTCGGTGAGATAGATAGTGACTTGAACGGCCACGGGCGAGATTGTAACCGAAGACACTTAAATCCCCCGCGCGACCGCAGCACCCGCGATCACGGCTGCCAGGCAAAGCACGTTGTTGCTCAGTATGTTCAGAGCAAAGAGACTCCAATGCCCCTGCTCGAAGTAAGCAATGGTCTCAAACGCATAGCTTGAGAAGGTGGTATACGCGCCGCAGAAGCCGATCGCCACCAGCCAGCGCCATTTCGGATCGACAAAGACGCGCTCGGTTGTCCAGATCATGAACATTCCCAAAATGAAACTTCCGGTGATATTGATAAAAAGCGTGCCGTAGGGAAAGTTGGTCGATATAAGCTTTGCCGCAAGCCGGCTTACGAAATAGCGGAGATTGGCGCCGATGATGGCGCCCACGGAAACCCAGAGATATGCTCGCATGAAGTTCGCTGCCCTCGAGACTTCCACCCGTCCAGCCAGGCTGGAAGTGAGATGGTAGGAGTCATCAGCCGTCGGTGCGGCGGTTGAGGCGAACTCCATCGCCTTACATCGTTATTCATTCTAAGACAGAGCTGCGAAGCCGCGCAGCCACGAAGCGGCGAAGCTAACTCTTTCTTTCCACGAGGAAGTGGGCGAGTTCTTTTAAGGTCTGTGCGCGCGGGCCAAATGAATCAAGCGCTGCGCAGCCGGAAGCGATAAGGGAGTCCGCTCGGCGCAGCGACTCTTCGATGCCATACACAGCAGGATAAGTCGCTTTTTCAGACGCTGTATCCTTTCCGGCGGTCTTGCCAAGTTGCTCGGACGACTGCGTAACATCCAGCACGTCGTCGACGATTTGAAACGCGAGTCCTACAGCTCGTCCGAAGCCACGTAACCGTTCGACCTCCGCGTTCGTCCCGCCTGCGAAAATCCCACCTGTCACGAGGCTGGCAGTAATGAGCGCGCCCGTTTTGGAACGGTGGATGTATTCGACAATCTTTGCATCCGGCTTACTGTTTTCGGCTTCGAGATCGAGCACCTGTCCGCCGATCATTCCGTCAATGGTGCCGGTTGCGTGAGCGATCTCCTGCACAATGCGAATGCGGTTTTCGGCCGGACATTGAAGCTTGCTAAGCACTTCATAGGCATAAGTCTGCAAAGCATCGCCGGCGAGAATCGCCGTTGCTTCACCGAAGACCACATGGCATGTCGGCTTGCCTCGACGGAGATCGTCATTATCGAGGGCCGGCAGATCGTCGTGGATCAGCGAATAGGTGTGCAGCATCTCCAGCGCGCTGCCCAGTTCTTCCACTCCTTGCGGCAAGACTCCGGCTGAGTTTTCGCGCTGCACCATGCGCGCGGCCTCCATGCACAACACAGGGCGAAGCCGTTTGCCTCCGGCAAACACGCTGTGTCGCATAGCTTTGTGAATGGACGCGGGCACCTGCGTCTCGCGCGGAAGGAGACGGTCGAGGGTCGAATCGATCAGTGCACAGCCAGAAGCCAGGGTCTCCTTGAGCATTGTTGGCGAGTATAAATGACGCTTGCGCCTACAACTTCTTCAGCAGAGCCTTTGCCTGCTCCAATTCAGGAAAGAGCTTTTCTTCTTCCTGAAAGGCCTTGGGATGAACGCAGCGTCGGCTTCCGTTCAGCTTAACCGGATGTTTCAGGTGAAGCATTTCGTGGTAGACGAGGTATTCGATTCCATAGCGCGGCATATCGGCGCGGTCGAAGACACGGCTGATGACGATCGTGTTGTGTGCAGGATCGTAGTGTCCGAGGCTCTGGCGTGAGACGTGGCGGCTCCACGTCATCAGCGGACGGGCAAGTAGCCCATGAAAGAAGCGCACGTTGAGGTCGTCGAAGATCTTCTCCAGGTTGTAGTAGCGGCCGCGCGGCGTCATTAGGATTTTCCGCCCACGCTCCTGGCGAACCAAGTGAGCTTTGCGCGAAACGTCACGGCGGCCTAGATACCGTCGATAGCGCGTCGCGTGGCGATTTTCAATATCCTTGCGATACAGCTTCGCGAGCAGGATGTGAGCGATGGCATGGAGAACGTCTTCGGGCGCTCCGGATAAGAGATCGGAAATGCGCACCAGCACCTTGCCTTGACGCAATCGGATAGTGTTATTGATATTCGAAAACGGGAAGAACTCGACGTGGAACTCGGGATAAGGCGCTCGCGGACGCAGTTCGCGGTAGGCCTCAAAGAAAATTTCCTTCAGCTTCGGGATCACCTATTTCGAATTTAGCATGAGACGCCAAACGTGCATTCTTGGCTCGCAAAGTGGTATTTGAAATATCGTGATTTCCTGATTTCGCGATCATGTCGGTACCGTCCGCAGTAGCGGATGGGTGCCCATGCTCAGGACTTAAATGACCCACTCGCTACGGCGAACGGTACTGACTATCGCTCATCACAAAATCACACAGATGAAATTGCGACCCAAAAACCCAGCCGAGAGCGGCTGGCTCCACGTTGCTCCCCGAGACTACTTCTTTTTCTTGGCAAACTTCACATTCTGCTCATCGAGCAGCTTGCGATTCGTCGCGGCGCTTTGGTCGATGGATTCGATGGCATCGTCGAGTGCGAACTTGTAGTCAGAGGCTTCGTCGATGTTCTTGGGATCATTCTCGGTGTTCTTCAATTCGTGCAGCTTCGTCTGAAAGTCGCTATCCATCTCTACCACTTGCTTCAGCGGCTTGCGCAGATCGGCGCTGCGTTCGTTGTAGTCGTCCACATTGTCGTCGATTTCATCGACCAGCGTGGAGATGTCTTCGAGCAGGTCATGCATGCGCTTGCCACGGTCCTTGGCTTTGGGATCGGTGCGCACCTGTTCGAGTGAGGTCATGCGCGCCTTTGTGAAATCGACCATCAGCTTGAGTCGTTTCTCCGGCTCGATCGCAGTCTCTCGAAGCTGATCGACCTCCGCGTCGGTGAGTGGATCGCGATCGTGGATCTGCGACCAGAGCGGCGCCGACGTCACGATAAGTACCGCCACCAAGGTTAATGAACGAATGCGCATAGGGGCCTCAATTCTTGAAGACCTGATTCAGAATGTCGTCATCGGCGGCTTCGATCTTCTTCACCACTTTGTCGATCGCGTCTCGATCTTCAACCGAGAGCGCCTGCGCGATGTCGGACAGGCGTCGCGCCGATTTGTGCAGAGTTAGCTCCGCCTGCTTCAGCTTATGGTGACTCTTCGTAGCGGCCTCGCGCGCCTTCTCAGCGTAGGCGCCAATGTCGTTGAGCGTCTGCTGCGCGGGTTGGAGTTCTCCGGCATTCATCTGGTTGTTGAACTGCTCGACCAACTCGCGCACGAGTTCGGCGGAGTTGTAGCAGATTTCGCGTTCTGAGTCGTGCTCGACCTTCTGCTTGAGTTGCTCGATCTTCGCCGCTTCTTGCTGTTCGGGTGTCGTGCCCGGCTTATCAGCAAGCGAAAATGATGACAGCACGCAAACAATGATGAGGATCCGCTTCATTTCAGCTTCTCAATCGCAATCAACCGGTGCCGCGCCTTCCATTCTTCGTCAGGATACTTTCCGTTCGCCGCCGCGAGAAACTGTCGGTAGTTTTCCGTGGCTTCCGGAAAGCGCCGCAAATGATCCAGCGCCGTCGCGCGCAGGAAGAACGTTCCCGGATTATCGCCCAGCAGCTTAGTGCGAATCTCCAACGCCTTCAAGGTGAGGTCGTACTGCTGGTTGTCAGACGCAACTACCGCGAGGTCGCCATAAGCCGGAGCCAAATTGGGATTCAGCTTGACCGCAGCCAGCAGTTGCTCCTCCGCGGGCGCCCATTGATGCTCATGCATGAGCGCGAGGCCGTACTCGTAACGAAGCTGTGCATCAGTGTTGCTGGTGCCAACAAGCAGTTTGTAAATAGGAATCGCATCACTCTCGCGATGGACGGCGCTCAGTAGCGCAGCTTTTTCGCGCAGTACCGCTGGATCACTTTGGTTGCCGGCCGAATCGAGCTCCTGAAGTGCCTCGTCATTCTTGCCTTGAGCGGCAAGAAGCCGTCCCAGCAGCAGATGCGCTTGCGAGTCGTTGGGCGCGGTCGCAAGGTACTCCCGCACGTTTGTTTCCGCCTCGCCATATTGTTTTGAAGCGACGGCGACGTTCACCAGTCCGCGCAGCGCCTGCGCACGTTGCTGGGCATCCGTTGCGCCGAGACTTTGCTGATACTGTGCTTTAGCCTGGTCGAGCTTACCGGAATTTTCGTACAACTCGCCAAGCTGCAGATGGGGTTGCGGATCGCTCGGTACCAGCTTCGATGCGCTGAAAAAAGCTTGTTCAGCCCCGGCTGAATCGCCCGGTAAGAGGACCTGTCCGAGACTCAACCATGCGTGCTCTTTGCTCCGTTCAGGATTGCTCGCCGGCTGCAGCTCGGTCGCGGCCTTCAGGTATTTGACACCTTCATCTTTCTGACCCGCTGAAGCCAGCAGCATTCCCAAATTGAGATTAGCTTCGAACACTTTCGGATTGATGTCGAGCGACTTTCGATAAGCCGCGATTGCCTGCTCATGCTCATTTAACGCTTGTTCGGCGTAGCCGAGGTCGTACCAGGCTTGATAGCTCTTGGGATTCTTTTGCGTGGCTTGCTCTAGAAGCGGCTTTGCCGCAGCAGCATCGCCTTTGCTGAGTAATGTTTCGGCTTGGTCGAGAAGATTCGAGACGGGATCTGCCGTGACAGCAATCGGATGATGGCGGACAGACCGTCCCGTGTCTTGAGAGAATCCGGACGCAACCAGACCGCAGAGGAACAGCGGGATCAATCGCTTACTGCAGCAGCGCATCACCGTTGGAAGACGAGTTCCCATTCTTCGACAAAACACGCGCGAGCCACTGACCGGTGTGCGACTTCTTGTTGCGCGCGATCGCTTCGGGCGTCCCCGTGGCGACGACCTCGCCACCGCGTGCGCCACCTTCGGGACCGAGATCGATCACCCAGTCAGCTGCTTTGATTACATCTAGATTATGCTCAATCACAATCAAAGAGCCACCTGCTTCGATCAAGCGGCGAAAGGCCGCCAAGAGCTTGCTCACGTCATCAAAGTGCAGACCTGTGGTCGGCTCGTCGAAGATATAAAGCGTCCGCCGGGCGGCAGACCGGCGCGATCGCGAACCATTTTCAGATTCTTCGTCTCGATTGCCGCGTCCGTCGCCCGCACGCGGAGTCAAATGCGCTGCCAACTTCATGCGCTGCGCCTCGCCTCCACTCAACGTTGTGGCCGATTGCCCAAGTCGCAGGTATCCGAGTCCAACTTCTTCCAGAACCCGCAGCTTATCGGTGATCTTCGGTACGCCGGAGAAGAACTGCAGCGACTCTTTCACAGTGAGATTGAGGACATCGTGGATGTTCTTGCCCTTATACCGAATTTCGAGAAGTGAGGGCTTGTAGCGCGTTCCGCGACATTCTTCGCAAGTGAGTTCGACATCGGCGAGAAACTGCATCTCGACTGTAACGGTGCCATCGCCTTGGCAGGCTTCGCAGCGTCCGCCGGGAACGTTGAAAGAAAAATGGCCTGCGCTGTAGCCGCGCTTCTGCGCCTCCGGCAG
>DATEKE010000281.1:0-14822 GCA_035277605.1 Terriglobales bacterium | reverse complement strand
TACATGGCGGGTCTGGACAAAGAGCTGGATGCCACGCCGTTCGGCGTGCCTCCAAGCCTGGGAACCTGGGGCGGATCGGGCGCTGTGGTTGATATGGCGATCCGCATGTACTTCCTGCACAGGACGTTTCCCGATCTTGTGGGCCCCGAATACACGCTTCGCGCCGTCAATTACATCCTTGGCACGCACCCGGTCTCGAGCACATCGTATGTAGCCGGCGTCGGTACGGTTTCGAAGACGAAGACCTACAGCAACAACCGAGCCGACAACTCTTACATTCCAGGCGCCGTAATTCCTGGATACATCGTCATCAAGCCAGATTTTCCTGAGTGCATCGATGACTTCGGATTCCTCTGGTTCGAGGATGAAGCCGTCGTAGCCGGGTCGGCAAGCTGGGTCGTAGCGGGCAACGCTGCGGACGCGATCATTAAGGAAGCGAAGTAAATAGTGGAAGCGCTGGCGTGTCGAGCGTTTCTTTTTTGAGAACAATTGCGTTGCGGCCCGCCTTGATCATATTTTACGCGATCGAACGCACTCTATCCCAAAGTGGCACTACGAGCGAGGAAAAGTAATCGATAAAGTCATCGCCATCATTTGGCAGGTTTGCTGGCGTAATATTGCTGTGCTCCACCTTTCTTAGCGTTCTATGACGACCCGAATGAAGGATATTGCTCGGGACCTTGGCGTTTCGGTCATCACTATTTCCAAAGTCCTGCGCAATCATCCCGACATTGGAGACGAGACTCGTGAGCGGGTTCTTACTCGCGTCAAAGAACTGGACTATAGACCCAACTTTGCCGCACGCAGTTTGGTGACAGGACGCAGTTACTTGGTGGGTCTGGTCGTACCTGATTTGCTCCATCCGTTCTTCGCAGAAGTCGCTAAGTCCCTTTCCGATGTCTTGAGGAAGAATGGATACTACTTGATCGTTTCCTCTTCCGAAGAAGACCCTGAGCTTGAGGAGCAGGAGATCAACCAACTTCTGGCGCGCCGGCTTGACACGCTGATTGTTGCCTCCTGCCGCTCGACGGTCGAACTCTTTTTCCGAATGGAAAAGCAAGAAATGCCTTATGTATTACTCGATCGTCAGCTGCCGGGCTTGTCGGCGAACTTCGTGGGTGTTGATGATGAGGCTGTTGGAATGCTTGCAACCAGACATCTGATCGAGATTGGCTGCAAGAGAATTGCTCACATTCGCGGTCCAGAATACAGTCCCGCATTGCAGCGCCTTGAAGGATACAAGCGAGCGCTCACGCAAGCCGGTATGAAAATTATTGATGATTACATCATTGCCGAGGCCAAGGTAGATGTGGACAGCAGGCGGCACGGAGTTGAAGCAATGGGCCAACTCTTAAATCGTAAGCCGAGACCCGATGGAGTGTTCTGCCTTAATGATCCACTCGCCGTAGGAGCAATGACTCGCGCACTCGATGAAGGGCTGAGGATTCCAGAAGACCTGGCCATCATCGGATGCGGAAATCTGCATTATGATGACGCGCTCCGCGTTCCGCTCTCGAGTGTCGATCAGCAGAGCCGCCGAATTGGCGAGGAAGCGGCGCGCATTACGCTCCGGATTCTGAATTCGAAAACAACTTGTACGCCCGAAAAGGTTCTTCTCGAGCCGCAACTAATTGTGCGCGCATCAACGCAGCGGCGTGCGGCGAAGCACGCCAACGTACGTCGAAGGCACAGCTAGATCTCGATCCGAAGCAGCGGGAATTGCCACATTAATAAAACGCGTGTAGCTCGAGTTTCGCGCGCGGGGAGGATGAGTGAAAGCCAGCAAAGCTTTTCTTACCGGGGAGTGGATCAGAGCGATCTTGATTGCCAGTTGTCTCTTATGCGCTTGGGGCATGGTGGCAGGCCAAGAGACTCGCTCCACGAATGAGCACGTGATTGCGCCCACGCCGCCCATGGGATGGAACAGTTGGGACTCCTACGGTTTGCGCATCAACGAACAGCAGTTTCGTGAGAATGTCGACGTTTTAGCTACGAAGTTGAAGCCGTTTGGGTATTCGTATGCCGTCATTGACGAAGGCTGGTACATGGTCAATCCGGAGGATCGTCCCAAACCGGAACTGCTGAAATATGCGTTTGACGAAAATGGACGATTCATTCCCGTGCCGGAGCGCTTTCCATCGTCGCTCGAGGATGGCAAGAACACGGGTTTCAAGCAGCTCGGCGATTGGGTCCACGCGAAGGGACTGAAGTTCGGCATTCACATCATCCGTGGAATTCCGCGGGAAAGCGTTGCGCGCAATGCGCCTATCGAGGGCTCGAATTTTAAAGCTCAGGACGCAGCGGACCAGAATGATCCCTGCCCGTGGGACCCTACGAGCTGGGGAATCAAAGATAACGAGGCCGGTCAGGCCTGGTACAACTCACTACTGCGGCAATATGCCGGATGGGGTGTCGATTTCCTGAAGGTTGATTGCATCGCCGACCATCCATACAAGCCGGCAGAAATCCGGCAGATTGCATTGGCGATCCAACATAGCGGGCGAGATGTCGTGCTAAGTCTTTCGCCCGGACCCACATCCGTCGAGCACCATGCAGAAGTCGCCGATCTCGCGCAAATGTGGCGCATTTCAAACGATATCTGGGACATTTGGGACAGCGGCACTCGAGAGTATCCAATTGGGATCAAGAACCAGTTTGAGAATGCCGCGCGCTGGGCTCAATATTCCCGTCCTGGGGATTGGCCCGATGCAGACATGCTGCCCGTTGGAGAACTGAATCCGTTCCCTGACGTGGGACCTCGACCGAGACACACTCGGCTCACACCTGCCGAGCAGCAGACTCAATTGAGTTTGTGGACAATGGCCCGCAGTCCGCTGATTGTCGGCGCCAATCTAACTCTTCTTGATGAACAAACTTTGCACTTGTTGACGAATCGCGATGTATTGAGCATTGACCAGACAGCTGCAGCGTCAAGGCAAGTCTTGCGCGAGGGCGATCTTGTTGTCTGGACGGCGGACCTGCCCGGAGGTCGTCATGCTGTTGCAGCATTCAACCTGGGTGAAAAACCGCTTACCGTGGATCGCGAGCTGGCAAGCCTTGGTCTTCGCGATGCTCAGTACGACGGGAAAAACGCCTGGACCGGAGAGCGCTTGCACCTCAGTTCACGTCTCACTGCGACGCTTGAACCACACGCCAGCATGGTTCTAATGCTCAATAAGAAGTAAATCAAAACCAACTCCGATGAATAGAAGACAACTTCTGACGTACGGACCCTTTGCCCTTTGGCGAATCGGAATTCGATCCAAAACGGAACCGCACTTTTCCGACCTCGCGGCGCGAGCGTCGTTTGTCATGGTTCCGTCCTCTCCCGTACTATCGCTCCTTTCAATTCATTCGGAGAACTCATGGAACAACATATGCTTCGGCGGTTTGCGTTTATTTCAGTCCTGGTGTTGTCTGCCGTGTCTTTCGCGCAGCAAACTGCGCCGGCGTCGGAAGCGCCAAAGGACACAATCACCCGCATCTTCAGCGGCGAATTCAGGGAGCGTTTGTCTCCGCCGCCGCGCTGGTTCGATGGCGGGCAATCTTATATTGAGACGGAAGCAGTGGCTGGGGATCATGGGCGTGACGTTGTAAAGTACGACACCGGTACCGGCAAGAAGCTCGAGGTCCTGATCACCGCAGCGCAACTCACACCCCAAGGCGCGAAACAGCCGCTAGAGATCGCCGCGCTTAGTTGGTCGAAGGACAACCAACGCGTCTTAATCTTCACGAATACCGTCCGTGTATGGCGCACCAACTCCCGCGGAGACTACTGGTTCTTCGACCGCGTGACCGGCAAGCTCAAGAAGCTGGGCGGAGATGCGCCGGAAGGCAGCTTGATGTATGCCAAGTTCAACCCTGCGGCGACCAGGGCGGCATACATCAAGAACAACGACATATATGTCGAAGACCTCGCGAGCGGAAACATTCAGCGCCTCACTCGCGATGGCTCCGATCTTGTGATCAATGGCGGCTCCGACTGGGTGAATGAAGAAGAGCTGGCCCTGCATGACTGTTTTCGCTGGAGCCCCGATGGCAAGCGAATCGCGTTTTGGCAATTTGACCTGCACGGTGTCGGAGACTTCGCGCTCATGTACTACCTCGGCAAAGAACGCGAAATCATCACGGACATTCCATATCCGCAGACCGGCCCCTATCCGGTCGAGATGAAGGTTCCTTATCCGCTGGCTGGAACCACAAATTCGGCCGTACGCGTTGGCGTAGTGAATGCCGATGGCAAGCCCAGCGTGAAGTGGATGGAGGTCCCTGGCGATCCGCGCCAGAATTACATCGCGCGCCTGCAATGGGCCGATGCTGACACGCTTCTCGTTCAGCAACTCAATCGGCTGCAGAACACCGACAACTATCTCCTCGCTGATGCCCGTTCTGGGACTGTCCACGAGATGTGGCGCGATCACGACGACGCCTTCATCACCGTCGGCTTTGGTGGATTGCCGGAGGCGCAGCCGATTCATGATGGCCGCCAGTTCCTCGCCGTCAGCGAAAAGGATGGATGGATGCACATCTGGGCGATTGACCGCGCTGGACATGAAACGCTGGTCACACGCGGCGCCATGGATACTGCCGGGATTGAAGGCGTCGACGAAAAAGGCGGCTGGATTTATTTCATCGCGTCCCCTGATAACGCGACTCAGCGCTACCTCTATCGGTCGCCGCTCGACGGCTCGGCCGATCCAGTCCGTGTTACTCCGGGAAACTTCAGCGGCGTCAATAGCTACGCTATTTCACCCGACGGAAAGTACGCCTTCCACAGTTTCTCCAGCATGAATGATCCTGGACTGCGCGAACTGGTTTCGCTGCCGGATCACAAACTCGTGCGCGTGAGCAGCGATAGCGCGGAATATAAGAAGAAGATTGCGCAATTCTTGGCGACCGGAGTGGAGTTCTTCAAGGTCGATGCCGGCGACGGTGTGACGGTAGATGGCTGGATGATCAAGCCATCCAACTTCGATCCTTCGAAGAAATATCCGGTCCTGGTGAACATCTACGGGGAACCAGCAGGGCAGACCACGCTCGACCGCTGGGGCGGAAATGGCAATCTTTTCCACCGCTATATCGCTTCACTCGGATACCTCGTGGTCAGCTTCGACAATTCCGGGACGCCGGCGCCGCGCGGCCGTGCCTGGCGTAAGGCTGTCTACGGCGATGTCGGCGTCCTCTCGTCCAAACAGCAGGCGCAGGCCCTTCGCTCGCTCGGCAAGATGGATACTTTCGTCGATCTGGATCGCGTCGCCGTCTGGGGTTGGAGCGGCGGCGGCACCAACACTCTCAACCTGATGTTTCGCTCGCCCGATCTTTACAAGGTCGGCATGGCGGTCGCACCGGTCCCCGACCAGCGCCTATATGACTCGATTTACCAGGAACGTTACATGGGGCTGCCGCAGGACAACGCTGATGGGTACAAACGCGGATCGGCGATCAACTTCGCGGACGGACTAAAGGGGCATCTGCTGATTGTGCACGGATCCGGCGACGATAACGTTCATTACCAGGGGACAGAATTGCTGGTGAACAAGCTCGTCTCCCTCGGGAAATCTTTCGACTTCATGACCTATCCCGACCGTTCGCACGGCATCTTCGAAGGCCCGGGCACTACCGTACACGTTTATCACTTGCTTGCACGGTACTTGACCGAACATCTTCCGGCAGGTGCGCAGTGAGATGTACAGCGGACTGCACCAACCTTTTACGGATTAGCGAAGATTTGCGACCATGTCGCATGTTCCCAATCCGCCGAAGCGCATGCGTTTTTCTCTTTTGTTGTTTTTTTCAGCTTTCTTCTTTAGCTCAAACAAGTAGCTCCACGCCGGCGATTACCGCCGATGACTACGCGCGTGCAGAAAAATTCATGCCCTACAACACGTCTCCGCTGGTATTTGGCACCGTGCGTCCGTCGTGGTTGAAAGACGATCGCTTCTGGTTTCGCGATGTTACTCCCGAAGGCAGCGAGTTTGTCACGGTCGATGCGGCGACCGGAAAGCGCTCCAGTTTGTTTGAACACTCGAAGCTCGCGGCCGCGCTTTCATCTGCCGCCAATGCGCGCTACGAGGCAAAGCACCTCCCGTTCGAGCAAATCGAGATCTCGCCCGATGGGCAGACGGTCGAGTTCAACCTGAAAGGACGCCGCTGGAAATGCGACGTTCAGGGCACGCAGTGCGCTGCCGAAGGAGGACGCGAAACGAATGCCGAGGAACCGCCGCTTCCGCCGGTTCCGGGCGCTCCGCCGATGCGGACGGATGTTCCATCGCCCGACGGCAAGCGGACGGCTTTCATCCGCAACTGGAACTTGTGGATGCGCGACCTCGCAACCGGCAAAGAGACTCAGCTCACCACCGATGGCGTAAAGGACTTCGGCTACGCCACGGATAACGCGGGCTGGACGCACAGCAACCGCGCAATTCTCGTCTGGTCGCCCGACTCAAAGCGCATTGCCACCTTCCAGCAGGATCAGCGCGGCGTTGGCGACATGTATCTCGTGCGCACGCAAGTCGGACACCCTACGCTGCAGGCATGGAAGTATCCGCTGCCCGGCGATGCCGTGGTCACGACCATCCAGCGGGTTGTGATCGATGTCGATACTCCGCGCGTGGTGCGCTTTCAAATGCCGCCGGATCAGCACCGCGGAACGTTGTGCGATCACCTCGTGTGCCGAGGCGGCGAGTGGAGCGACGTGCAGTGGAGTCCAGACAGCACCAAGGTTGCATTTGTCTCCACTTCGCGCGATCACAAACAGGAGTGGTTGCGTGTGGCCGACGCAGCGAGTGGCGCCGTTCGCGAGGTAATGCAGGAGACCGTGCCAACTTACTATGAGTCAGGCGCAGGACGCGTGAATTGGCGCTATTTGCCTACGTCGAACGAGATCGTCTGGTACTCGGAGCGAGACAATTGGGGACATCTTTATCTATACGATCTTTCCAGCGGAAAGCTGAAAAATCAGATCACCAGCGGGGAATGGGCAGTTACGCAACTGTTACAGGTGGACGAGAAAAATCGGCAGCTCTATTTCCTTGCCGTTGGACGGGAGAAGGGAACTGATCCCTATTTCTCTCACCTCTATCGCGTCGGGTTCGACGGCAAGGATCTTTCATTGCTGACTCCCGAAACCGGAAACCACGAAGTGTCCTTCTCTCCCTCGGGAAAGTTCTTCGTGGACAGCTACTCGCAGCCCGACGTTCCGCCCATCACTGTGCTTCGCGACAGCAATGCGAAGGTGATCGCGACGCTCGGCAAAGCGGACATTTCAAAGCTGGTTGCGAATGGGTGGAAGCCTCCAATCCCATTCACGGTGAAAGCTCGAGACGGCAAAACCGATCTCTATGGACTGATGTTTAAGCCGACGAACTTCGATGCAAGCAAGAAATATCCGATCATCAACCACATCTATCCCGGACCGCAGGGCGGCAGCGTCGGAAGCCGTTCTTTCTCGGCGAGTCGAGCCGATGCCCAGGCGCTCGCTGAGCTGGGATTTATCGTCATCGAGCTTGACGGGATGGGGAATCCATTACGCTCAAAGAGCTTTCACGACTTCTATGCCAAGGATCTCGGCGACAACACCTTGCCCGATCAGATCGCAGGAATGAAGCAGCTTGCGGAGAGATATCCGTGGATCGATCTCGAGCGCGCCGGCATCTACGGCCATTCCGGCGGCGGATACGCTGCAGCCGACGCCATGTTCCGCTATCCCGATTTCTTCAAAGTGGGAATTTCCGAATCGGGAAATCACGACAACCGCGAGTACGAAGACGACTGGGCGGAGAAGTGGATGGGCCTGCTCAAGAAGAACGACGATGGCACATCAAACTACTCGGATCAGGCGAACCAGCCTTTGGCGAAGAACCTGAAGGGACATCTGCTGCTCGCGCATGGCACCATGGACGACAACGTCCCGCCGTACAACACGCTGCTCGTGGTTGATGAACTGATCAAGGCCAACAAAGACTTCGATCTGTTGCTGCTTCCCAACCAGCGCCACGGTTACGGTAATGCGAGCAACTACATGACACGTCGGCGTTGGGACTACTTTGTGCGCTATCTGCTCAACGCCGAACCGCCGCACGAGTACCGGATGCATTCTCCGGCCGCGACAGTCGGGGCGGCGCAATAATTTATTTACGTTAGGTTCTGCCATGCACTGTTTAACGCCTGATCGAGATTGAAGACAAATGCACGCACACATCCACTACGCGTTCCGCATGCTTCGAAAGAATCCGGGCTTCAGTGCGACGGTGATCCTCACGCTAGCTCTTGGCATCGCCGCTAACACCGCTGTGTTTACCGTCACCGATGCGGTAATCCTTAGGCCCTTGCCTTACAAACAACCAGACCGGCTGGTTTTGCTTGACGCAACGCGAAAAGCGCAAGGGACTTCGAATGGATTTACCTTGAACCGCTACGAATTGATTCGCGATCACGCGCGTTCCTTATCGGGAGTGGCCGTTGCTGCCAATGACTCGCTGAATTTGAGCGGCATCGGAGATCCGCAGCAAGTTCCGGTGGCTCGCAGTTCGGGAAACTTTTTCAACCTGCTTGGAATCGCGCCGCAGCTCGGACGACTATTCAACGACGCCGACGCTCGTCCCGAAGCAAGCGGCGTGATCGTCCTGAGCAATCATTGCTGGCGCACCATCTTCGGCGGAGACCCTCACGCGTTAGGCCGGACCGTCTATTTGGATTCAAGACCGTACATGGTCATCGGCGTTTTACCGGCCTCTTCGCAGTTCCCATTCTTAAGCGCGTCGGAACTTTGGCTCCCTCGGTATGACGAGCTGAGCTTGTTCACTCCCGAACGCCTGCGCACGGGAGTGGGATATCTCACCGCTGTCGCACGTCTTGCGCCGAACTACTCGCTTGCATCGGCCTCTGCGGAAATGCGCGTCCTCGATCGCGAATATACAGAACGGAATCCGAAGGCGCCGGATGCCGGATCCCAAATTGAAACCCGCGTCACTTCTTTGGAAGATTCTTCCACTGCCGATCTGCGCCCGCGTCTGCTCCTGCTCTCGGCCGCGGTTGCCCTGGTGCTTCTGATCGCTTGTGGAAATGCGGCAAATCTCCTGCTGTGGCGCGCAGCTGCGCGCACGCGTGAAGTCGCGATTCGGACTGCCCTGGGGGCCGACGCGCGGACTATCATGCTCCAATTTCTCTCCGAGAGCCTGGGCCTCGCTTTGATTGCGGGGATGGTGGGAATCGGGTTGAGTGTGTTGATCGTGCGTGCGATTGTCCATTTCGGACCCGCCCAGATCGCCAGTGCTAACCCGAGCCTCGATTGGCGAGTCCTGCTCTTCGTTTCAATTTTGTCAATTCTTACTGGATTCGTTTTCGGATTCGCGCCGGGTTGGCATATGAGCCGTGCGGACCTGCAGGCATCTCTCCGAACCGAAGGAACCTGGGGAACAGCCAGTCGTGAGCAGTCGAGACTGCGCAGTGCATTGCTCATCGGTCAGGTGACTTTCTCTCTGATGCTGCTGGTCGGAACAGGACTTCTTGTGCGGAGTTTCATCCGTTTGGCTCATACCGAAATGGGATTCGATCCGGATAGGCTGCTGACCGCAAGCGTCTCTCTGCCTGCGGCTAAATATGCGACTCCCGAGCGGCAGGTGACCTTCTTTCGCGAGCTAGTGCAAAAGCTCGAACAAACTCCTGGGATTAGGTCCGCAGCCGTTTCCAGCGCATTGCCTCCGATGAAGGTGCGAATCACACCCGTCCTCCCCGAAGGGCAACCAAAGGTGCCACTCGCGCAGAGACCGTTTGTCGTTATTGAGATGGTGAGTCCGGGCTGGTTTGAGACGATGCGCGTTCCTCTTCGATGGGGGCGCGCCTTCAGCGACAGCGATGTTGCCTCTGCGCCCAAAGTGCTGATTGCTAACGAAGCTTTTGCGAATCGGTTTTGGCCCAACGAGAATCCCATCGGCAAGCACGTTGAGGTCGGACGACAGATGGCATCGGAAATCGTGGGCGTCTCGCAGAATGTGAAGAACGACGGCCTCACCGCCGAACCTGAGCCAGAGTTGTATATCCCCTATGCGCAACTGCCCTGGAGCAGCATGAACCTTGTTATTCGAACAGCCGTAGAGCCGCACTCATTGATTCCTGTTGTGCGCAAGGAGGTTTTGGCCGCTGACCCGGAACAACCTATTTCGGCTGCGACTACGGGAGAGGAGCTTATGGAAAGTTCGCGCTCGGAAAGGCTCTACACCATGCTTTTGCTGGGAATCTTTTCGGTGACAGCAATAAGCCTGGCGTTGTTGGGCTTGTACAGCGTGTTGTCCTACTCGGTTGTGCAGCGAAGGCGCGAACTTGCCATTCGCATCGCGCTTGGCGGCACCAATAGAACGGTTTCTTACTCCATCGTACGTGAAGGATTGGTGCTTGTCGGCATAGGCATCGGAGCAGGTCTCTTGCTGTCCATCTTGATGTCTCGTCTAATGGCTGGAATGCTGTACCAGGTCAGCAGGTTTGATCCGCTTTCGTTCCTTTTTGCCGTGATACTCTTCCTCGTCACTTCGGCATTTGCCGCCTACCTGCCGGCTCGCCGCGTGTCGAACATCAGCCCATGGGAAGCGCTGCGCTGAGGTTCAGTCGGGTGTCACGCTCCTCTTGACTTCTGTAAATTCCCGTCGCTGAGTCATTCGCCAAGCACTGTTAGACTTTACGCATGCAGCCGCGAAAATGGCCGGAAGGCTTTCTGTTCATCAAAACGGAACTTGAACTGGGTTCTACATTCGCCAAAGCGGCTCTGGATTCAAAGAAGCATGCGCGAATCGTACGCAATACCGCGAACGCGCGCGCAGCTTACGATTCAGCAAGCAAGTATGTCGCTGAATTGTCCCTTAGCAGCGAAAACTCGAGCCTTCTGGACGATTTGTTCAAGCGGCTACGATTGCAGCTTGTTCGTTTGGGCGAGTCGGTTTAATGATCGCCAGGTGCTGACTTTTTGAAGCATGGGTATCGGATTGGGCGCAGTGTCGTCGCCTTCGGATTTGCCTACGGTAGACCCACAACTCTGGATTCCAGCCCTGCAGGCGCAACTTTACATGGGTAATGTTTGCGGCCGAGAGCGCTTCAATCTAAGAGTGCTCGCAGAACCCAATAATCACGATAACCTCATCCTCGCGGCCTTGCCCGTAGAGGAACGCAAGCGCCTGCAACCCTTTCTCGAAATGGTCCAGCTCGAAGCTAAAGCCACTCTGATCGAGCCGGGGGAACCAATTCGTGACATGTACTTCCCCATTGATATGGTGACCTCAACCATACAAGACCTCAGAGATGGATCAAGCGTAGAGATCGGATTGATGGGTCTGGAAGGCCTAATCGGAATTCAATTCTGGCTGCAGCAGGAGACCACGACCACCCGCACGATCGTGCAGGTCGCGGGCACGGCACTGAAGATGAGCTCGCGCGTTTTCAAGCGCGAGGTTATGGACAAGCCTTCGCCGTTGAACAAGCTGGTCGCCTCCTATATTCACGCATTTCTCGCTATGACGGGTCAGACTGCGGCGTGCAATCGGATGCACGAAGTGAGTACGAGGCTGGCACGCTGGCTGAGTCTCGTCTATGACCGTGTGCAGCGCAGTGAATTTGCTCTGCGACAAGAGTTCCTGGCCGCGATGTTGGGCGTGCACAGACCTGCGGTCACCATCGCCGCAAAGACTTTGCAGAACGCCGGACTAATCAACTACCGCCGTGGATACATCGCCATCGAAGATCCCGTCGCGCTGCGAGAGAGCGCGTGCGAGTGTTACGCGATCATTGAAGCGCAATTTGACCAGATGTTCGGTCGAGACTGGCGTGAACGCGCGCAGGCGAGCAGAGTGATGGCGTAGCATATCCGAATGCTTCTGCAATTCGTGTGAGGCACGACGCAGGTTCTGCACCTTCTCTCTTACCCTTTGAATGCGATGTTTTGTCTCGATCACTCTTCACCTCGACCGCGAAACAGCTTCAAGTTGCTCCGTGCAAAATTTGTACTGGTGCCACATTCGGGACAAATAACCGCATGCGTTGTCGCGTCGGAACGGAACATATCGACGAGCGGAATTCCGTTGCTCAGACAATCGGAAAGGCGGTGCTGATATCCACATGATGGACACTCAAAGCCGCAGTAGTCGAGGTTCTGGCTGGGTAATGAGGGCCGAAGGCCGTTGTTCGTGCGAGGAAGGTGCTGGTGACGAGGCATGCGGGTTACTTCAACCCTAGAGTGCAGCAGGAGGAATGTCGGTATGGTGGCGTACGTTGGGAACAGAAGATAAAGGCAATTTAGGCGGATTCTTCCTGGAAAACGGCAGGGACCTTAGTACCGGGTGCAACACCTTTGATTCTGATTGCAACTTCGGCCGCGGGGCTTTACCTATACAAGCTCGCAGCTTCCCTCATCGCCTCAGCAGGTACATCAGCACCGCTCCAAGCGCCACCGACAGCGCAATCACCAGCCACAATTTGTTGCTGTTTTCAAAGCTGGGCTGAGCCGACGGTGTAACAGCGAGATCGCCGACGGAAGAACTTGTGGGCTGGGAGAGGAAAGTAGTTGACGATTTAGTGGTTACATTCACCCTGATCTGGGCTCCGCCGAGTTTGAACTCGGATGTCCGCACTGTCTTGGGATCGTGGAGCATGTCCCCAACCATCTCGGTCAACTTATCGTTGTGGAGCATCTCCCCCACGAACCCGGTAAATTTGTCATTCAGTTTCTGCTGAAGTTCTTCCTGTGTGGCTCCCTCAATGGTCTCAGCAGGTCCTTCCTCCGCCCGGGCAATGAATCCACCTCCGGGCTTCGGCTCAATTCGATATCGAAACTTTGTTGTTGCGGACTTGGTGTCCATAGCGCCCATCCAGTTCAATAGTTTCAGCGATGAAGCAGTCTGGCCGCGAGTTACGAAAGTGCCTGTGCGGCAAGAGGTTCTGTCTGTTTCAGCTGGAACGTGTGGCCGCTCCGATCGTCGCCCTATTCGGTGATCGGGAACTTTCATATACGACCAAAGCTTCTAACTGCTTTCTTTGAGTTTCTTCAGCGCACCCTCGTAATTCGCGGTTTGCGCTTTCAAGTTGGCCGGAACATTGCGCAGAACAACTTCCCAGTTCGCGATAGCTTTCGTTTTTTCACCCACCGCGGTATAGCCGCGCGCCAGTCCGAGCGCGGTCCAGAACTTGTCCTCGGGATGCTTCTGCTGGTTGAGAGCAAAGATTTTCATTGCTTTGTCTTTCTTGCCACTGCGAAGCTGGTGGACGCCATAGCCGTAGATCTCGAAAGCATCAGTACCCGGCAAAATAAATGCTCTTTCCATGACTTTCTCCGCGTCGCTCTCGCGGCCCATGGCTTCCAGAACCGCTGCCTTGGTCTGCAGGGTCGAAAAGTCTTCATGTCCAACCGTGGCTCCGCGGAAGGGCGCCGTGATCGCTTTGTCGGCCCAGACCAATGCCTCCTCAAGATTGATCTTGTTGTCGGCACAGAACTGCGCGGCGGTCTGCCAGTCTTCATAGCGAAAGCCCGGCCAGGACTCGAGTTGTTGGCGAAGTTTCGCGACGTAGAATTCGTTCACATTCGGAACCTCGATCTTCAATGGAATTCGTTTCTGTTCCCATTCCAGGAATGCCACGGCGGAATCCGGACGACGCTCGTCGAAGCCATAAGTCAGAAATTCGGTGAAGGGTGCGTCTTCAAGATTCGTGGGCACGCGAAGCACGTCCTCTTTGGCTTCATATTGAAAGCTTCCCCAGCCGAGATGGCGGTTAAAGATCCAGTACGAAGGACCGGTTTTTTCGAGGTCGAGGAAGAGAGCATACTTGCCCGCTTTTAGATCCTTCCCACCAACCTTTACGTCGTCTGAGAGGGTGATGGTCGTAGTCTCGTTCGCACCTGCGCGCCAAGGTGTACTCTCGCTCGGACCAAAGCCTTCATCCACGAAGCCGTAGTGCACTAGTTCTCCCCAGATGTGTCCTGTGCGATCGTTGTTCGCGGGATTGTGGACATGCGGGCTGTGGTACTCAATGGAGACCCTCACAGGGCCGATCCACTGAGAAACCTCCGCGCGCTCGGCGTCGCCGTTCGGAGGTGTGGAGAGTTCGGATGTTTCTTGCGCGAAGGCAAAAGCGGAGGTCAGGAAAACGAAAACGATAACGATGGTTGCAATTTTCATGGGGAGCACCTGTTCTGTGTGGAGTGTCGGGAGCATTAGACTCCGGTGCTTCCAAACCGTGAGCTGACGTTGAATTCAGTTCGTCTGGGGAAACCGTGTACTCATCGCTGCCAGTCAGCAGGCTGTCCCAACCTCGGCTGATTGCGCCAGACTGCGAAATGCTCCGGACGACACGGCTGCAAAATTGATTAGGCTGTTGTTCCATTTAGAAAAATTCAACGAGCGCTGTCGAGCCATGTTTCCCTGCAGTGTCGCCCCCTTCACGTATCATTCCCGCATGACGAAATGGATCATCGTGATCGTGCTATTGGCCTCTGGGGCATTCGCACAGCAAACCCACAATCAATATGAGCCGTCGAATGCGCCCGGCGCAGGTCAGAAGCTGCTCGCGCAATTCGTGGGGGACTGGGATGTTGTGAAGACCTTCTTCCCTGCGAACGGCAAGCCGATTGTTACGAAAGCAACCTGCAAGCAGTACATGATTCAGGATGGCAAATTTCTTCAATCCGATTTCACGTTCCTCAATCCGGATGGAACCAACAGCACGGGTACCGGAATCTCCGGCTTTGATCCCAAGACGAATCGTTTCACGACGGTGTGGTACGACTCGCGGCAGACAACAATGTCAATCCGCCAGAGCGACGGCGCGTTCGACGGCAAGAACAT
>DATEKE010000280.1:0-8649 GCA_035277605.1 Terriglobales bacterium | reverse complement strand
CCATGTTGGATTGATTCGAGTAGCGCATACCCGCAGCGAAATGCGCGACCGTTGGCGCGCTCCCGCGGTTCACGATGCGCACGCGGATAAAGTTCATCACGTCAGATTCGGGCTTGCCGTCGAGTGTGGCGGCGAACGAAGTCACTTCGTAGTCGACGTCGTGATTGCGATAGGTGTACTGGTTGATGGGCAGATATCCGTGATACAGCGTCTTCACGCGCTGATGTAGCGGAACCGGCGGATCGCCTGTGAAGAACATCAGCTCTCCGAATCCGGTGTAGAAGTATCCTTCGGGCGAGACGAGCGTGCCCGCGCGAGCGTCCATCACTCCGATTACGTCCGTTGGTTGGCTGAAGTATGAAAACGGCTCGTCATCGCGATCAATCGCCGGATCAAGCATCTGTGCGGTGGCTGCAAGACTGAAAAGAAGGCAGAGAGCAGGGAGGAGAACGCCGAAACGTTTCTGCATAGGTCCGCGTCAGCGTATTGCGACGAAGATTAGAAGTCAATCATATCGTCGGCTTACAATCGAGGTACTTCCAAATGGCTGTCGAGAAAATTGATTTTCGTGGGCGCATGGCGCGCGCTGACCGCCGAATGTCCGACGCCGATGCCCGAACTTTTCTACGTGAGCACGCCACGGCTTCCGTAGGAACCGTCGATTCTGCCGGATGGCCATACGTGGTTCCGCTCATGTATGTCTATGAAGAAGGAGACAGGCTCTTCCTGCACACTGGATCGCGCGGCGGACACTTCTTCAGCAACATCGGTGAAAACTCCAAAATTTGCATCGCGGTTGCCGACCGAGGACCGATGCACGCGGGTGCTCCCTCAGCATGCAACGGTTCCCTGGTGTACAAGAGCGCGATCGTCTTCGGCAGAGTGCGTGTGTGCGATGGCCTGCAATTGGACGAGCAGAAGACGTGGTTCTTCGACCGCTTATTAGAGCGCCTCGGCGATGCCCGCTCCAATTACGAGACCGGCTATACCATGCTGAAGCAGATCACGCTGTACGAGGTCGCCATTGAGATTCTTACTGGAAAGATCAATGTAGGACTGCATCATTGAGCATGCTTAGACTTGAGGAGCGAACCAAGTTCGGTAACGCGAGATCGTCAATGAGCACACCGCGAAAGATCATCGTATACATCGCCATCAGCGCGGATGGATACATTGCCCGTCCTGACGGCGACGTGGAATGGCTGAATCGCCGCCCGCATACTGAGGATTATGGAATGCGCCAGTTTTATCAGAGCGTCGATACGATCCTGTTCGGACGAAAGACCTACGACTGGGCGCTTGATTACCAGCGCAAGACCAAGAGCAAAGGCAGCATCTTCGACACAAAATTCGCCAATTACGTTTTCTCGCACAATCCTCCGAAAGAGGTGGCTCCAGGAGCACAATTTGTTTCCGAGCCGGTGAAGGATTTCGCGCAACGTCTGCGTTCAAGTTCAGGAAAAAACATTTGGATGATGGGCGGGGGAGAGATCATTGCCTCATTCCTCGATGCCGGCGAGATCGACGAATTTGACATTCACGTGATCCCGACTCTTATCGGGGATGGCATACCGTTAATCGCTCGGCGTCATCGAGACATCCCACTTCAGCTGCTCTCAGTGGAAAAGTATCCGGACAGCGCTGTTCGGTTGCGCTATGAGGTAGGAAAGTAGCTGCCTTGACTGAATACATTCCGATTTCGGCCAACGACTTCAAATTCTGGGCACTGAGCGCAGCCCAGCGAATCGCCTTGCAACTTGCGTGCCTTCTAGCTTCGATCTCTGCACTTTATTCCCTACTCGCGCCGACGATAAGCGGAGTGCCGCGTTTTCGCCCAATCTGGGTTAGCGGCGTGTTTTGTGTGGCCGCCGTTCTCTTTGGCGGTGCGATATTTTTGGCAAAGCGGCCTCTAGGCTACGGTTTGGCTCTCGCGGGCAGTCTGTGCATCCTCTCGCTACGCGTTTGCGAGGCTCTGGTCCGAGTTGGCTACCTTAGGGTCGAGTATCGGTTGGTGGCTCTGTCTCATCCGATACCAATGTGGAGATTTGAGTTCGATAAGCCAGCATTTCTTTTGCTGCAGATTTCTACATTCGCATCCCTCGTATTGTCGGTTTTCTTACTCATTGCCTATGCCCGAATGAAATTCCACCCTGAAATTCCGAATTAGTGATCAGCTCTCGCGAGATTCTCCCGCTGGACGAAAGCGCTGCGCACACCGCAAAATATAAAGTTCGTCTCACTTACGAGACTCACAAGGAGAGTCATGATTACTACAGGCGAAGCCATCCGAATGATGAACTATGTTGACGATATTTCCACTACTCTGCGCCGCATTGCCGCCAACATCCCGTTCATGACGGACGAGGAACGCAAGCGGCTGGCCGACTACATGCGTAAGGCAGAGCCAAGCTATCCCAAAATGATCGAAACCCTGGAGAAGGGAAGCTAACAGTGGCTTCCGTCAAGACGGTTGCGGTGATCGGCGCCGGCATTATGGGCCGGGGCATCGCTCATGTCGCCGCGCTGGGCGGGTACCGCACGATTCTTGAGGACATTCTTCCTGCCAGCCTGCGCAAAGCCGAAAGCGAAATTCGCGCCAATCTGGACAAAGGCGTGGAACTCGGTAAGTTGGAACGCTCCGCAGCCGACGAGGCTTTTTCACGAATTCAGTTCGCCAGCAGCGTAGATGAGGCGGCGAGAGAAGCTGATCTAGTGATCGAGGCCGTCCCTGAGGAGATGGAGTCGAAGATCGAGATTTTCACTCTGCTGGATAAAATCTGCCGTCCCGGCACGATTTTGGCGTCGAATACTTCTTCCCTCAGTATCACTGAAATTGCATCGGTTACATATCGGCCACGCAAATGCGTGGGCATGCACTTCTTTAACCCGGTGCACAAGATGAAGCTGCTGGAAGTGGTTCGAGCGCTCGAGACCGATGATGAAACCATCTCAGCAGCCGCCGAAGTCGGACGTCGCATGGGCAAGGAAGTGGTAGTGATTAAGGAGTCCCCCGGATTCATTACCAGCCGCATAAATGCCATGGTCGGCAATGAGGCGTTTTACATGCTGCAAGAGGGGATCGCCTCGGCCGAGGACATCGACAAAGCTCTCAAATTAGGACTGAACCACCCCATGGGTCCATTTGAGCTCGTCGATCTGGTAGGACTCGACACCCGGCTGCATATCCTCGAATACCTGCACAAGTCCTTAGGCGAGAAGTTCCGGCCTGCTCCGCTTCTGGTGCAGCATGTGAAGGCAGGGCGGCTGGGACGAAAGAGTGGGCGGGGTGTCTTCGAGTATCCCGAAGTGAAACAAAAATCCGCCGAAGCCAAGACCAGCCACTAACATTTGCGTGTGCCACTCCGTCTATTAGCCTGAGGCGATGGTGTGCCACGCAGGAACCTATTTGAGGTGATCGGGTTCAAAGTTGACGTGGGCCGTTGAACGAACCGGTATCTGATGGACCGACGCGCGGCCTCGCGCGGGTTTCAGTTGGGAGAAGCCACGAAACACCCGGCCGAGGGCGGCCGCAGGTCCTGGTCCTGCGACCCCGGAACTTAGAGGACTTCCAGCTCGTACACCATACTGAACATGCAGCTACTGCTCGACATCTTCGCCCAGACGCTGCGCACCTTGTGGGCGCACAAGCTGCGCTCGTTCCTCACTATGTTCGGCATCGCGTGGGGAGTCGGATCGTTGCTGCTTCTCGTCGGCCTCGGCGAAGGCTTCCGCACTGGACAGCGCAAACAGCTCGCGACACTCGGCCAGGACATCATCATGCTCTGGTCCGGCCGTGTCCCTGCGCAGGAAGGCAGCGGCACGGGAATGCGCCAGTACTATCTGACTTTCCGCGATGCCCAGGACATCTCGCGTGAATGCAAACATGTGCGCAACGCAGCGGGAATTATCAATCGCAGTGACATTCGCGCGGTAAGCGACATCACCAACGCCAACGGGCAGGTCTTCGGCAGCACTCCCAATTTGAACCAGATTCGCTATATCCCAATTGGGGAAGGCCGCTGGCTGAATGATGGTGACGAAGCCGAAAAGCGCACGGTGGCCATCATTGGCGATGAGATGTCGCGCAACCTTTATCCCGGTGTACCCGCCCTGGGAGCGCCGCTGCTGCTGAATGGTGTTCGCTTCACCATCGTGGGCATCGTCAGTTCGATCGGAGTGCACGAAAATAATTCGACCAACAATCGCGTGTACATTCCGTACTCGACGATGCACCAGTATTTTCCCCTGACAAATGTCGGCGAAACGCCGGACGCGGTTTCGACCATCAACTACCAGCCCGACACGCGCGAAGATCACGATCTTGCGAAAGAAGAGGTGCATCGCATCATCGGACGCAATCACCAGTTCGATCCAAAAGACGAGCGGGCGATCGAAGAATGGGACACGATCAAAAGCGAAGAAATGGTAGGCAAGATCTTCGATGCGATGAACGCATTCCTGGGCAGCGTCGGCATCGTGACCCTCGCACTGGGCGCAATCGGCATCATCAACATCATGCTGGTCTCCGTGACTGAGCGTACGCGTGAGATTGGCCTGCGCAAGGCCCTGGGAGCAACCAATCGCAGCATCCTGACGCAGTTCTTTCTAGAAGGTATTCTGCTGACCGTGCTCAGCGGGGCAATTGGCATGGGCGCCGCAGCAGGCCTGATGGCCGCCTTGGGAACACTGCCTTCTCCTCCCGGTTTCGACACTCCCAAATTGGTACCATCGTCAGCGGCGCTGGCAATTGGATGTTTGGCGATCGCCGGATTGATCGCCGGCTTGTATCCAGCGCGAAAAGCAGCAATGTTGCAGCCCGTGGAAGCGCTGCGGAGGGAATAGCATGGTTCGCGATCTTCTCGGCCAGGCTTATGGCGCGATGTCGCATGATCGACGTCGCACTACGCTCACCATGCTCGGCATGGCATGGGGCATCGCGACGGTTGTGCTCTTGCTCGCATACGGCGCCGGTTTTGGACGCGCCATCAACGCGATCTTCGCGAATTGGGGTGCGAAAGTCATCGGAGTTTTCCCGAACCGCACTTCGTTGCAGGCCGGCGGTACCAAAGCGGGATCACAAATTCGTTTCCAGCTCTCTGATGTTGAATACATCGCCAGCACTGTGCCGCTGGTGAAACATATAAGCCCGCAAATGAACAAGGCCGTCCAGATTCAGTACGAGAATCGCACCTACAGCATGGAGGTGAACGGCTATTACGCCAACATTCAGAAGATCCTGAATTATCCAGTCTCGATGGGGCGCTTCTTCGACGATCACGATAACGAAGCGCGCGCGCGCGTCGTAGTGATCGGCTCGGAAGCAAAAACGAAACTCTTTTCCGGACGATATCCCTTAGGCGAAAAGATTCGCATCGATGGCATCAGCTTCGAAGTGATTGGCGTTCTCGCTGAAAAGATGCAAGAAGGGAACCAGGACGATAGCAATCGCACAATCCTGATCCCCTTCAACACCATGGGGGACATCAAGGACATCAAGTACATCGATGGCATCTGGCTGGACTACGACACCTTCGCGTTCGACGGAGTAGAAGAATCTGTCCGGGCTGCATTGGCGCAGCTCCATGGTTACAACGTGAAGGACCGCCGCGCTGTCTTCCTCTTCAATGCCATGAAGCAGGTGACTCAGTTCCAAATCATCACGTTGGGATTGAAGATTCTGTTAGCGTTCATCGGCGCGCTTACGTTGGGTATCGGCGGCATTGGCCTGATGAACATCATGCTGGTATCGGTTACGCAACGCACGAGAGAAATTGGCGTTGAGAAAGCCCTGGGTGCGCGCAAGAGGGACATCCTGGTTCAATTCCTTGCCGAAGCTCTGGCGATCACCGCGGCGGGAGGGATGCTGGGAATTGCGCTCGCTTATGCAATCTCCTACGGTGTCGGCCGAATCACGTTTTACAGCGCCATCGCGCAGCATGCAGATGCCGCAGATATCCGGCTGATCATTGACCCGAGTACCCTGATCGTCGCTACGGTCATCTTGGCCGTTGTGGGAATCGTGAGCGGCATGCTGCCGGCAGTGAAAGCAGCAAATTTGGATCCGATCGAAGCGCTGCGGTATGAATAGGCGGAACCGGCGGCGGTAGCCGGTGGGGCAGCCGCGCTTTTGCGGCTGCGCTTCGTGCACTTTCCACCCTCATCGCGAGCCGGAGCTGACCATCCCGCCATCTCCAGCCCTCCGCCTGCGGGCGGCGGTTCTGTTACTTTCCTCCGGCTTTCATCGCGTCTTTCGATTCCTCTGCGCCGGGCATAGCGCTCTTCAAGGGAGCGGTGCGCTGCTCTTCCAATTCCGGATGTGGGAATGCTTTGCGGGGAAGCATCTGGTCGCGCATTGCCGTGTTGTAGACGAAGATCGCTTCGACGGCTGCGGCCTGCGCCAGGTCTTCCGGCTGCAAGCGTTCGTAGGTGTCCATGTTCGAATGATGCGTGCGTGAGCTGTAATCCAGGCGGTCCTGGATGAACTGGAAGCCCGGAATGCCGATCGCATCGAAAGCTTCGTGGTCCGTACCGCCAGTGTTGCGCATTGATATCGTGGTCACGCCCAGGTCTTTGAGCGGAGCGATCCATTGCTCAAAGATCGGTTCTACCGCGGCGTTCTCCTGCAAATAAATGCCGCGGATACGTCCGCTGCCATTATCGAGATTGAAGTAGCCGGAGATTTTCTGATACTCAGGCTTGAGCTCGATTGGCCCAGCGGGTTTGCGGTCGAATTCGGTGAGCTTGAGTTCGTCGGGAGTGCTGGAGCGCGGAACGAAGCCGAAGTGTTGCTTGACGTAGTTGTAGGAGCCAAACTCGCCTTCCTCCTCGCCGGTCCATAGGGCTACGCGTATGGTTCGGCGCGGCTTCACTTGCAGAGCATTCAGAATGCGCATCACTTCCATGGCCACCACCGTTCCTGCGCCATTGTCCGTTGCGCCTGTAGCGGAGGCCCACGAATCGAGGTGGCCGCCGACCATCACGATTTCGTCTTTCAGCTTCGGATCCGTTCCGGGAATTTCCGCAAGGGTGTCGAAGCCGTGCTCGTGGTCACCGGTAAATTTGGTGTCGATGTTCATTTCAATCGACACAGGCACGTGCGCTTTGAGCAGCCGATAGACGCGCCCGTAGTTCTCAATCGCCATTACGGCACTGGGAATTGGACTTGCGTGTTCGCGGCGATATACGAACCAGCCGAAGGTCGATCCTGTGTCGTCGAACACCGTGCCGCCCGAGCCGCCGTTGTTGCGTCCGTCGCGGCTGGGCACGATTACGGCTAATGCTTTCTCATCTGCAAGGAATTTGCCGATCTTCTCGCGAAATTCGAGCCGCTTTAGGTATTGCTGGAATCCATCTCCGCCTTCTCGCTTCAACGGATAGGTTGTAAGACGCTTTATGTCTTCGTCGTCCATGCGCGCGAACAGCGGCTTATCTACCGGACTCACATCCCTCATGTCGCCTAAAAGCACGACCTTGCCGGCGAGCTTGCCTTTGTATTTGTCGAAGTCTTGTTCCGTTTTGATTTCCACCCAGGTGACTGGCCCATTCACTGCGCCATTTGTCGACGGCGACCAAGGCGACGCCTGTGCAATGAACACTGCAGTATCGGGCGAAGTCATGCGCACCCACGTGTTGAGTTGCTGCCATCCCATGCCGAACTCGCCCCAGTCTTCAAGGTGGGCGTTGCTGCAGCCCATGGCTGTGAGTTGATCGCGCGTCCACTCATTCGCCCGTTTCAGGTTGGGTGAGCCTGTGAGTCGAGGTCCGATGCCATCCATTAGCCCCGAGGCGTACTCCATCACGTGGGAGTGCTCGATGGCCTCATCGCGAATGCTCTGGTACATGTCGTAATCGATGTTCTCTCGTTGCGGCTGTGTCTGTTCGTACGATGGAGTTGGGTTGGCGCTGGCGGGCTTCTTTTCTGCTGCTGCGACTGCAATCGCAAACAAGACAAGGACGCCGATAAAGACGTTTCTACAAGCCATGAATAAAGTCCTCACAAAAAGGAAAGGTGCATCGCAGAGTAGCAGAAGCCGTGCGAACGGAACAATCTGGCAGGCAACGACACGGGCGAGTCGCTCCGATGTTATTGGCTAAAGCTAGCAAAGCTCAAATCTTCGCATCTTCTGAAAGAATTTGTGAACCGGGCATGAGGTGAATTCGATCCCTAGTACTAAGGCAAATCTGGCATTCATCGTGAGTAAAGCTGCTGTTATTCTGGCTCATATTCTCTCGAAAGCAGGCTCGATTGTCGCTAACGCTGCTGTGCATCGATGACGAACCGAACGTCCTCGCTGTCCGTAAGATGTTGCTCGAAACTGTGGGCTATCGCGTGTTGCCGGCACAAAGCGGACCACAAGGGCTGGAAGCGCTGACCCGTGAGCACGTGCACACGGTGATCGTTGACTATAAAATGCCGGAGATGACGGGCTCGGAAGTAGCGGCGCGCATCCGGCAGACGCATCCGGGCATGCCGATCATTATGCTGTCGGCTTTTGTGGACCTCACTCCGGAACAACTCAAAGACGTGGACGCCTACGTGACCAAGGGTGAGTCTCCCGACGTGCTGCTGCGGACAATCGAGCAAGTGCAGCCGAGAAAGATTGCTCATGGCTGCTAGGCCTCCTCAGCCCTCAGGCGCTGCCAAAGTAC
>DATEKE010000279.1:0-21454 GCA_035277605.1 Terriglobales bacterium | reverse complement strand
GAGGACTGCTCGGAGCACGATAACCAAACAGGCAACCTCGACCTCTCGCGCGCGACTCCCACCCAAGGATTTCAAGGAGACGATGAATGGCACGAGATGGATTCTGGAGCGGATTCGGATGGGGCACTCTGGCCGGGGCTGCTGCCGGTTCAGCGGCGTTCTGGTTCGCAAGCGGACGCGCGTCCAGTTATGACAGGCGAATCCTGCGCCTGGAACGCAGCATCCAGATCGGGCGTCCGATGGAAGAGGTTTACAGCGCATGGTCTCGTTTTGAGAACCTGCCCGAACGAATTGCACTGCTGAGGGAAGTGAGCGTTCGTGGTGATGAATCCACCTGGCGGATGCAGATCGATGGACGTCCCCTCGAGTTCAATGCAGTCACTTCGCAGTTGATTCCGAATCAGGCAATCGGCTGGAAATCGGTTAAAGGACCAAAGCACTCGGGCCGTATCAATTTCGCCAAGCTAGGCAACGACACACTCGTGCACGTAACCATGAACTACGCTCCGCCGCTCGGACGACTTGGGCGGTTACTTGCCCCCGTAACCGACCATCTCGAGAGCAAAATCGAAGAGGCTTTACGCGACTTCAAACGCTCCCTCGAAGAACCGGGAGCTGCAGGACGCGAGCGCTCCGCCAGCGATATCGCAGTCGACCGCTGGCACGGACGTGCACCCGCCAGCGCGGGCTGGGATCAACCCAATGCGCCGCGTGCTACAGGTACAGTAGGCGCGCGGCGCAGAAATCCCGCCGGCACACCGGGCACGCATGTTGAAGACGCACGCGGAGTGCAAAATCCTGGAGCTGTCGATTACACCCGTCCGCCGGAAAATCGCTAATCACTTCGGAGCTTCGTCTTCCTGCGGAAACGACTTCATCGTAATTTCACGCGACTTGGCTGCAACCTGCCCGGATTCATCCTGGTCGTATTGCTTCAGCGTTCCGCGAATAATCCAGTAGCCTTCTTTGTCGGAAGTCTTGACCTCTCCGCGATTTATATCTCCGGAGAACTCGTACCACGTGCCGTGCACCGGCTTCGTCGTGAAATCGATGTGATTGCCTGCGAGTGACGCCTTGCTGAAGAACTGATCGAGGAAGACATCGCGGTCGCTCTCGCGTTCGCCGTAGCGGGACACAAAGCCCGATAGGATTCCATTCTCAACCGTGATCTGCACAAACTCGCCTTCACGCAGGAAGGTGTACATTCCCGAAATCTCGTCATGGACAGTTGCTTGCACAACAGGAGCTTGAGCTCCCGGCTTGGTCTTTTTGTGACTGGCTTTTTGCGCATGAGAATCAAGACAGGCACCTGTGATTACGAACAGCAGACACCAGAACAGGCCCAGGCTGGCCGGGATAAATCGGATTGAGGTGATTTTGCGCATTGTTTGAAACTGGTTTCGACTGTTTACCAAGGTATAATCCAGCTACTCGGTAAGCAACGGTTTTTCAATGTCCGCCCCTGGCAGTGCACAGCAGCAATCGTCGATCTCAAGAGCTGCGAGCGCGCGCCAACCTCGTCTGAACTGGGAATTGCCTGCGTGGTTTCCATCGTTTCGCGAGAATCTCTCTTCGTTCCTACACCGCCAGGAATCAACGCCGACCTTATTCCGCCCGGGAATCTTCTGGAAAGATGTCTTCGTCGATCAGGAGCTGAACTGGAAAGCGATTACGCGCTCGTACGCCGGTCACCTGATCTTTGCCGGGCTGGTGTACGTGCTGTCGATGCCGTACTACGCGCATCATTTCACCCTGGTTCAGTCGCACGATCGAGTTACCTATATCAACCCGGATGACGACATTCTTGTTTCGGAACCGGCCATCGAACAGCCGGCACCGAAGAAGCTTGCGCCGGTCATCAGCCGGAGCTCGAGAGCGCGTTTTGCTTCGCAGAGCGACGCAGCCAAGCGGGCCGCGCTGGCAATGGCGGTCCCAAAATGGGCGGACAATACCACGCGCACGATCGTCTCGCCGGCTGCTCCGAAGATTTACGCCACGGCTCCAATGCCTGACATCGTGCTGGTTACGCCGGTGCCGCAGGCCCCGCCGATCGCATCCGTCGCATTGAGCACACCGAAGCTCGTCGCGCCGGTTCTGGATGTAACTCCCGTGGCGCCGCCTCCCGACGTGAGCCAGGCAAAGCTGAAAATGCCGGCGCTGCCGCAGACTGCGCCAATTGCTCCTCCTGTAGATACGCGCGGAGCCCGCAGCCTGGCAAAATTAAGTGTCACGCCAATGCCGGAGGCAGTGAACGCCGAGCCCAAGCTCACGATTACCGGAAGCGACCGGCTTCCTAATTTGGGAAACGTTGAACCGATTGCTCCCGCGCCCGACTTGAAGAATGTGGGCACGACTGAGCTGTCGAAGGCTATTCCAGCCGCGGCACAGCCGGTCGGTCCAGCTCCGGATGCTCAGATGCTGGCGCATGCGTCGGAACTGAGCGGAGATCTTCCGGCAGCAGCGGAGCCGATCGCTCCGGCGCCGGATATCAGCGGCGCCGGAACGGCAGCTTCGGCGGCGGGCTCACTGATTTCAATCAATCTGAATCCCATCGCGGGACCGCCGCGCACGCCGGATGGCACACGACGAGGCGCATTCGCGGGAAGTCCTAATGCCGTGAATGGTACGGGGATACCTGAGCGCAAGGCGGGCGGCAATGGGCCGGGTGGCGATTCGCTGGTGGCCACGAAAGACGAGCTCGGCATTATCGCCGCGGCAGTTCCGCATGGAGTCGCAAACGGGCTGCCCATGGTAACTGCGTCGGGAAGCAGCCCGTTGCGTAGTTCGCTGCTGGCCATGGCGAGGCATCCCGGGTTGAGCTTGCCGCCTCCACGAGTTACACCGGCCGATGACCTGCCCAACGGAGTGGACGAAAAAATCTTTCGCGGACGCAAGTACTACACGATGGCGCTCAACAAGCCGAATCTGACCTCCGCAGGAGGAAGCTGGATCTTTCGCTTCGCCGAGCGCGGCGCAGCTGCCGCCTCCGGGGACGTCACCGCGCCAATACCATTACGGGAAGTCGATGCGGCGTATCCGGCCGAGCTGATGCGGGAGAATATTCAAGGCGTTGTCATTTTGTACGCCGTCATCCGCGCCGATGGCACCGTGGCGGAAGTGAAGGTTCTAGAGGGGTTCGACGACCGCCTCGATGAGAATGCCGCCCGGGCCCTGAGCGCCTGGCATTTCGTTCCCGGCACGCGCGACGGCAATCCGGTCGATCTCGAAACTGTGGTTCGCATTCCGTTCCGCAGCAAACGCGGCTTCTAAGGAATCAATCCGACTCGGCGGACGTTTACACCGTGCGCAGTGTCGATCACCTGCGCCACGTAGTCGAATTCCACATCGGGATCGCCTTTCACGAATAGCACGCGATTCGCTCGGGACTTGTAGATCTCAACAAGGCGGCTGCGAAGATCCTTCCAGGCAAGTGCCTGCTGATTGATCGAGATCGAGGGAGCGCCACTCCTTTCCTGCTTGAGCTGCAGCACAATCGGAGCGTCCGGCTGAGCGTCTTTGCCTTTCTGCTGAGGAACATCGGTAAACAGGCCACGCGGATCCATGGGCGTAATGATCATGAAGATAATCAGCAGAACCAGCAAAACATCAATCAAAGGTGTAACGTTCATCTCCGCTGCAGGACGGCCACCCGGTCCCAAATTGAAACTCATGTTTTTCTCCGGCTGCACGATTGGACACCGAAGCCCCGGAAAGAGTTTCAGACGAGAGCGGCGGCTGGTTTACGCACTGATGTTTCGGCCTTGAAGCCAAATCCAAGGCTAAAGCGCGGCTGCAGTGGTGAGTGGTTTTTCCAGCAACTGATAGATCTCCGGACTCACACATACTTCGTAATATTTGCGCGCAGTCCAGTCCCTTACAGTCATGCTGCCGGCGTCGACGTGGGGAATGACAGCTTCACGGATGGCAATCTTGTGAAACAGGCCTGCGGCAATCGGAACGGTGCCGCTGAACAGTTTCACTTCTTCCTTCGGCCAAATCGTGGCCAGCTGACACGAGTGCTCTTTGAGGCTGATTTCCTGTGCGAGCTTTTCGAAGGCCGCCGGGCTGATCATTACACCGCCGATGTTGTAACGCACCAGGAATTCGTCAGGATTACCGCTGGTGTCTTTATCCTGCACAGTTTGCAGGCTGAACACGTTGAACGGTGTAGTTTTGCTTGCCACAAACTTGCGAGCTCCCTTGCTGCAGGACGACAGACGATCGCTCTCATTCAACGCGCGCGAAATCATGATCCTCTGCGGCCCATACATCAGATACATCGGCGGCGAGTCCTGATACGAAACTCCGATTCCGAGTTCCAGAGCGGGAAGACCCTGTTTTTGCGATTGCTCGTTATAAGCGCTCACGATTGCGATCATTTCTTTTGCCAGGACGCACGCGCGAGCTACTCCGAGGCCGGTTTCACCTTCGCGCTCGAACAGCGCCAGAATCATTGCGTCGCCTTCGATGAAAACCGTCGACGCGTCGTATTTCGACAAAAGCTTGTTGATCGGCTCGTAGAAATTCAGGCTGAAGTATGAAGCCGGGTTGAGTCCTCGCTCGAAGAGCGTCCGGGTAAGCGTAGTCGACTCGCGAATATCGGCTTTGAGAATCACGTGGCGGAGCACCTTCTCTTCAACCGTTTTTTGCTCGGCGGGGAGCAGGAACTCATAAAGGGTGTTGTTGATTGCCGAAAGCTCGCGCAGCCGCTCAGTGGAAATCACGTTGATGGCATCCATTGCCACGGAAACAGCTTCAAAGCGGCGGAAGTCGCGATGATAGCGGACGAAATCGGCGAAGAACCGGGAGGCAAGCTTGGCGCGCTCGCCTCCTCGCCAGGATTCAAGTCTTTTTACAGCCGCGTTCAGATTGTCAGGAGAAACCTTTCCGTGCTCCTGAAGCAGGCTCTCAACGCGCGAGCGTTCGGTCTTCGAAATCAGCGCGTTCTTGAGTTGTTGGGGATTGATCGGGGGCGAGTACTGTGCCAAAAGAGGAACCGCTTCGTAGGACGCAATCACATGGTCGAAGACATTCTCTTTCTCCAGCATCTCCAGCCAGCCATTCAGGAGCGCGCGCTGCGCTTTGCCTTTGGGAAGGCTCTCAACCGGAGACCCGCCGGCGAAAAGCTCATGGGCATTCTCGGGCTCGTTCAGCAGAAGATCGATGCTCTCTTCGTTCTCCATGCCGTCAGGCTGCAACGACCGCAGAAAGTCGCATGCGATCGCCTGCATGGTTTCAAAACGGTCCGGATCGCGGTCGTAATTCCCGAGCATCACGTACTGTTCCGCGTTCAGATAGTCGTCGCGTCCATCTTCGGTATAGAGGAGACGGTTCAGGAAAAGATCGTAGGCAACGCTTTCCGTATCACCGAACAACGAACGACGCATGCGCGACAGAGACTCCTTCTCGATGTCGCGAATAGTGACAAAGAGATCCTGACCGACTTTTCGCAGTATTGCCTTCTTGCTGATCTGAAAATCGGCGAAGCGTTGTCGTAATTCCACGCCCTTGGCGGCAAAGAGCTGGCGCGGCCCTTCGTAGGATTTGAGTTTGGTGCGGCATCGCTCCAGAGCCTGCGAGAATTGCGCAGGCATCTCATTGCGCTGGAACTTTATCGCAGCCAGACGCGCGACGAGATCAACGGAGACGTTGTTTTCGACTTTCGCTCGATTCAGCGCGGCCACGTGGAGGTCGAGCAGCGCGCGCTTGAAGTCGCTAGCCTCGGGTACTTTGGGTGCAACAATTGAGTTTCCGATCCCAGGGCCGGCAATTCTGGAAGCGGGACGCGCATTCGCAGCGGGCTCTTCGACCAGGGCTTCGATGCGTCCATGTTTAACGATAAGACGAAAAATCTGTTGGCGCGCAGTTTCCATGAAGCGCGAGCTAAGCGCCACGTCATGGCGGATGTTGTCGACGCCACGCACCAATCCATCCAGATGAATTGCGGGCTCGTACGACGAAAGCTGCACCTGGCGAGCATGGGCAGAGAGCGACCCGCGTTGTAGGAAGCCAAAGGGCATCGCGTTCGGTCCGGCAGCAAGAAGGGCTCAGACTCAGTGACGGCAGCTCGCCTTCAGGCAAATCATGGATAAAGCCGGGACAACGAAGTGTAGTTCGCGATATCCGCAAGACAGCAGTGGGTGTTCACCTTACCCTCATAGTTACGTTGGTGTTGGGCCGAGTAGTAAATCGGAGGCAATGGTGATAGCCCGATAGGCAATAAACATCAGCGAAAGCAGTTCACGCGCAGCACTCGGCAAGCCGGCAGCCAGCAATAAAATTGGACCATTCTCGTCCGCGACCGCGGACTAGTTCTTCGCGCTTCAACCAGCTTTGAAGTCAGCAACTTGTTCGCCGGGACGAAATACCGGGTGTTGCTGCTGGGCGGCATCCATCATCGAGAGCTTGAGGTTGATCTCTTCAATATCCTTGCGCGACCATCCGACACTGCTGACCTCTATCTCGCTCCCTCGATTGATGAGAAAAACGGTGGGTACATTGGTGAGCTTGTAGGCGTTCGAAACGATATAGCGCGCCGGATCGTCGAGCACGATGGGAAAGGTCACACCATACTTTTTGACGAAGCTCGCGGTATCAACCGCATTGTCCTGAGATATGCCGATGAAGGTTACAGCCTCAGTCTTATGCACCTGCCACAATCGCTCCAGATAGGGGAAAGCGTATTGGCATACTGGACAACTCACCTTGAAGAACGCCAAGACTGCCGGACCATCGTCCAGGACTTTGGAGAGAATCAGCGACTTTCCAGAAGTGCTGGTCAGCGCAAATTCAGGAGCTCGAATACCGGATGCAAGTGCCATCTATCTTCTCCCGGAGTAACTCGTTACAAATCTCACTCCATTTGATTCTAAGCAAGCAGCTTGAGCTTCCGCAAAATCTTGCGCGCCAAACCTGTAAGTGGAAGTGTGCCTAACCGCGACACGGGAATCCAGTGCAGTTGTTCACGGTTTTCGGGAACTCCACTCGCGAAAACCTCGATACTCCAGTCCGTCACTGTAATTGAGTGCTTGACCCGCATGATCGCAGGCATTGGGGGGGCCAGCGAGAGTTGCGGCAGCTCCCACATTCCTGGCATAAGGCCTTCTAGCTCAGACCTGCGCTGCAGCAGAACCATATTGCGGCGACGCTGCAGAAGCAGCAGCCCTCTCCGACGCTGGCGGTGATGGCCTGAGCCCTCGTTATGGAGCGTCAGGTTCTCGGAAGCGCAATGCTTCTTGATCGGACACTTCTCACAAGACGGAGCTGTGGGTGTGCACAGTGTCGCGCCTAGTTCCATCATTGCTTGATTAAAATCGCCCGGATTTGCCGGATCGAGCAGCTCCTGCGCAGCAGTCCAGAGTCGCTGGCCGGAGAGTTGGGCGCGCATCACTCGATTGAGAACGCGTTCCACGTTGCCATCGACGACCGCGACAGCCTCGCCAAATGCGATGCTGGAGATTGCGTTTCCTGTATAGCGTCCGATGCCAGGCAGCTGCTGCAGTTCAATCGAGGTTTTCGGTGGGTGTCCAGCCCGCTCGGTAACGAGCTGCCTCGCCGCGCGGTGCAACATGCGCGCACGGCGGTAGTAACCGAGCCCACTCCAGGCCGCAAGAACCTCTGCTTCACCCGCCACGGCCAAGTGACGAACTGTCGGGAATCGCTTCAGGAACTTCCGGTAGTACTCCAGGACAGCGGCAACACGAGTCTGTTGCAGCATGATTTCCGAGACCCAGATGCGGTATGGATCGCACGTTTTCCGCCATGGCAGGTCGCGCCGGTTGGCGCGGTACCACGTAAGGAGTCCGCGCCGGAAACTCCGTAGTTGAGTTGGATTGGTGGACAGGCGAGAGGTAACCACGTTGGATCGAAATCTTATGGCATCGGCGCAGCGTTAAGCGAGAACTTTTGCTGTGGCAGCTCAGCTCACGTTGCCGCGCAAAACATCAGCGGTAGTGGGTACACGCACACCGCGTGACTGCGACTCGGTCTCCTCGATCCGGTCGCCTTCACCTGGCGCCAGGAAGAGGTTCTGTTCGAGCCCATGCTGCTTGGTGTACAGGTCAAAGTAACGGCCGTTTAGAGCGTAGAGGTGTTCGTGCGTTCCGCGTTCGATAATCTCGCCATTTTCGACGACTAAAATCTGATCGGCGCGCCGAATGGTGCTCAGCCGATGCGCGATGACGAATGTGGTGCGTCCGCGCATGAGAAACGAGAGACCTTCCTGAATCAGAGCCTCGGACTCGGAGTCGAGGCTCGAGGTCGCTTCATCGAGAATCAGAATGCGAGGATTCGCAAGGATTGCGCGTGCAATTGAGATACGTTGGCGTTGCCCTCCAGAGAGCTTTACCCCACGCTCACCAACAACGGTGTCATATCCCTTTTCGAAACGCTCCGCGAATTCGTCCACACGAGCGATGCGGCACGAGCGCAGGATTTCATCTTCCGTAGCCCATGGCCGGGAGAAGGCCACATTCTCGCGAATGGTCCCATCGAACAAGAACGATTCCTGCAATACCACTCCGAGCTGGGTACGGTAAGAATCGAGCCGAACCGTGCTTAAATCAATGCCATCGACGAGGATGCGTCCGCTCTGCGGCTTATAAAAAGCGGCGAGCAAGCCGATGATGGTCGATTTTCCTGAGCCCGACGGACCCACCAGCGCTGTGACAGTTCCCGGCAGAGACTGAAACGAAATGCCGTGCAACACTTCTTTGCTCTGCTCGTAGGCAAAGCTCACGTCTTCGAACTCGACTGTGCCGGTGATTTCCGGAAGTACGACCGTCCGCTGCGGATCGACATCTTCTGCCGACTCATTCAGCACTTCACGCACGCGCTCCAGTCCGGCCATGGCCTCGGTGATCTGCGTTCCGATGTTCACTACCTGCAGCACCGGAGCGATCAAAAATCCCATGAACATGGTGTAACTGAAGAACTGACCGACGGTGAGCGTACCGGCGAGCATCCTCTGCGCGCCCAGGTACATGATCGACGCGCTCACAATGCCCAGCAGAACCGTCGATGACAAGCTCATCACCGAGGTAGCCGTGAGAGTGCGAAGCACGTTGTTGAGGAGCCTTCCAACACCGCCGGAGAAGACTTCGTGCTCGCGATCTTCAGCGTGGTAGCCCTTGATTACGCGCACGCCGCCTAGCGACTCTGTCAGGCGTCCGCTCACGTCCGCATAGATCTTGCTGCGCTCACGAAAAATTGGACGGATTGTAGAGAACGCCTTCTTCAGCGCTAAAGCAAAAACGGCAATACAGACGAACGCGATCATCGTCATCGAGACGCTGATGTGGATGAGCACGATAAACGCAAGAATCGCAGTAAGCAGGCCGCCAAGAAAATCGACGAGTCCCGTGCCGATAAGATTTCGAACGCCCTCGACGTCCGACAGAATGCGCGCGACCATGGTTCCCGTTTTGGTCGCGTCGTAATACGCAATAGGCAGACGGCCAACGTGTTCCTGGATCTGCCGACGCATGTCGGCGATTAGTCGTTGCGCAGCTTTGGATAGTAACTGGGTAAGGGAATACGAAGTGATTCCCTGAATAATCGTTGCCGTTACTACCGCAATAATGATCTGGTGAAGAATCCATGCGTGCTTCTTAATGATCACGTCATCGACCAGATACTTGGTCGATGCGGGCAGCACCAGTCCGGCGACGCGATTGATGGACATCAGCAACAAGCCAACGCCCATCAATCCTTTGCGCGGACGGATCAGAGACCAGAGCTCAGGCAGAGCGCCCTTTATCTGCTGAATGGCAGGGGGCTTCGGCTTCACCTGAGCTGCAATCGTTGCCATTGCCATAGGGTACAGGGGAGCAGACGCGGTGAATAGCTAGCCGATCGGGCGGTTCTTGACAATTGCGCATTGCTTAGCTAAGCTTCTTAGCTAATGTATACAGTGCATGAAGCAAAGACGAACCTCTCTCGCTTGCTAGAGGAGGCCGAAAGCGGCAAAGAGGTAATCATCGCGAGAGGTAAGAAGCCGGTCGCGAAGCTTGTTGCTCTTGGCCAAACCAGGCGGAAGCGCGTGCCTGGCAAGTACAAAGGTCTGATCAAGATCCATCCTTCTTATTTCAAGCCAATGACGAAAGAGGAATTGAAGGAGTGGGGCATCGAGTGAAGTACCTACTCGACTCCCATGTAGTCCTATGGTGGCTGGAGAATGATCCCGCGCTCTCCAGCAGAGCGTTGCGGCTTATTTCCTCTGGCGAAAACGAGATTTTTATTTCAACAGTTACCGCCTGGGAATTGGCGATCAAAAATCATTCCGGCAAGTTGGAAATTGAAAAATTGCTCGACGGACTGGAGAGCAAACTCATCGAGGAAGGGTTCTTCACAATGACAATTTCGATGCGGCACGCCCTTCGCGCGGGCGCACTTCCTAGTCACCATAAGGACCCATTCGATCGCATGCTCATCGCACAAGCGCAAGCTGAGGATCTGTCCCTCATCAGTAACGATTCGATGTTCGATCACTATGGCGTTCGCCGGATCTGGTAGTCGCCCAGCAGGCTTGGCTCAGCTCACACGTTTGTCCTCATCTTCGTTGTTGCTGAAAACTGATCTTTCTATTAAAACGTATCAATACTAAGGAATTTACGATTCTTGCTGCCCGCGAATGCGGTTGTCGCGAGCGCTTTAGAGCGTGCCGAATGAGCGTGTCCAAGCTGCATACCTTCGCTGTGTTCGTCTTTGGAATCTGTTCAATTGCGTTTGCTGCCGAGCCTCTGCCGGCCACAACGTCTTCCCGCATTGGATTGGAAAAGAATTGGCATATTCAATCGAGCTGCAAATTGACCGAAGGCGGCGACGCCTTGTCTCGCACCGCCTACAACGATCAGAACTGGCTGGCGACTACTGTGCCGCATACTGTGGAGGGGGCGCAGGTCGATGCGAAGCTGTTTCCGGATCCTTTCTATGCAATGAATCTCCGTGCCGTTCCGGGAACGACTTATCCGATCGGGAAGATCTTCACGAATCTGCCCATGGATGAAGACAGCCCGTACAAATGTTCCTGGTGGTATCGCACCGAATTTCGCCTTCCTGCGGAGCTCAAGGGGAAGAACATCTGGCTGCATTTCGACGGCATCAACTATCGCGCCAACATCTGGGTAAACGGCCAGCAGATTGCGAAATCCGACGACATAGCGGGTGCTTATCGCACATACACGTTCAATATCAGGGACGTCGCGCGAGCCGGATCGGAGAACGCTCTGGCGGTGGAAGTATCGGCTCAGACTGAGACCGATTTGGGAATCAATTTCGTTGATTGGAATCCCATGCCCGCCGACAAGCTCATGGGTCTATGGCGCCCCGTCTACATCACATCCAGCGGACCGGTTTCTGTACGATACCCGGCTGTCGCGACCCATTTTCCTGACGACACACTGGAGACGGCCGATCTCACTGTGATGGGAGAGTTGCAAAATGGCACTGATCAGGAAGTAAACGGCACAGTTGAAGCAACGCTGGAAGGCATCGGCACGGTTGAGCAGAAGGTTACGCTGGCTGCTAACGAGCACAAGAGCGTAGTCTTCGATCCAGCGCAGTATCCGCAGCTTCACGTCAAGAATCCGAAGCTTTGGTGGCCTTATCCGCATGGCCCGCAGAATCTGTACACAATTCAGATGCGATTCCGCACCGGCGAAGGCATTTCCGACTCAGCCACTTCCAGATTCGGCATTCGCGAGATTACGGCCGACAAGAATCAGAACGGCTACGAACTGTTTCATATCAACCACAAGAACATCCTGATTCGCGGCGGCGGATGGTCTCCCGACATGTTCCTGCGCATCAATCCTGAACGCATGGAGAACGAACTCCACTACGTTCGCGATCTGCGGCTAAACACCATTCGACTTGAGGGCAAGCTGGAGACTGACGAGTTCTTCGATCTTGCCGACCGTTATGGGATTCTGATCATGGCTGGGTGGTGCTGCTGCGATCACTGGGAGCACTGGGATAAATGGCAGCCTGCAGACCACGAAATTTCGAAGGCTTCACTTGCGAGTCAGATTCAGCGCCTGCGCAGCCATCCCAGCATGTTGGTATGGCTGAATGGGAGCGATAATCCGCCGCCTGCCGATGTAGAAACAGACTATATCTCTATTCTCCAGGAGTATCACTGGCCGAATCCTTTTCTTTCTTCCGCAAGCGCAACCCCAACGACGGTTACCGGACCTAGCGGCGTGAAAATGTCGGGCCCTTACGATTTTGTGCCACCATCCTATTGGTTCGTTGATCCAGGCCACTGGGGCGGAGCGTACGGTTTCAACAGCGAGACCAGCCCAGGGCCTGCTCCACCGCTGCTGAGTTCGCTGCAGAAGTTCATTCCCAAAGCAAACCTTTGGCCGCACGATGACGTGTGGAACTTTCACGCGGGCCTGGGTGAATTCAGGCAGACCAATCTCTTTGACAATGCAATGTCCGTCACCTATGGACCGCCTGCTTCATTGATGGATTACGAGAAAAAAGGCCAGGCCATGGCCTACGACGGCGAGCGTGCGATGTTTGAGGCCTATGCGCGGAACAAGTACAACTCGACCGGCATTATCCAGTGGATGCTGAACAACGCGTGGCCGTCGGTGATTTGGCATCTTTATGACTACTATTTGTCGCCTGCAGGTGGATACTTCGGCGCCAAGAAGGCCAATGAATACGTGCATGCACAGTACTCATATGATGACCATTCCGCCGTAGTGGTAAACAGCCTGTACCAACCGCAGAAGGGACTCAAGCTGCGCGCTCGCGTATTCGATTTGAATTCCAGAGAAAGATTTTCTGACGCAAAAGATGTTGATCTCGATGCCGACAGTGTGGATCGTGTATTCACGATTCCGGATATGGGAGAGTTGCACTCGCCGTACTTCGTTCGCCTCGATCTCACGGATTCTGCCGGGAAGACTATCAGCACGAACTTCTACTGGATTCCTCAGCAACTCGCCGAGTTCGATTGGGAGAAGAGCACTTTCTTCACGACACCGGCCAAGTACTCGGATATGACAGCTCTGGCTGCCCTTCCCCCAACGAACGTTGAATGGAATAGTCAGACACAGCACCGAGGCGAGGAAGACATCGTTCACGTAAACTTGCACAATTCCGGAAAGAACATTGCATTCCTGGTTCGCGCCGATTTAACCCGCGGTCGAACGGGAGACGATGTTGCGCCCGTGCTTTGGGACGACAATTATGTCTCGCTTTTGCCCGGAGAGTCGCGCACCATCTCGGCAACGATTCGCACGCGCGATCTGGCGGGAACAGTGCCCGTAGTAAAAGTCAGCGGATGGAATGTGAAGACGACCACACCCTAGCGACCTGATGAGCAACAGCCCCGCAACCGCACAGACGCCGACGGGCGCTCCGCATCTTCGGCGGGTTCTCACGCTCTGGGACCTCGTCTTCTACGGCATTGTCCTCATCCAACCAATTGCTCCCGTGCCGCTCTATGGCGTCGCGCAGAAGCTCTCGAACGGGCACTTCGCGACCATCATCCTGATCGCAATGTTTGCGATGATGATCACGGCTGTCAGCTATGGGCGCATGGCGGCGCTTTATCCGGCGGCGGGATCGGCTTACACCTACGTCGGGCGCGGGCTGAATCCCCATTTGGGCTTCCTCGCCGGCTGGGCGATGTTCCTCGATTATCTTCTTCAACCTTTGATCAATACCGTGTGGATTTCGACTGCGCTGCACGAGCGCTACGTGAAATCCGTGCCTTTTTTCGCTTGGGCGGCCATCATTGCCGGCATCATTACCATTTTGAATCTCCGCGGCATCCGCTCTTCCGCTCGCGCCAACAAGGTTTTGCTGTTTCTCATGTTCGTGGTTGTCGGGTTCTTTGTTGTGCTGGCCATCAAATTCCTATTTCGGGAGCAAGGGCTCCCAGGCATGTTCTCAATGCGCCCCTTCTATGATCCGAGCACATTCGATTCGCATCGTATATGGAGCGCCACATCGTTCGCTGCTCTCACCTATATCGGCTTCGATGGGGTCACAACGCTAGCCGAAGACGTGGATAATCCCAAGCGCAACGTCATGCTGGCTACTGTTCTGGTCTGCGTGTTTACGGGCATCTTTGGCGGACTGCTGGTGTATCTCGCGCAGATGGTTTGGCCGGACTGGCACACATTCTCCAATCTGGAAACGGCATTTATGGATGTGTGCCAGCGCGTCGGAGGCATCGTCCTCTTCAACGCTATGGGCGCGATTCTCGTGTTAGCAGCTTTCGGCAGCGGCTTGACCGGAGGCCTCGGGGCAGCGCGCCTGCTATTCGGCATGGGACGGGACAACGTGTTGCCTCGCCGAGTCTTTGGACACTTGAGCCAGGGAAGCAGCACGCCGACGTACAACATCCTCATCATTGGCGGACTTACATTTATCGGCGCCGTGCTCCTCAATTCGATCGGGAATGCCTACGAGCACGCGGGAGAGCTTCTCAATTTCGGTGCATTCCTCGCCTTCATGGGGGTGAACTTCGCCACGTTCTGGCAATTCGCTGTGCACCGGCGCGCAGGCGAACGGCGACGAGTGCTGGCTGACATCGTGCTACCTCTTGTCGGCTTTATCTTTTGCGGACTGATCTGGTGGAACCTGAACACATTGGCCAAAGTCGTTGGCGGCATCTGGTTTGTAATTGGCCTTCTTTATGTCGGCATTACGACGCGAGGATTCCGTCAGGCCCCCGCAATGATTGATTTCAGCGAATCGTAAAACCCACAAGGATTCCTGACAAGTTCCCTGAGCCGTTTCATTTAGAGCAGTTCCATAGTTGGTGTATTCAGCGTCAGCACCGTCCCGCGGTAGCGGACGGGTGCTTCGTTCTGCGTGGATCCACCCATTCGCTACCGCGAACGGTACTGACTTGGTTGCACCTCGCCCAAATAGGACGGGATTCAGCAAGGTTGGAACCGCTTTAGGGATTCGCCAAGCCTGCATTCAACCCCACAATTTACAATTTAGGATTTCCAAAGGAGCCATCGACGTGAAATATCGCAAGCTGGGGCGTACGGGATTCGAAGTAAGCGAGATTGGGCACGGTCTGTGGGGGATGAGCGGTTGGAGCGGATCAGAAGATCGGCAATCGCTCGAAGCGCTGCAGCTCTCGACCGACCTGGGCTGCAACTTCTTCGATACCGCGTGGGCCTACGGCGAAGGGCACAGTGATGAACTGATCGGCAAAATCCTGAAACAAAACCGGGCAAAGCGGCTCTATGTCGCTTCCAAGGTACCGCCGAAAAACCGGAAGTGGCCGGCTTCGAGCGAATATGCATACGAGGATGTATTTCCTCGCCAGCACGTCCTTGATTATGCGGAAAAGATTCGTAAAGCTCTCGGCGTTCCCACGATCGATCTGCTGCAGTTCCATGTCTGGGACGATACCTGGACGGACAAGCCGGAATTTCGCGCTACCGTTGAAGAGCTCAAGAATAAAAAGCTGATTTCCCATTTTGGATTGAGTCTCAATCGTTGGGAGCCGGAGAACGGGTTGAAAGCTCTGCAGACGGGGCTGGTCGATTCCGTTCAGGTGATTTACAACATCTTCGATCAGGCTCCCGAGGACGAGCTCTTTCCCGCTTGCCGGGAACTGCATATCGGAGTCATCGCCCGCGTGCCGCTCGACGAAGGAAGTCTTGGCGGCAAGATGACGCTGCAAACCAGGTTCCCATCGAGCGACTGGCGCTCCAGCTACTTCGGCCCTGAGAACTTACCTGCCACGATTGAGCGAGTCGAGCGTTTGAAACAATTACTGCCGCCGGGAGTCACGCTTCCCGAAATGGCATTTCGCTTCATTCTTTCGCATCCGGTCGTAAGCACTACGATCCCGGGAATGCGCAATCCGGAGCACGTCAAGCTCAACATCAGCTACAGCGATAAAGGTCCGCTTTCGCGGGATCTTCTGCAGGAGCTGCGCCAGCATCGCTGGGACCGCCGGCCGAAGAAATGGGCTGCATAAAAGCAGGGGCGAGTGGATAGCCGACGCTTACCTGTGGCTCAGTTTTGACTAGAATTCATACGCGTGCCTATGGAGTTCCGTACCAGATCGCTGCAGATGATCGCGCCGATGCTGCTGCTGTGCATTGCCCCTGCTGCGCCTCAAAGCTCTAAATCACAGCACGCGCACATCTCTCTGATCGCAGCTCCGTCCGATCACTCCGGAACACAGTGGATCGGACTACGTTTCCAACTCGATCCCGGCTGGCATATTTACTGGACGAATCCGGGCGACTCCGGCGAACCACCGAAGATCACGTGGCACTTGCCTTCAGGCTTTCAGGCTGGAGACCTGCAATTCCCTGCTCCACATCGCATCGCCGATCATGGCCTGACCGATTACGGATACGAAAGCGAGGCTGTGTTGCTTTCCAAGCTCACGGTTCCTGCGGGTGAAACGTCCAATAAGCCGGAGATTGCTGCCGACATCCGATATCTCGTGTGTCGCGAAGTTTGCATTCCCGCAAAGGATCACGTGTCGCTGAACCTCCGCGAGCAGAACGCCGGTAACGCAAGCCAGCTTCAGGCCGCACAGGCCCGGCTGCCACAGAGCTTGCCTCGCGGCGTACATGCGCGGGCGATAGCGGGAGTGCAAGCGTTCCTGCTCTCCGTCGGACCCACTCCACAATTGGGACAGATCACTGATTTCATACCGTCCGATGCCCAGGTGATCGACAACTCGGCTAAACCTCAGATCACAAAATCAGGAGTGGCAACGCAGGTAAGGCTTAAGAAATCAGAGCAGCTCGATCATCCTGTTGGAGAGCTCAATGGCCTGCTGATCACAAACGGCCAGTCCTACAATGTCGTTGTGCCGGTTACAGCAACCAAGAGCTCTCGCAAGCCGTCGAGTCCAAAGCACAATTAAAGGAGTGCACCCGTTATGAAAACAATCCGTTCTTTTCTTCCCGTTTTGGCACTATTTGCCCTCTCCGCATTTGCGGTAAAGGTGGGCGATCAAGCGCCGGATTTTACCGGAACCGACAGCCACGGACAAATGCATAAGCTGTCTGATTACCGCGGAAAATTCGTAGTTCTGGAATGGCACAACAATGGCTGTCCATTCACCAAAAAGCACTACGAGAGCGGCAACATGCAGAAGTTGCAGCAGGAGTGGACGGGCAAAGGCGTGATTTGGTTGACGGTGATTTCTTCATCACCGGGATCGCAAGGTTACGTCACGGCCGATCAGGAGAACGAATACCTGCAGAAGATGCATGCGGTTCCGACTGCGGCTTTGCTGGATCCAAAAGGGGACATCGGCCACCTCTATGGCGCGAAGACCACGCCGCACATGTTCGTGCTCAACCCGCAGGGTCAAATCATCTACAACGGCGCCATCGACGATAAGGCCACGACCGATCCTTCTGATGTGAACGGTGCGAACAATTACGTGTCGAAGGCGTTGCAGGAAGCAATGTCGGGCAGAGCGGTAGCTGTTGCCACAACGCGTCCCTATGGATGCTCAGTGAAGTACGCCGATTAAGACTAACGGTTCTGTCCTAAAACGGCACTCGGTTATCGAGTGCCGTTTTAGCTTTGGCAGGCTTTAGGCCACAAGTGCCTTTGGGAAACTTCCCTTTGGTAACTCTCCAGCCGGTGCTTTCTGTTTATTGCCGGTCAATTAATCGGCAATATTTCCACAGTCTCTCCCCTGCAACTCTCAGGAAAACTATAAAGGATGTTCCCATATGTCTAAGCGAAGTTCTGTTTTAGCACTCCTGATCCTGACGGTCGGAGCTTCGGCTTGCCTTGCGCAGTCGAATCCGTCGACACTGCCGCTGCGAATCCCTGACAAGGGTTTCAGCTCTTATACCAATTTGTCGCAGAGCTACGACTCGTCTGCGAATTGGACGAGTACGATCGATTCAACGATCAGCTATAGCTTTAACAGGGTGTTCGGAATTTCGGTGGGAGCGCCGTTTTACCTGGCTTACAACCAGCCGCTCTTCTCTTCCAGCACGACATTGCAGACGTTGACTACCACGCAAACCGCGCCCATTTCGGGATACAACGCCATGGGCGACATGCGCTTCGGCTTGCGCTTTGCGACGCCTACGCCAATTCTGAAGTACGTAGTGACGGTTACCGGTACTGCGCCTACCGGAGACACTTCGCTCGGCCTCAGCACCGGCCGCTTCACCGGCGATTTCAACAATCACCTGGAATTCGATCTCGGACGCATTTCGCCTCTGGTTGAGCTGGGCCTGGCAAATACCAGTGCTCTGGTCACAGCAGTGAAACGTCCTTACACTACGCTTGGTATGCTGTCGCATTACAAAGCCGGATTGGGAATTCCGTTGGGCAAGGTACTGAACTTTGAGATCTCTGGCTATGAAAACCTGCCGCTTGGCCTGCAAAAGCTGTACAGCGCAGAGTTCGATCACGGTAATGGCATTCTAAACGGCAGTGGACAAGGAAAATCCATACCGATCTATGAGCAGGCGGCAACGATCATCGGCAATGGATTCACCGAAGACAACGGGTTCAGCACCGGGCTGAATGCTGATCTCGGTCGCCGCATAGATATGGGTTTCACCTACGACCGTAGCGCCCGCCAAAAGCTCGACACCGTCGAATTCAGCATCGGCTTCCGCATCGGGCGCGCACTGGCACACTGATACACGCTTACACGCTCAACCCGAATTGAAAAGAGACAATCGCGGCTCAAAGCAACACTTTGAGCCGCCTTCATTTTGGGAAGCACTACTGTGCAGTACAGACTTCTCCCAAATAGTCGCCGCTGGTCGTTCCTTCCACGGGATTAAAGTCTCCACGCAAACGGATCTGCCCCGTTGCATTTGCCATCGACCCTGTACCTCCTGTGAACGTGATCAGCGAGGCGAAACCTCCCTTTCCAGGAGGCAGATCGATGGTTCCCGTATCGGTACCAAAGAGTTGATCGCCATTTTTCAGGGAAACAATACTGTGGCCGGTGAAGAACATGATGGTTGGAACTTCCGGCTCGCCATTGGAAATGATCTTGTCCATAGTGAACCTGTAGGTGCCTTGAACGCCGCCCCAGACGCGTCCGGCCGGTACAAGGCGGGCCTGAGCAGGTATCCGCCGGCTGCACGGTTGCTTCGAAGCTTCCAACCACGGGTTTACATTGCTGTGCCGCATTGGCAACACCTGCGCAGCAGATCGCGAGTACTGCGAGAATCGCTGGCCGAAACGAAGTCATAGCTTTCCTCCAGCTCGGTGAATTGCAAGCTTAAGACCTTTTACCCACGAAGGTGAAAGTCTCCCAACTCGCGTTTTTTGAACAAAAGTTGAGTTCGGATCGCTGCCGATATCTAACCGTTTGGTTAATCAAGCTCCCAGGGGTGAACGGAACTGTTTTTCAAGGTCGATTCCTGAGCACGAAACAAGTTCCATTCTTGGGAAAATCAGCAGTTTAGCGCTGCCTATGATTTGGCCATACGCCTGCAATGTTCTTGAGCGGCAGAGGTTCCCTCGTGAACCGGTTCAAGAATGGAACTGAGTCGGTCACACCATTCCGCCAAGCGGGGAGTTACGACAATGGCGAAGATCATCGAGTTCCACGTTCCACCCAATCACAAAAGCCAGGAGCACTGGGTGCCGCCTCGACTCCGAGGACGAGTCATCGACTTCCAGGCTCGATGCGAGTATCTGCAGCATATGTTCGAGGAACGCCTGCGCGTAGTGTCAACGTTATCGCGCAACGCTGGATAGCTCGCGTCTAATCTGTGATCCCAACCTGATTCAGGATAAACGCGTAATCGAATGCCGCTTCGTGCAGGCGATCATAGCGTCCGGAAGCGCCTCCGTGTCCGGCGCCCATGTTGGTTTTAAGGATCAGCGTTTTGTGGTCGGTGCGAGTGGCGCGCATTTTGGCCACATATTTCGCCGGCTCCCAATACATGACCTGGCTGTCATTGAACGAGGTCTTTGCCAGAATGTTGGGGTAGACCTTGTTCTCGATATTGTCGTAAGGCGAGTACGTGATCATGTAGTCGAACGCAGGCTCTTCCTTCGGATTTCCCCACTCCTCAAACTCGGTGACGGTAAGAGGGAGCGACTCGTCCAACATCGTGTTCATCACGTCGACAAATGGGACCTTCGCGATCACTGCTCGGAATAGATCCGGACGCATATTCGCGACCGCCCCCATGAGCAGACCACCTGCACTGGCGCCTTCGATCACCAGCTTGTCTTTGGAACCGTAGCCCTTGCTTAGAAGGTACTCGGCACAATCGATGAAGTCGGTGAAGGTGTTCTTCTTGCGCATCATGCGACCGTCATCGTGCCACGTCTTACCCATCTCGCCGCCGCCACGCGGATGCGCGATGGCGTAGACGACTCCACGATCCACCAGGCTGAAGATGTTTGAGTTGAAGCTTACGTCAACTGAGATTCCGTACGAGCCGTAGGCGTAGAGATACAGGGCGCGGCTGCCGTCGAGCTTCTTCCCCTTGAGATACACAATCGAAATTGGAATGTTCGTGCCGTCTGATGCTGGGGCAAAGATTTGCTCGACCTGATAGCGGCTCGGATCAAAACCGCCGGGCACTTCCTTTTGTTTGAGCAAGGTCGAAGCGCCCTTAGCCATGTCGTATTCGAAGATCGATTGTGGCGTGACAAACGACTGATAGCTGTAGCGGAACTTCGCGGTGTCGTACTCGCGATTCACGTATGCCGATGCCAGATAGGCCTGTTCCGGAAAGGGAATGCGATGAGAGTGGCCGGAGGTAAGATCAGTGACCGAAATCTGCGGCAACCCATGCTCGCGTTCGTAGGTGACGTAGTAATTGCGAAAGAAGTCGGTGTCATCGAGCATCACGTTGGCGCGATGCGGAATCACCTCCTGCCAGTTCGCGCGCTCTGGAGCGCTCACCGGCGCCTTCACAAGTCGGAAATTTCGGCCTGTGTCATTCACGCGGATATAGAAAAACTCGCCGTTGTGATCGGGATAATACTCAACGTCCTGCCGGCGCGGCTCGATCCGCTTCCATTCCGCTCGGGGCTGATCGGCAGCGATATAGCGCGCCTCGCTGGTGGTATGGCTTCCCGAAATGAGAAACAGGTATGCCTTGCTGCGCGTTCTAAACACTTCCACGCTGAATCGAGCGTCCTTCTCTTCATAGACGAGATCATCAGACCCGGCTGCACCCACAGTATGCCGATAAACCCGGTACTGCCGCTTCGCTGAGTCTTCGACCGTGTAGAAGAGCGTTTTGTTGTCGCTCGCCCACGCGACTGAGCCGGTCTTCTCAATGTGATCGGAGAGCAGCTTGCCCGTGCGCAGATCCTTCACTGCCAGCTTGTACTGGCGAAAACCGGTGTCATCGGTCGAGTAGGCGAGCAGGTTGCCGTCGTCACTCGCCTGATATGCAGCCACAGCCATGAAGCTCTTGCCCTTCGCGAGTTCGTTTAAGTCGAGAACAACCTGTTCCGGAGCCTCCATACTTTCTTTGCGACGGCAGCGGAT
>DATEKE010000278.1:0-2292 GCA_035277605.1 Terriglobales bacterium | reverse complement strand
ACGAGTGTGCCGATCGGTTGGATGGTGATGCGAATCTCATCGCCGTGCTGGAGCGTGAAGGAGTCTGGAGGAACGATTCCCGTTCCGGTCAGGAGAAAGCAGCCGCTGGGAAAACAGTTGTCGCGATACAGATAATCGACGAGTGTCTTTACGTCGCGTTTCATGCTGCTGAGCGAAGTTGATCCGGCAAAGACCTGCCTGGCGCTGCGGTGAATTTGAAGGCTGATTTCAGTCGAGGAGGGAAGCGGCGCCTCTGTTACAACAATGCCGGGACCTAAAGAGCAACTACGGTCGTAGACTTTTGCCTGAGGCAGGTAAAGGGGATTGTCGCCTTCGATGTCGCGGGAACTCATGTCGTTTCCAATGGTGCAGCCGATGACCTTGCCTTTGGGACTTATCAGAACTGCGAGTTCCGGTTCGGGAACTGACCATTTTGCATCGCTGCGGATCGCGACTTTGCCGCCCGGGCCAGCCACGCGATGCGGCGTGCTCTTGAAGAACAGTTCGGGACGCTCGGCGTTGTAGACGCGATCATAGAAGTCGCCTCCTCCGGCGCTCTTCGATTCCTCCATGCGCGCGTTGCGGCTGCGGAAGTAGGTGACGCCCGCAGCCCAGACCTCCTGGTTCCCGATGGGAGCCTTCAGATGAAAATCCGTGATGTTCCGGTTTGGGAGAGCGCGAGCGGTTCCTGTTAGCCGCAGGAGATGCTCTAACAAATCGTCGCGCGTCACTATTGCGTCCCATGAGACGTTTTCGATTTGCAGAAGAGAGCCGCCGCGCTCGAACAGTACGCCCTCTTCTGTGCTATACAGCTTCATGCTGTCTGGGGTCATGCGTGGCGATTGTAGCTGAGGAGTTTTACGGCTGATATGATGGTCTTAGGCTTGGAAACCCGGGCAATCGATTTCCCGGGATTGCAAGTGTTCGAAATTTGCATAAACAATATTCTCCAGCCAGGTAAAGGCCGAACTTGGCGCACGAGAAAAGCTCGCTCGCGGATAACTTGGAATTATGCAGGATCGACGCATCCTCAATTCCTGGAAGGAAATCTCGCAGTATGTCGGACGCGGAGTTCGCACTCTGCAGCGTTACGAGCGCACTCTCAACTTTCCAATTCGCCGTGTCGCAGGGCGGCCGCATACATCGGTGATGGCGTTCAGCGACGAGATAGATAGGTGGCTGGATGGTCGTTCGCGCGGAACTCATCTCAATCTCATCAGCGCAGCTGGCTGTGACGAGTGGGCTTCCGAGTCTGCCTCTGTGACTGCAAGCCGAAAGCTTTTGCCGTCTTCGGTGGATTCAGGTCAGATCTGGCTGGTTGAAGACGAGGCAGGCTATGTGCAGCAGTTCCAGGAAGCAGTTGCGGAGATCGGATCGTTCGATGTCGAGGTGTTTAGCACGTCCTCCGCGGCATTAGACGCGCTGAATCAAATGTGCACGGGCAAGCGGCGCGCTCCGGCCTTGATCGTACTCGACTATGAGCTGGCGGGCGACAGTGGCTTTGACGTGCTCGCACAGTATCGCGCTGCAGCCTCGTTTAGACCGATTGTTCCCTTGTTGGCGTGGAGCGTGCTTGATAACGTGACCACTCGCGACATGTCGATCTGGATGGGAGCGAGTGCATTTGTCCCGAAACGTTTAGGAGATCGGTCTCTGAAACGAACTTTGACTAAGATTTTGGCGAAGAGCTCAGACCTGGCAGGAGCTTCGGCCAAGGAACGGGCGCAGCCTCCACGCCAAGAGACATTAGCCTGATCCCGACAGAAAAGAAAACCTTGCCGGGCTATTTTGACCTTGTAAGCCCTGGTGCACGATAGGATCGGCAGAAATTCGCCTCTGCTATCCTCGCTTTTCGTCGCTCCGCGACAGTGTTCTTGCGTGCAGCGCGATCTCCGGATCCTCGTCGGTAGCAATTACCCTCACATCGCAATTACCTAAGCCGATCCTAATTGCATTGTTCTGATTTGCGGTGTTGTCGAGCGCAACTCCAAGATGGTGCAGGTCTGAACAGATTTCACGTCGCACGATAGCGGAGTGCTCGCCGATGCCGCCGGTGAAGACCAGCATATCAACGCCACCTAATACTGCTGCCATGGCTGCCATGCTTTTTCGGACCGAATAGCAGAACATCTCGATTGCGAGGCGCGCGTTTGGATTCTTGTCTTGCTCACTCAGCAGTTGGCGCATGTCGCTGCCGATTCCAGACACGCCCAGGAGACCGGAGTGATGATTGAGAAGCGAATCTAATTTCGGCCCGTCATATCCGCTTTGTAGGAGGTTGAGAAGCACTCC
>DATEKE010000277.1:0-2612 GCA_035277605.1 Terriglobales bacterium | reverse complement strand
CCATGTTTAGGTTTGTAGGACACCCACACTGAATTTCAAGATGTCAGGATTGAGCGACGCCGCTTCAAGCGCGATGATCAGCACGTCGCGCGTTTCCAATGGATCGATGATTTTGTCGATCCACAAGCGAGCGGCACCATAGCGAGGATCCATCTGCTCGTCATACGTTTTCTTCACGGATTCGTATAACTCTTTCTTCTCAGGCTCGCTCAACTTTTTTCCGCCGCGTTCGAGTTGTTTGATCTTGATCTCGACCAGCGTGCCTGCAGCCGATGCGCCGCTCATCACCGCGTATCGGGCTGTGGGCCAGGCGAAGACGAAGCGTGGATCGTAGGCTTTGCCGCACATAGCATAGTGTCCCGCGCCAAAGGAACCGCCGATGATCACGGAAATCTTGGGTACGACGGAATTTGATACTGCATTTACCATTTTCGCGCCGGCTCGGATAATGCCACTCCATTCCGCGTCACGTCCGACCATGAAGCCATTTACATCGTGAAGGAAGATCAGCGGAACGACGTTCTGGTTGCAGTCCATAATGAACCGCGAAGCTTTCTCTGCCGATTCGGTGTAGATCACCCCGCCAAATTCGACGCGTCGCTCGCCCGAGTGTTTATCCAACTCTTGCACATTGCTCTTCTGATTCGCGACGATTCCGACGGCGAAGCCGCCGATGCGCGCGTATCCACATAGAACCGTTTTGCCGTACTCAGCCTTGTATTCGTCGAAGCGGCTGTCGTCGACAATGCGTCCGATGATTTCCTTCATGTCGTAAGGCCGAGCGGGATCGGCATCGACGATGCCGAGCAATTGTTCTTTAGGCAAAGCTGGCTCTTCGCGATGAACCCGGCTGAACGGTGCACTCGGACGCCCTCCCATCTTCTCGACCAGCGAACGAATACGGGTGATGCAGGCTTCATCGTTGGGTTCGCGATAATCGACCGTACCCGAAATTTGCGAATGCATCTTCGCTCCGCCAAGTTCTTCTGCTGAATACTTCATTCCAATCGCCGCCTGCACCAACGCGGGACCGGCGAGAAATAGCCCGCTGCCTTCGGTCATAAGGATGTGATCGCACATGACCGGCAGGTAGGCACCCCCGGCGACACACATTCCCATAATGGCAGTCATCTGAGGAATGCCCATCGCCGACATCACGGCATTGTTGCGAAAAACGCGTCCAAAATCATCGGTGTCTGGAAACACGTCTTCCTGTAATGGCAAAAATACTCCAGCTGAATCGACCAGATAAATCGTAGGAATGCGATTCTCAATGGCGATGTTCTGAGCACGGATGACCTTTTTGGCCGTCATCGGGAAGAATGCGCCGGCTTTGACCGTGGCATCGTTCACGATGAGCATGAACAATCGCCCGTGCACACGTCCGAGCCCGGTGACAACGCCGGCTCCGGGAGCTCCGCCCCACTCCTCGTACATCTCATAAGCAGCGTAGCTTCCAAGCTCCAGCAGGTCCGTTCTGGGATCGATCAGCCGGGCAATGCGCTCGCGAGCTGTCAGACGGCCTTTGCCGTGTTGTGACTCGATCGCCTTGGCTCCCCCGCCCTCACGAATCTTCTCCTGTTCGCGCGCAACCGTGCCGACCAGGTCGGCCATGGCCCGTGCGTTTTTCTGAAAACGAGGTGAACTGGGATCGAGGCTCGACGTGATTACGTTCTGCGGGTTGGAACTGATGCGGCTCTCTGCCATTAGGCTCTCAGACGAAACCCTCTAGGGTAGCAAACCGGTCCGAACTCCTTAGCTGCCGGGGTGATACTCCCGTTCTGTGTGTCCCCGCAGCTGCGAGCGATAGAAATAGATGTCGCGTAGATTTCCGGTGCTGTAGCGCTCGGCTTCGTCGTTGAAATGGCGAGACCGAGGATCGCCACTCTCACCTCCAACCTTCACTGCCTTTGCTCGAATGCGATCTCCGAACTCGACAACAGCGACGAAGCTGTTCCCAGCAGTGCCGTACCATTTCTTGGTTCCCGGATAAGCCCGAGCGCTGAACGAAGCAAGTGATCCCCAGCGGGAGTAGGTGAAGCCAACGGGAATGCTTGGATCTGAGTCGCTGAACTGCGGAATGATACTGTCGTTGACGCGCTGAAAGCGATTGATTTCTCCCCATGGGGTCTTCCAAGTCCCGAAATCGGCGGTGAGCTTATCACTGGCATTGGAAAGAGACTTGAGCAACTGCTCCGGAGAAATGTTTGTGACTATGTAGTCGCCGGTTGCGATTCCTTTGTTGCGCCCTTCTCGCCCCACACTCCGCCAGACGTCCTCACCCCAGAACACTGCAAGGGCTGTAGGAATCGAATCGACCCCCCAGCGCAGATCCCAGGAACGCAGAGTTCCAATTTGGTCCACCAGTTTAGCCTTGAGAGGATCGCCCGACGGCAGCGCATCCCATGCTTTGAGGAGGGCCGGAATGGTCTTCTTAAACCAGGGCAGATAGCTGTCAAACGCGGCCGCGATGAGCGAATCGACTGTGAAGTCTTTCTTGCCCTCGAGAACGCGCACAGCATGAAGTCCGCGTGCAGTTTCGCCACCCATCTCGACGTACGCTGGAAAGTCTTCCTTTTTCGGACTGCTTGGCCCTGCGGCAGACCACGGCG
>DATEKE010000276.1:0-2430 GCA_035277605.1 Terriglobales bacterium | reverse complement strand
ACGGCAAGTTAACAAACAGCTACTCTGGTGTCAAACACGAAAGTGCGGTACGAAAGTAACTTTACGTAGAATCAGCAACTTAGACTTCTAAGGCAATTGGCGACAGGGCCTCGGAAAACAGGGGAAAACCCTAGTAACTTTGACAGAGATCCCTCTTCCATTTGCACCGGAGAAACTTTGCTTCTTGAAGCCATTTTCCGTCCCCTCTTCCCTGTAAGCTCATCGAGTGCCTCTTCCTGAACGACAACTTATCGGGCGGCTTCGACGCGCGGTGCGCGGGAAAACCGCCATTCTGGGAATTGGGGACGACTGCGCGATTTTGCGCATTCCGGCAGGTCACGAAACGCTGGTCACGACTGACTTCAGTCTTGAAGGCGTGCATTTCCGCCGCGATTGGCAGTCGCCGGAGTGCATTGGGTATCGTTGTCTCGCGCGCGGGCTAAGCGACATTGCGGCAATGGGAGGACGTCCGATGGCGGCATTCTTATCGCTCGCGCTCCCGAAGGAGCTTCCTCAGCGCTGGGTGGATCGTTTCTTTGCGGGACTGCTTCGGCTCGCTGAAAAATACGAAGTAGAGCTCGCCGGTGGGGATACGTCGCAATCTCCAGTGGGAGTGTTGGCGGATGTTATCGTGCTCGGAAGCGTAGCAAAAGGCAAAGCCCTGCGCCGATCTGGCGCACAAGTTGGCGATCAGATTTATGTGACTGGTGCACTCGGCGAATCTGCTGCAGCGATCCAGCTACTCACAAAGAAGAAGAGCAGAAGACGCGATATTTTTCCCGAACCGAGAATTGCGATTGGCGAGTGGCTCGTGAAAAATCGCGTGGCGTCGGCGTGTATCGATATCAGTGATGGGCTTTCCACCGATCTGTCGCACATCTGCAAAGAGAGTGGCGTGGGGGCGCTGATCCAAGCCAATCGAATTCCGATCCACAAAGCAGCATCCCGCCTCAACAACTTCCTCCAATTAGCACTCGACGGAGGAGAAGATTACGAGCTGTTGTTTACCGCTTTGCCACATAAGAAGATACCGAGCGCGATTGGCGAGACGGCAATCAGTCGAATCGGAGAAATCAACAGCACAGCTCAGATGACGCTCATTAATGATTCCAGGCGTGAGCGCCTGATTGCGAAAGGCTGGGAGCATTTCTCGGACTCGTGAAGCCGCACAATCAACCTGCCGTTGAGGTTTTGATTGCGAGATGTGACTGCGCAAGTCAAACTCGGGCTATGGCCTGGCTGGGAATCACCAAAGAACTTGCACAACTCATTTTCTTCATAGCGGGAACCACAAGTGCCATTGGAGCATGGCTTACCTACCGTGCGAACTCGCAACTGGAAAGCGCTCGATGGACCGTTCGCATGTATGAGAAATTTTATGAGCAAGCTGATTTGAAGAGGACGCGCGAAGCTTTGGATTGCGAAGCGAATGACGAAAATGTTCAATCATTGGTCGCAGACCAGTCTTCCAGGTTGACGGATTACCTGAACTTTCTTGAGCTGCTGGCAATTCTGCACAAATCTAAGCAGATGAGCGCGTCTTCGATGGAAGCAATGTTCGGCTACTATCTGGATTGCATGCAAAAGCAGCCGAGTTTGATGTCTTACGTCCGTAACAGCGCGGACAGCGGATTCGAGCAGCTCGCAGCCTACATGCAAGGGAGATCATCGGGGAAACTGAAGTGAGATCGCCGGTTCCAAAGCATCTATTTGTGTATGGCACGTTGCGTCGGGCGCACACACCACCTGAAGCAGCCACCTTGATGCACGATCTCGAATTCATCTCCGGAGCCTCCACTCCGGGCACCATGTTCGACCTTGGAGAATATCCAGGCGCTGTCTTTGATCCGGAATCAGGCAGCGAAGTCAAAGGCGAGGTCTATCGTCTTCCGCTGAACTCTGACGTTCTTAAGAAGTTAGACGAATACGAGGAGTTCAAGCCAAGGAGTCCGCGACAATCGCTCTTCGTACGTGAGGCTATTGTCGTGCGCACCAGTGATGGAAAGAAGCTCAGTTGCTGGACTTACCGCTTCAATGCCGACAAAATGAAAAAGAAGGCTGTGCAGCGAAAGCAGTCGGTCAGAGCAGTGCGAGCTGCTTCGCGGCGCGCAGTTCGCTAAAAAAGCGCTGCCACAAACACGGTGCTGCCGGCTGGTTCTGTTATTCCTGCGGCTCAGCAGCTGCGGTGCTGGGGACGATTGTCTGCGGGCGGCTCTGGCGCGGTTCCATGCGCGGGCCGTTTGCTGCCTGCTGTGCTGTAGGGCCATTCTCTTGCGTTCGATGAAATGCCGCGCGCTCGTCGAACTTGCCGAAGATCATCTTGCCTGCTGTGGTCTGCAGGACTGACGTGACCGCGATGTCCACGTTCTTACCGATCATCTTGCGCGCGTTATCGACTACAACCATCGTTCCGTCGTCAAGATAAGCTAC
>DATEKE010000275.1:0-4581 GCA_035277605.1 Terriglobales bacterium | reverse complement strand
AATGCCGAATTTAAACTCGAAGGCAAGGAGTACCACGTTCCGGCGAACGATGGGAAGAACTCGCTCCACGGCGGTCCACACGGATTCAACAACCAGGTCTGGAAGGGTAAACAGATCCCCAACGGCGTAGAGCTTACTTATTTAAGTAAAGATGGCGAGGCTGGCTACCCTGGGAATTTGTCGGTTACGGTGCGTTACACGCTCGTCGGCTCAGCGCTCCACATCGATTACTCCGCGACGACCGATAAGCCGACTGTCCTGAACCTGACCAATCATTCGTATTTCAATCTCTCGGGACAAGGCAACGGCGACATCCTCAACCACGAACTCACGCTGCACGCTTCCAAGTTCACTCCGGTCGATTCAACGCTGATTCCAACCGGCGAGTTCCGTCCGGTAGCAGACACGCCGTTTGATTTCCTAAAGCCTCATCGCGTGGGCGAGCGCATCAACGTTGACGATGAGCAACTTAAGATTGCCAAGGGATACGACCACAACTGGGTCATCGATTCTCAAGGAGCAGGCAAACTCACCGCCGCTGCCGAAGTTTACGAGCCGACTACCGGTCGCGTGCTGCGCGTCTCGACTACGCAACCTGGGGTGCAGTTCTATACCGGTAACTTCCTCGATGGAACTCTAAAGGGCAAAGGCGGAAAAACATATATCCATCGTGGTGGACTTTGCCTGGAGACACAGCACTTTCCAGACTCGCCGAATCATCCGAAGTTCCCGACCACTGAGCTTAAGCCGGGACAGCGATTCCACAGCGTTACGGTGTTGAGCTTTTCGACGCGGTGAGTCCGAAGCGAGTTTGAGAATTGCCTTCGAGGGGGGCCCTAATCATTCTGTCATCCTGAAGTCCGCCTCAGGCGGACGTCAGGATGACGGATTGTAAGAAGAGTTCGCTAAAGTAGCAGTCATTCACCTGATTGACGCGGGAAGTCTCGGAACCAGCACGGCACACCCCACTTCCATTTACACTATTCCTTCTACTCACCTCAGGAGCGCCTTTCCGAATTGGCCACCATCCTCGACGGTAATCGCATCGCCTCGGACATCAAAGACGAAATCGCCGTCGATATCAAACAACTCGCAAAGCAAGGCATTCGACCGGGCCTCGCCGCAGTCCTCGCCGGCAACGATCCGGCCTCGGAGGTCTATGTCCGAAGCAAAGTTCGCGCGTGCGAAGAGCTGGGCGTCTACAGCGAAAAGATCACGCCAGCCGATTGCATCAGTACTGATGAGATGCTCACTCTCATCGCCACCCTCAATGAGCGTGAAGATATCGATGGCATTCTGGTGCAGCTTCCGCTGCCACCGCAGGTCGATGCCAAGCGCGTGTTGCTAGCCGTACTACCAGAAAAAGACGTGGACGGCTTCCACCCAGTAAACGTCGGCAACCTTTCCACCCAGCGCCCTGGACTTACACCTTGCACTCCCGCAGGCATCATAGAAATTTTGAAGCGCAGCGAAATTGAAATGGCCGGCCGTTCAGCCGTTGTCTTAGGCCGCAGCGACATTGTCGGCAAGCCGATCGCGATGATGCTGCTGAATCAGAATGCCACGGTAACGGTTTGCCATAGCCGCACAGTCGATCTGCCCGCGTATACGCGAACGGCAGACATACTGGTGGCAGCGATTGGCAAGGCGGCCCTTGTGACGCCGGAAATGGTCAAACCAGGCGCTACGGTGATTGATGTCGGTATAAATCGCGTCATGGACAGAAAGAGAATTGAGCAATTCTTTCCCAATGACCCAAAGCGGCTCGAGCAATTTGCGGCAAAAGGCTCGACCCTTGTGGGCGATGTACATCCTCGGGTTGCAGAGATGGCCGGAGCCATCACGCCTGTCCCGGGAGGTGTGGGCCCGCTGACCATCGCCATGTTGATGTCAAATACAGTGAAAGCAGCAAGGATGCGACGGGGCCTGGCATGAGCCTGCGTGTCGGTCTTACTGGAGGGCTCGCCAGCGGAAAAACAGCCGTCGCACAGATGTTCGCCTCGCGCGGAGCTTACCTGATGCACGCCGATAAAATCGCGCATGAATTGATGGAGCCTGGTCAGCCGATATACGAAGAAGTTGTATGCCATTTCGGCGATTCGATCGTCAACGCTGACACAACCATCAATCGTCCAATATTGGCCGCTCTCGCGTTCGAAGGCGAGCGAGTGAAGGAGCTGAATGCGATTGTCCATCCTGGCGTTACTGCGCGCATGCAGCAATGGTTCGCAGAAATGAACGAGTTTGATCCGAAAGGCGTTCTGGTGTTTGAAGCCGCGCTGATTCTCGAAGCCGGCATGGGCAAGTACTTCGAGAAGCTCGTCGTAGTGACCAGCAATCGCGAGCAAAAGCTGGAGCGATTTGCTCAGCGCGTGCTCGGTACGTCTGTAGGCAACTCCGACGAACTGGAAAAAGCCTTGCGCGATGCGGAACGAAGGCTCGGAGCGCAACTGTCGGAATCAGAAAAGATAGCGGCTGCTGATTATGTGATCGACAATTCCGGCTCTCTCGCCGAAACCGAGCGTCAAGTCAATAAAATATTCAAAGAGCTCCAGAGGCTGGCTGCATCGCGGCCAACTCCGTCTCATTCGTGAGTTGTTATGAAGATACTGCGTCCAATTATTTTCTCCATCGCTCTCGTGCTCGGCTTTTATATCGTCACTACCCACGGCCGCGGCGCCGGATTCCATCTGCCATTCACTGACGGGAGCACAGCACGACTCACAAAGATTGAAATCACCCAGGCTGCAGCGCCTTCACCGCTCGATCCGGAAGAGCAGAACAATATCAATGTGTATCGCAAGGTGATCCCAACCGTCGTAAACATCACTTCGACGGCGGTTGCATTTGATTTCTTCTACGGCGCGGTCCCACAGCAAGGACAAGGTTCCGGCTTCATTATCGACAGCGATGGTCACATCCTGACCAACTATCACGTGATCGCCGGCGCCCGGCAGGTGGAAGTCACGCTGTCTAACAAAAAGAAATATCGCGCCGACGTAATCGGCTCGGACCGACAGAAGGATCTGGCTGTGCTCCAGATCCCTGCAAAGAATCTCACTCCCTCTGTGCTCGGAGATTCGAAGACGCTTGAAGTAGGACAGAAAGTTTATGCCATCGGAAATCCGTTTGGCCTGAGCGGCACGATGACGCGCGGCATCATCAGCTCAATCCGCTCGGTCCGCGGTCCAGAGGGCAACGCCATCGACCAGGCGATCCAGACCGACGCCGCCATCAACCCTGGTAATTCCGGCGGTCCACTGCTGAACTGGCACGGCGAAGTGATTGGCATCAACAGCATGATCCTTACCGGCGGCGCAGAGCAGAGTGCGGGAGTGGGATTCGCCATCCCCATCAATTCCGCCAAGGCAGTGCTAAACGATCTGGTGGAGTTCGGCCGTGTCCGTCGTCCCAGTTTGGGAATTGCCGGCCTGTTGCCGATCGGGCCGGAACTCGCCGACCAATTAGGCCTCGCGGCCGATGCTGGAGTTCTGATTCAGCAGGTCGTCCCCGGCGGCGCAGCCGAGCGCGCCGGTCTGCACGGCGGCCACGAACGCGCTTACCTGGGCAACATTCCCATCTACATTGGAGGCGACCTCATCGTCGAGATCGACGGTCAGGACATCCAAACGCCGGCGGATATTCAGAACGTGCTTGATAACCACCACTCGGGTGACACAGTGACAGTAGTCGTCTATCGCGGCAAGCAGCGGCTGACGCTACACGTCACGCTCGATGAATCACGAGGCGGGCAGCAGCGCGTCGCGTAGCCAGCGCAGCTGATCGAGTTGCCGTTGACAATGGCAGTTCTGTGTCCTAACTTCGCCTCTTGCGTCCCAAACCATCTATGATTCGACTCCTCGGCTTTGCTTTGTGCCTGTGTTCCGTTGCCTTTGCCCAAACCACATCCAATCCAACAAATGCAAGCGGAGCGGCGCAGGCGCCCGTCCAATCACAAGCTGCACAAGAAAACGTTGCGCCTTCAATTGCGCTAGGCACAGTCCGAGCCACTCATCCGATCGCAAACGGGCTCGAGATCGAGAGCGAGAACGGCCGCCTGCAAGTCACAGCCTTGCAGGACGACGTGATTCGCGTCCGCGCAACGCGCGCGAATCAGTTTGCCGCGAGATATTCCTATGCGGTGCTGCCCACGCCCGCCGGCGCGCAACCCTCTTTTGCTGCGAAGACGCAGGAGAGCGCCGACGCCGTCGAGCTCGATACGGCAGCGCTCCGCATTCGCGTAGATCGCCGCAGTTCCAAAGTGAGTTTCTTAGGAGCGGACGGCGCTCTCATTGCCGGCGACTCCGCGTCGATCACATGGCGAGGCGATGAGTTCACCGTTCATCGCAGCATGCCCGAGGACGAGCACTATTTCGGACTTGGCGATAAAGCCGGCCCACTCGACCATCGCAATCAGGCCTTCACCATGTGGAACACCGACGCCTACGGCTGGCAGGAATCCACCGATCCTCTTTATAAGACGCTCGGCTTTCTGCTCACGCTGCGCAAAGGCATGAGCTACGGCATCTTTCTCGACAGCACATTCCGCCAGCACTGGGACCTCGGCAAAGAATCGCCCGA
>DATEKE010000274.1:0-14198 GCA_035277605.1 Terriglobales bacterium | reverse complement strand
TGATGAACATCCTCGGCTGCCTCGATCGTCCTACTTCAGGTAACTATGTTCTCGACGGAGTGAACGTCGCGCAGCTTCCCAAAAAGGAACTCGCGGCGATTCGCAACCGGCGGCTCGGGTTTGTTTTCCAGGGGTTCAATCTTCTGTCCCGCACCACCGCACTGGAGAACGTCGAGTTGCCGACGCTCTATGCCCGACTCGAAGTCGAAGAGCGCCAGCAGCGCGCACGGCGTGCATTGGAGATGGTAGGACTCGGCGAGCGCCTCGATCACTTTCCTTCGCAGTTGTCCGGAGGACAGCAGCAGCGGGTTGCCATAGCTCGCGCGCTGGTGAATCAACCATCGATTCTGCTGGCTGACGAACCCACGGGCAATCTCGACAGCCGCACGTCGGTCGAGATCATGAGCATCCTGCAGAAGCTCAATGACGAAGGACTGACGATTGTGCTGGTAACGCACGAGCCCGATATCGCGCAGTATGCCAAACGCGTGATTACTTTTCGCGACGGTCGCGTCCGCCGCGACGAACTGGTTACAGAGCGTCCATCAGCAGCCGACGTGCTGGCGCAGATGCCCACAACCGAAGAGGACTGAGGTGATTTATGGAACTTCTTGAGACTATGAAGATTGCATTGCGGGCTCTGGCTCGCAATAAGCTGCGCTCCGCGCTGACCATGTTGGGAATCATCATCGGAGTCGGCGCAGTAATCGCCATGGTCGGAATCGGCGATGGCGCGCAGAAGGAAGTACAGAATCGAATTGCTGCCATGGGTACGAACCTGCTGTATGTCTCAGCCGGAAGCGTCAACGTTGGCGGCACGCACCTGGGCGCAGGCGCCACGCAAACGCTCGTGTCTTCCGATGTGACGGCGATTCTTAGCGAAGCTCCAGCGGTGGCGAACGCCGCGCCGGTCTCGTCTGCAAGTACGCAGCTCGTGTTCGGAAATCAGAACTGGGCAACGACGGTCACGGGAACCGAGCCACAGTATTTCGATATTCGCGACTGGGCGTTCAGTAAGGGCGACACCTTTAGCGAGGACGACGTGCGTCGCGCTGCCAACGTAGCGGTGATCGGCGAGACGGTTAGACAAAACCTTTTTGGGAATGGCAACCCGGTGGGCCAGACGATCCGCGCCGGAAATCTGCCCTTCACCGTAGTAGGCGTGCTCACGGCGAAGGGAACTTCGGGCATGGGCGGCGATCAGGATGATGGCATCTACGTCCCGATTACCACGCTGCAAAAGAAGATTACCGGACAGGACTGGCTGCGGAACATCATGGTGTCGGCGAAATCGCAGGCAGAAAGCTACGCGGCCCAGGATCAGATCACGGCGATTCTGCGTGATCGGCATCGTCTTCGCGCAGGCGATCCTGACGACTTCAGCATCCGCAATCTGGCAGACATAGCCGAACTCGCCGATCAGTCCGCGCAGGTGATGACAATGCTTCTCGCTTCGATCGCTGGTGTGTCTTTGATCGTCGGAGGAATTGGCATCATGAACATCATGCTGGTCTCCGTCACCGAGCGAACGAAAGAGATCGGCGTGCGAGTCGCTATCGGCGCAACTGAGCAGGACGTCCAGCGACAATTCCTGTTGGAATCCGTAGTGCTCAGTCTGCTTGGCGGAGCTATTGGGATTGTCGTCGGGATCGGCAGTTCCATTTTGATCAACTACGTCCTGCACTGGACAGTTTCAGTGTCAGCGCTCGCCATAGGAGCTGCAGTGATCTTCTCCACGGCTATTGGCATCGCGTTCGGCTACTATCCAGCGCGGAAAGCCGCGCGCCTCGATCCAATCGAAGCTTTGCGATTCGAGTAATCCGCGCGAAGCGGATGCAAAACGGCCTGGAGAGGCTGACGACCAGGGTAGAGCAGGGCTTAAGCCATGCTCTACCGTATCGAACCAGCGATGGTGTTCTTTAAACCTGCGGAGAGTTCCAGCGTTTAATGACGCAGTAGTCGTGTTCAAAACCGAGGATACTGACGGTCCCCGTGCCAAGCATAAACAACTGGCCTCGATCAGGCGTGAGCCCGAGCCATACCGCCGTGAGGATTCTCAGTACGTGACCATGCGCGAACAGCGCGACATCACCCTCAGCGCTTAGACATTCTTGAATTACCCGCTGAACTCGAGTGCCGACGTGCTGAACTGATTCTCCATCAATAACTCCGTCGCGCCAAAGCGACCATGTCGGACGATCCTTACGGATATCCGCAGTCGTACGGCCTTCATACCCGCCATAGTCCCATTCGTTGAGATCATCCGTCACGCGAGCAACATCGTCGTAGCCGGCCAAACGGCAGGTTTCTCTCGCGCGCTGCATTGGGCTGACCAATACCAGTCCAAATTTGCGGCCGTTCAGCTTATCCCGCAGCTCTTCTGCCTGTTTGATTCCACTCGGCAGCAGCGGCAGGTCAGTGCGTGAGGTGTGCTTGCCTTCGGCCGACCATTCGGTTTCGCCGTGGCGCATCAGCCAGATTTCTTTCTTGAAATTGATCATCGAGCTAGACAGGCGACTTTATGCGGAGAGAGTCGCGACTATTTTGGCCGACCGAACAGCCGGGTGCGAACATCGGGCCAGAACTCTTTCGCCAGGTTGTACGCCGCGTCAAAGGCGATGCGGGATCCCATGGAGTAGGTGAAGTCCCCGGCGGTGCGCTCGTCGGCAGGGTAATACGCGCGGCTGATGCCACTTGAAGTAGCCGCTGCCAAAATTTCAGCAGCGTTGAACCGCTGGTGCCCCGAATCGGCACGCGTGCTCAGTACTCGGGTGATCGAATATGATGCGCGAGCGACAAATGTCCCGTTCCCCATTCGGTAATAACGCGGGTCGGTGTGGAAGACCGACGGGTACACTCCAATGCCGAAAAACTGCGCGCTGGCCGTGTCGGCGAGATCGGCTCCATAACGTTTGAGGTAGCCTTTGCCGCCTGGTCCGTACCCGTGATGAACGTCGATGGCCTGATCGAATCCCGCTTCAACAGCAACACCGGCAAATGTGAACGGATTGACAAAATTCCTTTCGACTTGGCCGAACTTTTGCGCCGTGCTCAGCGGCGGGACCTTGGTGTCACGCCCTTCGACCACCATACGCTCCGGACTCACCAGGTCCAGAACTTTGTTCTCGAAGGTCCTCGATTTCGTCTTCTTAGGCTGCTCAGTTGTTTGCTGAGTCGTGGTCTGTGCAAGCGTTGCTGCGGAGATCAGAGATACGGCTACAACACGCAGCAGAAGCGACGCAGGCATTCGGGGAGTGTATTGAACGGGCCCGCAATTTGGCAACCGAGCTCACTTCACCAGGACCGGCTGAGGCGCCTCTTCGGTGTGGACCGCGCCCATTGCCCTGACAATTACATCGACCACTGCATCTTCTCCGACGATGGTGTTCAGCATCATGTGATAGACGTGGCGCTCGGGCCAGTGAATATGGAAGTGCTGGTGGATGAATGCCGCCCGCTCGCGATCGGCGGTATCGATCACTCGCTCCGCATGCGACTGAGAAGTGCAGTATTGGCGCACGCGGTGGATCTTGAATTCACGAGGAGCATAAAGAAATACATGAAAGGTATCTTCCCGGTCCGCCAAGTGATAAGGGGCGCCGCGTCCGACAATTACACGCTCTCCTTCATCCGCTGCTTTAACGAATACTGAACGCGTCAGATCACACATTTTGTTGCAATCGAAGTTGTCTGCGCCGAGCACTCCGCGTTCTGCGCCTCCACCCCAGAACAGGCGGCTCACGCGCGTAAAGAACGGATCGGGATGCTCGTCGAGCTTCTTAACAGCCTCGACGTCGACCTTCGCCATCTTCGCGATGTCGAAGATCAATGATTTGTCGATCAGTTTCCAGTTAAGTCTGCGCGCAAGCTGGGCAGCGATCTCAACTCCGCCGCACCCTACTTCGCGATCGATAGTGATGTTGCGAATAGACATGAATACCCCGCTGGCGTTTCGTGCGAGTCTTTTTTCACCACGGAGTCACGGAGAGCACGGAGCTTTGCTGTCTTGTCATTCCGAACCGCCGATTTGTGGCGGTGAGGAATCCCTATTCCCACGAGTAAGCCGCCCAACCACCAAAAACGCTCTCACACAGTGTGGGTAGACTATAGGGATTCCGCACCGCAAAAAGCGCGGTTCGGAATGACACTACAAAAGCACCTCCGTGTCCTCCGTGTCTCCGTGGTGAAAATCAGCCTTCAATGTATTCCGCCGGGACCCGCGCCAGGCTTGTTCTTTCGCATCAGGAAGGCCAGCGGGACCATCATCCCACAAACGATGGCGAAGATGAAGATTACATCGTTGTAGGCCAGCGCGGCGGCCTGCTGCTGCACCCGGCCGTAGATCATGTGGTAGGCGCGCTGCGAGGCGTCGGCTGCGCTGTAACCCGCGCCAGTGATGGCGTGCGTTATGCCTTCAATCCGGCTCTGAAAAGCCTGGTTCGTATTAGTAAGATGCGACACCAGATCGCTCTGGTGCTTCTGCGACCGTTGCGCCAGCAGCGTCTCTACGATCGATATTCCAACGCTGCCACCCATGTTGCGCGCGAGGTTCACCATGCCCGAGACCTGATTGTTCTTGTTCCGCGGCACGCCGACGTACGAGAGCGTGTTGATAGGTACGAACAGGAACGCAATTCCTGCGGCCTGATAAATGCGAAGCCTCACAGCTTCAGCAAAACTGATGCCGAGGTTCAACTCAGTCATGTGAAATAGCGCGATACAACAGGCCAGGAAGCCAATCGCGATCAGCCAGCGCGCGTCGTAGTGAGTCACCAGAAACCCTACCAGCGGCATGAGCAGCATCACTGCTACTCCTCCCGGGGAAAGAGCCATTCCTGCCTGCTCAGCGGTGTATCCCAGCAGGGTCTGCAGGTACTGCGGGATAAGTACGGTGGTTCCAAAAAGAGCCAGGCCGAGCATCACCATCATGACGAAAGAGATAGTGAAGTTGCGGTTCTTGAACATCCGCACATCGACGATCGGATCCTTCTGGTAGTACTCCCAGAAGATAGCTACAACGACTGCCGAGACCGCGACGATAGCAAACGTAAGAATGAAGTTCGATTGCAGCCAATCTTCGTGCTCGCCCTTATCCAGAACAACCTGCAGGCAGCCAAGGCCGACGCCGACCAGAGCCAAACCGATGTAGTCGATCTTAATTCCCGCTTTACGTCGCTCGGCCATCTCTGGCGGGTCTTCAACCAGGCGGTTGGTCAGAAACAGTGACAAGAGCGCAACCGGAACGTTGATGAAGAAGATCCAGCGCCAGTCGTAGTTGTCGGTAATCCAACCGCCGAGTGTTGGTCCAATGGCAGGCGCGAGAACGACGGCCATGCCATAGAGCGCAAAAGCTGCTCCGCGTTTCCTGGGTTCGAAGGTGTCGGCGAGAATGGCTTGTTCGCTGGGAGCGAGGCCACCGCCTCCAACTCCCTGAAGCACGCGGAAGAGAATCAATAACGGGAGGCTCGGGGCCAATCCGCACAACAGGGAACTGGCGCCGAAAAGGGCAACGCAAGTCATGTAAAAGCGCTTGCGGCCGAGGAAGTCGGAGGCCCAGCCGCTCATGGGCAGAATTACTGCGTTTGAAACCAGGTATGACGTGAGTACCCAGGTGCTCTCGTCGGTCGTAGCCGAGAGACTGCCGGCGATGTGCGGCAGCGCGACGTTGGCGATGCTGGTGTCGAGCACCTCCATGAACGTCGCCATGGTGACGGTGAGCGCGATCGCCCAGGGATTGTGGCGGGGGCGCCAGTCTTGGTGCGACTTGAATTCCCTGATCTCTACATTGTCAGTTGTGGCCGGCATGGTTTTCAGCAGTCATTCCGAATCACCACGGCGGATGAGGAATCCCTACCGAACCCAAAGTCCTTCGTGGTTATAGGGGTTCCCCGCTTCGCTCGGAATGACAAACAAAAGAGTCGAGTTATCGCACCTTCACCTTAGGCTCAACCGACATCCCAGGCCGCAGCAGATGATCTTTGTTCTGATCAGGATCGAGCACAATGCGCACGGGAATGCGCTGCACGACTTTCACGTAGTTGCCGGTTGCGTTCTCCGGAGGAAACAGACTGAAGCGTGCGCCGCTGGCTCCGCCGATCGCCTGCACTTTGCCGTGGTAATCACGACCGGTCGCATCGACTTTGATATCCACCGACTGTCCAGGCTTCATGTTCTTGAGTTGGGTTTCTTTGAAGTTCGCCGTGATCCAGACGTCGTCGATATCAACAAGCGACATTAGTGCCTGACCAGGCTGCACGTATTGACCGACTTCCGCCGTGCGATGCCCAACGATGCCATGCACTGGCGCGGTGATTTTCGTGTACTGGAGATTTAACTGCGCCTGCTCCAGAGCGGCTTTGTTCTTGGCGGCAGTCGATTGCGCGGAATTCGCGCGCGCCTCTGTGACGTTGACCTGCCGTGGACCGGTCAATGCACTGCGCAGATTGGCTTGTGATTGAGCGACTTTGGCCTGAGCCTGGGTAATTCCTGCTTGGGCGGCAATCACATTGTCATGCGCGCTCTGGACCTCAGCTGCTGTCCCTTGCGCCGTAGCTACGGCAGCATCGTATTGCTGCTTGGAAATCACGTCTCTCTCGACCAGTGGCTTGTATCGCTGCACGTCGCCTTGAGCTTTGTTGTTGTTGGCGATTGCTGCCTGCTCCTTGGCTTTGGCAGCGTCGAGGTTCTTCTGTGAGGCATCGAGCGCTGCCTGCGCATTGTTCACATCAGCGCGGGCGGCGGCGGTCTGGCTCTGAGTATTAATCGAGGTGATCGGTACGCTGTAGTTCGCGGCAGCAGCCTGCGCTTGCGAATCCGCATAGTCGGCCTGAGCTCTGGCTAACGCTACTTGATAGTCGCGCGGATCGATTTCCACGAGAACTTGTCCCGGTTGAACTTCCTGATTGTCTTCGACGTGAACCGCGGTTATGTAACCGCCTACACGGGAGCCGATCTGTGCGATGTGCCCATCGACCTGCGCGTCATCGGTATCTTCGTACTGACGCGCGTGCAGCCACCACAGCAGCGCTCCGACAGCGAGGATGACAATAACGATGGGAGCAATCTTTTTGAAGCGAGTCTTGCGTTGCGCGGTTCGCGCAGCCGCTTCTTCTTCCTCGCGGGACTTCTCTTGATCGACCGGCTGCGGACCTGGTTGACCGGGCTGCGGATCGGTCTCAGTGCGCTGCTGCGGCCGCGACCGTCCGTCGGCGCCTGCGACTTGCTGTTCTTCCACTGTGTCTCTCGGCTTTTCCTGTGTCGCGGCCATCACTTGCCTCCCAAATATGTTGCAGCGTTCTGTCGCGCTTCACCCAACGCGCGAGCCAGACTGAGTTTTGCCAGATTATGAATATAAAGACTGGCTACATATTGATTTTGTGCGCCGACCAACGATCCTTGTGCCTGGACTACCTCTAAATTGTCGGTCACGCCGGCTGTGAATCGTTCTCTGGCTTCAGAAAGCTCTTCCTGCGCCAGCTTAACTGTTGCATCCGCGACCTGCACCTGCTCCGCAGCGGCATTGATGTCTAGAAATGCCGTGCGGATCTCGGCGTCGATGCTTGACTGAAGGTCCGACAGCCTATCTTTGCTCTGCTTCAACTCGGCCGAAGCTTGATCGATGTCCCCGCGAATTCGTCCTTCTTCGAAAATGGGAAACTGAACTCCGCCTGCGGCGACGAATGTTCCGTGCGAAGTGCCTGGGCTGATGCCGATATCTCCGAAATTGCCCGTGAACGACAGACTCGGCAAGCGCTCAAAATGGGCGGCTCGCTGCGAAGATTCGGAAGCGCGGACCTGCGCTTGCGCCTGGCGGTAGTCGAGCCGCGATTGATAGGCCTGGTGAACGGCATCTTCCTGCGTCATGGTCGGCGCGGCGATGAATTGTAGTGTGTCGCTCAGTTCATATTTCTGATCGAGTGGCAGCCCGATTACTCGCGCCAGAGCGATCTTCGATTTGTCGAGATTATTTTGCTGAACGATGAGGTCCTGCTTGCGTGCCTGCAGTTCGACCGCGGCACGAAGTCCATCGATCTTAGCCGTCACTCCCGCCTGGTGCATCTGTTCGGCTTGATCCACGATCGCCTGCGCGGTCTGCACCTGCGCCTGCGCGTTGACCACGTTAGCCGCAGAGGTGAGCACCTGGAGATAGGAGTTGCTTACCGAGAACACGACAAGCTCGAGTGCGTTCTGATAGGAAAATTGCGCTGCTTTCAGGTTCTCGACCGCTGCTCGGATACTCTGATACTGCGACAGCCCGGCGCTTGCCGTGAGATATGCCCGCGCGTCGAAATTCGAAAATGGTCCGATGATCGTGGGCACGCCGGGGAACTTAAGACCCATCGCTGCAAGATTGACTTCTTGCACGCTTTCGCCCACGCGTCCGGTGAGATCGGGAAGCATCTGTTGGAGAGCACGCCAACGCTGCGCGCGTGCGGAGGTAATACCTTGCTCAGTCAAGAGCGCTCCCAGATTGGCCTTGAGTCCACGGTTGATGGCGTTCTTCAACGAGATCGTGATCATCTGATCTGTGGCTTTTTCCGTGACCACGCTCCCGCTGAACGGGTCTTGCGCCGAAGACTGCGATGTGGAGATCTCCGCGTTCATGGGGGAAGCTGAAACTGAAGCACCGGAAGACTGAGCCGCGGCGGAGGCTTGTGGGGAAGGAGCCGATGGAGCCCCGATTTGGGCCGAGCTCGCCAGTGACGACGCGAACAGCAGTGCGGATATGCGATGGTTGGCTCTAAACACTTGCAAAATAGAACCCCATCGTTTCATGCGTCCTCCGGAAAACTTGGGAATTTCGGCCCGCGCTGGAAGGCTCACGCAGCGCAAGCAGTTGAAACCGTCGGCGAAAACAGCCGCCGAGAGATAGATGGCTACTGACGGACCTGCGGCCGCCCTCGGCCGGGTTTTTGGCATTACTTCCAACAGCTCGAATCCCGCAAAAAAACCCGCGCGAGGGCGCGAGCCGGTCCTTCGCAAATCTCGCAAGAACCGGCTAACGTCCGGTTGGATTCCCTCTACCCAGCGCAGGATTCACAAAAGTAAGCAAAAACTTACTTGGATAATAGCAGTTGTTCGTGCTGGAAGTTCGGGAGCCTCGTGTCGTGGTGAATAACCGTAGCGCCGGAGGCGCGGCTGGCTAAAGGTCAGCCCAGACAGGAAGGTCTGGGTGAGGTGTGAGCGGTATTGAGCACAGGAGGTGCGCCACTAAAGCTGAAGCTATGTTGGAGACCAGCGGAGTGCCTTACAGCGCTCGATCATAACTGCGCTCACCCAGACCTTCCGGTCTGGGCTGACCTTTAGCCAGCTGCGCCTCCGGCGCTACGGATTTCGAAGTGCCTGCAGCGATTTGAAGAGGCAAGCGATAATCGCGCGCAGACGAATGCCCGGCGCGAATCCAACCAACGCGCGTGAGCAACGAGCCCGCCAAGCTCGCGGCTGACGCGGCTCGGACGAGCTGCTTTGATCGCGTGTTCTTAGTAAACATTGCTGCAAGTCGCAGGGCGAGAGGAAGAGGTCCGGAAAGAACTCCTCCAACTCGGGTTATGGCTCCGCTCAGCCCTTTCTTGATTGCCTCGTTCGCCGTCTTCTTTTCGAACTCGATCTTTACTCCCTCGAGGGTTTCTCCGGCGGATGCGGCCATTCCGAGAAGGTTGAGCGCGCGGCTTTCCTCATGTCCCATGAGCTGAATGGCTGAAACGCCGGCTGCCAGCCCGGAGAGAGCGAAGTGAGTTGGCAGCGTGTCGATGTTCTCGTTCCAAACTGGAATTGCGGTCGCGCCGATCAATACGCCCGTGTATGTCGCCATTCCCAATCCGGAAAGAGCAGCGAACAGACCGGCAGTGCCTTCGATCATTTTGAGCATCGCTCCAGAGCCGTTACGGCGAGCCCAGTTGGCGATCTTGGCCGCCATGGCACTCGGTCCAAAGAGGCTGACGATGTACACGCCAACTGACATCGGGCTCTGCACCTTGAACACGCGCAACATATTCAGGAAACGCGACGGGACTCCCAGGTCCGAGACCAGCAGCGCCGGAGATAGAATCGCGCCAATTGCTGCTACGGTTCGCGCATCACGCACAACTTCAGCGTCAGCTCCGGTCATCTGCGCAAACTCGGCGATTACGGCAGCAGCTCCGGCGGCTCCGCCTACGAAAAAGTAAATGGGAATCTCCCAGCTCCACTGCGGCTCCTTGAGCATGGGAATACCGTAGTAGCCGGTGTCAACACTGGCGATTGGAATGGGAGAACCGACAGGACGCGCGCCGATTGCTTCAACGTGCCCTGTGCGCAATGCCTCAGTGCGAATAGCTTCGAGGCGACGCTCACGTCTTTGAAATGAAACGTCAGGATCGCTGACTTGGAGACGAGAGGGAAGTGCCGAATCGGTCATTGCCGGCCTCCGAGAAACGCGAGCAGCGTTCCTACTGCAAGCACGCCCGCGCCGATCGCAGCGGATTTCCAGCCTCGCTCCGCATAAATCGTCGGAATCTCCGGCTCCGGCGGCAGATTGTATTGCCGCGGATCGCCGCGCGTGATGAAGAATGCGTGAATGCCGCCAACGCTTGTGTCGCTCGGATCGTAGAGCGTCGCGTCCCCCATACCTTCTTCGTGCAATCTCTCGAGCCGCCGCGCGGCTTCGGTCCGCAGATCATCCAGCTTGCCAAATTTGATGGACTCTGTCGGACACGCGTGCGCGCACGCGGGAGTGAGTCCGACTTTCTGGCGGTCGTAGCAGAAGGTGCATTTGAATGCTCGTCCGTCGTCCTTGTTGCGTTGAACCACTCCGAAGGGGCACGCAACCACGCAGTACGAACAGCCATTGCAGATGTCAGGCTGGACGTACACACCGCCGAATTCTGTGCGCACGATCGAACCGGTCGGACACGCTTCAAGGCATCCGGCGTTTTCGCAGTGCTTGCATACATCGGAGGAGAACGTCCACGAAGCAACATCGGGACTATTTCCCCCATGCCCGATCTCCGGTGGATGCTCAACGAACTTCACGTGCCGCCAGGTGGAGTGGCCGACCGCTCCGGTGTTGTCGTAAGAGAAACCCGTCCAGTTCAGGCCATCTTCGCCCAGGTCGTTCCATTCCTTGCAGGCGACTTCGCAGGCTTTGCAGCCGATGCAGAGTGTCGAGTCGGTGAGGAATGCAGTGGTAGCGCTCATGCTGCCCCCTTCATTTTTGCGTGCAGCTCGTCGAGCGCCGCTTTGCCACGCGGACGCCGGCCCGGACGAATGTCGCAGATCAGCGCCTTGGTCTCCATGATGCGCACGTTGGGTTCTTCGGAAATGGCAAGCAGGTCGTTCACCGTGTCGCCAACTGCAATACCGCGACGTCCCCAGTGGTAGGGAAGTCCGACCTGATGGACCCGCCGTCCTTCAACCATGAATGGACGCATGCGGGGCGTGACCAGCACGCGGGCTTCGATGATTCCGCGAGGACTCATGATGGTCGCGTATCCGCCATGCTCGATCTCAAGCTCCTGTGCCATTTCGGGAGAGATCTCGCAGAATAGCTCCGGCTGCAGCTCGGCAAGATGCGAGAGCGTGCGGCTCATGCCGCCCGCCGTGTGATGCTCAGTTAAGCGATACGTCGTGAGCACGTGCGGGAAGCGTTTGTCGTACGGGAAACCGTAAGCGTTATCCGGACGCTCCTTCTTTTTAGCCGGGGGATTGTGGGGATGCTTCGGATACAGCTCATTCTTAACTACGGGCTCCAGCGGCTCGTAGTGCGTGGGGAGCGGACCATCTTTTAATCCGCTCGATACCCACAACCACCCCACGCCATCAGGATGCAGGATGAATGGCTTGTCGCCCCCAATCGCCTTCATGCCTTCCGCGCCGGGCTCGGGTCGATAATCAGGCGCGACATCTTTCTTGAAATCGGGAACGTCTTTGCCGGTCCACTCGCGTTTGTTCGCATCCCACCAGACCAGCTTTTTGCGCTCGCTCCATGGCTTGCCATCCGGACGCGCCGATGCGCGGTTGTACAGAATGCGCCGGTCCGATGGCCATGAGAATCCCCAGCCGTGGCCGAGATAGTCGTGCGGCTTGCGCATGTTGGAGATGTTGTGTCCCGGTTTGGGATGAACGCCGGAGTAAATCCAACAACCGCAGGCGGTGCTGCCGTCGTCCTGCAGCTCGGTGTATTCGTGGACGAGTTCGCCGGTATCGGTGCGATAGCCGTTGATCTCACAGACCACGGCGTCTACTTTGGGTTCGCGAATTGCGCCTTCAGTCGGATAGTCCCACGTCAAAGCCTTCAGGCCTGCGTCACGTTTTCGCCGCGAGCCTTTGGCTTTCTCTTTCATGCGGCGGCCAAGGTGATACATGAACCAGGTCTCGCTGCGGCAATCACCAGGAGGCTCAATGGCTTTCTCGTGGAACTGAAGCAATCGCTGCGTATTGGTGAAGCTGCCTTCTTTCTCCACGTGCGATGCCGCGGGAAGAAAGAAAATTTCGGTGGCGATGTCTTCGGTCTTCAACTCGCCACGTTCGATCTCCTGCGAGTCGTACCAGAACGATGCCGTTTCGGTCTCGACGAAATCACGCACCACCAGCCACTTCAGTTTGCTAAGCGCGGTGCGTTGAAGCCTTCCGTTGGCCGCTCCGACTGCGGGATTCTGGCCCATGACGAACAGCCCTTCCATCTTGCCGTCCTGCATGTCGAGCCAGTAGCCGGATTCGGAGTGATCTCCGGTGACTCGCGGCAGCCATCCGAAGCCGAACTCGTTGTCTTTCGTCGCTGCTTTGCCGTACCAGGCTTTCAGGAAGCTCACGATGTACTTCTCGAAATTACTCCACCATCCGGCGTTGCTGCGATGCCGTTTGATGTACTGATCGAGACTATGCGCATCGCTTTCCCAAAATGGCATTGGGAGATAGCCGGGAAGAATATCGTACAGAGTAGGAATATCGGTTGAGCCTTGAATGCTGGCGTGACCACGAAGCGCGAGAATTCCGCCACCGGGACGGCCGATATTTCCGAGTAGAAGCTGAAGAATGGCAGCCGTGCGAATGATCTGCACGCCATTCGAGTGCTGCGTCCAACCGACGGCATAGCAGATTGCTGCCGTCTTGTCTGGCCCGGAGGCATTCGTGAGTACATGCGCGACTTTAAGGAACTGCTCTTTCGGCACGCCGCACACGCGCTCGACGAACTCAGGTGTGTATCGCGCGAAGTGCCGCTTGAGCACGTTGAAGACGCACATCGGATGCTTGAGGCTGGGATCAGCCTCTCGTTTGGTGAGGTCGCCGGCTTCTCCGCCGCGGTCTTTGCCGTGACCTCCGCCTGCGCTGGCGTGCCCAGGTTTGACCGCGTCACTGTGCTCAGGTTCGCCTTTGTATAGCCAGGTTTCCGGTGAGTACTTCTTCTCTTTTTCATCCCAACCGGAGAAGACACCGCCGAGGTCATCGGGCAGCTTCACGTCGTCGCGCAGGATGGTCGCTGCATTCGTATAGTGGACGACGTATTCGCGGAACTCTTTCCCGTGCTCAAGCACGTAGTGAACGAGTCCGCCGAGGAAAGCGATGTCGCTCCCCGAACGCATCGGCACCCAGATATCGGACATCGCTGAGGTCCGCGTGAAGCGGGGATCAACGTGAATGATCTTTGCGCCACGTTTACGAGCTTCAATCACCCACTGGAAACCGACGGGATGATTCTCCGCCATCGACGATCCCATAATGAGGATGGCATCAGAATTGGCAAGGTCCTGCTGAGCTGTGGTTGCGCCGCCGCGTCCGAACGAGGTTCCCAAACTGGGAACCGTGGAGCTGTGTCATATACGGGCCTGGTTGCTGATGCACACCATCCCAAGGCCGCCGCTGAACAGTTTCTTGATCAGGTAGTTTTCTTCGTTGTCGAGAGTCGCGCCGCCGAGATGACCGATGGCCTTGGTCTGCATCACCGGATGACCGTCTTTTTCTTCTTCAAACGTATCTTCGCGCGATTTCCAGAGCCGGTCCGCGATCATATCCATCGCCTGCTCCAAATCGAGCGACTCCCATTTGCGTGAGTATGGTCGGCGATATTTCACTTTGGTCTCGCGCATCGGACTGGTGATCAGCTCAAAGCTGTCGGCCCCTTTCGGACAGAGATGCCCGCGCGAAATCGGCGACTCGGGATCACCCTCGATGCTGATTAACTTGCCGTTTTTATGAAACGCAAGCTGCCCGCAGCCAACGCC
>DATEKE010000273.1:0-10176 GCA_035277605.1 Terriglobales bacterium | reverse complement strand
AAAACCTAACTGCCCTATCTGGTGTCGCTTGCAAAAAATCTGGAGCCATTTTTCCTTTTCTAGTTGCACCCAATCCTGCACCCAAGCTAGTAATGCAGTCAACAGCTCGTACCAGATCACCTGCTTTGCAAGCCGCCGAGACCTCTCTAAACCTTCCGTTGCTTCCTTCACTTTTCGTTTCTTTACAATAACTTGGGGCATCTGCTTTTCGCTCGAAAGCTAAGCCCAACGACCAAAACAGATAGGGTTTTGACACAATCCTGACACAGCCCGGTGCACCTGCTTTCAGCATATGCTTTGGACGCATGGCTCTGGGAGGGCTAACACCCCAGGGACGAATCAAGATAAAATCAACTGGCAGCTCGCTTCCGTGATGTGACGGGCAAATCCATCTGGAAGGAGAGACTGCCGTGAACACCAACTTCTTTTCACGAACGAAGCAGCAAGCGCCGCAAAGGGTTCCCCTCAGAGACTAACGTCAAACGCGGTTTGCGCGTAGTCAATGGCGGGAAAGAACTTCTTGAGAAGCTCGGCAGAAACGATCCCTGCCCCTGCTGCTCGGGACGTACCTTTCAAAAAGTGCTGTATGCGGACTGGTCGGTATGACGGTGCGCGACGACAGTACTATCATCGGTAGATTGACAAAGGGCATGGCCACAAGCTGTGCCCTTTCTATTTGAGTGAGGTTCGGCGGCGGCAATGCGCTGTGGGAGCCAAGATCAAGGAAATACAGGGGCAGGATTCGCCCATTGGGTACATCCTTCCCGTGAATCGGTTCTCAAGGCAGTGGCACCTTAAAATTCGTACTGTGGCCGTCCACAACCGTCGAGCATGTCGCGCTTACGGTGGGTGGAAACACGAGTTTTACTTTGTCGGGGAACCTGATAATCAGGGTCTGGCCGTCGCCGCTCAGGTGAAAAGTAGCGGCGTGCTTCCGCACCTCCTTGGGGAAAAAAGCCTGCGGAATTGTGCACGCAAGCCGGGCCAGGGAGTCCCAGTTCTTGTCGCCATTGCTGGTACGGGGTTGTGGCGTGACTCCATATAGGCCGGATAGTGCGCCGCAAACTGCGGTCGCAAGTTTTTCAGAGCAGAGGTAGGCGTTGAATAGATGCCAAGTCAAATCTCTAGCGAATGAGATGCAGCCTTGGTCCGGGTGGATTTCTGGAGACGGACCAATCTGCCCACTCGGGTCCGGTTCTTCCAGGAAATATCCAAGATGCGCGCCGGCCGGGAGCCAAATCGCTATTCCTCTGAGACGTGCCTGCTGATGTTTCAGCTTGTTGGCAATTCTTAGGTGGTTCTTCTTGTAATGACTAACCGCGCTTTGGAACGACTTTGCCCCAGGAAGCTTATTTTCGATGACATACCGATCAGCAAAATGCGTAGTCTTTTTCGCAGTCACAGGATTAACGAGGGTCCTCAATATCAAGTAACAGTCGTCGAGATGCTCCTGCAAGGCACGCAACAAACTCTCTTGTTTCTGCAGGAGGTCACACATGTCCAACTCTCCCCCGTAGCCGCTTCCGTAGTCCTTCGCTTTGGATAAATAACCCTGAGCCACTCGTTCGAATGCTTCGCCCAACTTCCCAAGCGAGAATAGATAGATCGACTCCGGGTGGCGGAGTTGGTGTTGTGAAAAGAATAATGCTTGCGCCGGGATCTGGCCCAGGATGTTCACTGCGGATGGGCAAAATGTCCCATCTCTCGATAGATTCCTTGTGATCTCCATAAATCGCTCCTCAAGCGAGATGGTCCCGAATCATGCCGCCATCTGTTCTAGCGCGCGGATATACTCCACCACGGCCTCGCTCCAGCCGTCGATATGCGTCCATGGACCGTAGCCGACGCCGTTCTTGGCGCTGGCGACGTTGATCAGGTAGCCGCGCCCTCGGGGACCGGGCACGCGATCATGCGCCTGTTCGTCAGTGATGACGATGATTCGATCGTATTTCTGGTCGATCCTCCCAAGTGCCCGGCCGAGATAGGTTCCATTGTGCGGCTGGCTCGAATCGAGAGCGTCGCGCAACGCGAATCCACGACGCGGAGGCACTTCCACCAGGTCATTCGAGAACGTAAACACAGTCGCTTTCTCGCAGATTTCGCGGAGTAAGATCGCGAGCCCGTACGCAGCATCAGTGCGGAGCATTTCGGAGCGGCGGGATAGCGGGGCCGTCATACTGCCGGAAATGTCCACGAGCAGCACCGTTCGACCGGATAGCTTTTCCCGTTCGTCGAGTGACGAAAGCATCGCGCGTTCGAGCGCCTCTTCCCACTGGGGCGCGTAGCGTCCCGCAGCGAGGAATCTAAAGGGCAAAACACGCGCCGAATTCATCGAGGCGATGGTTGCCAAGACCACGGCCTCGTCCACCCCGGCTTCTTTCATGTTGCGCAAGTTTCGCAGCAGCGCAAGGCCGCCCAGCTTTTTCTCGCGAAGCAGACGCTCCCACGCCTCTTTCTTATCTGCTCCCGAAGAAAGAGCTACCTCCCAAGTGTCTGGCGTCTTCAATTCTCCCTCGATGAGCCGCTTCCAAAGCTGGGTTTGCTCACTGTCTCGTGGCTTCGCGTGGCAGAGAAATAGAACGTCGCGCAGACGCACTGGTCCGGTTCGGTCGTACTTCGCGAGTTGGTACTCGTCAAATTTCCGAAAGGCTTGCGCGAGTCCTTTCTTCACTTGCGCGGAAAGAGGTGCTTTGCCGTCCTTCCAATAGATAGCGACGAATTCCGCCAACTCATCGGCGCGCTGAATCACTTGTCCAAGGGTTTGCGAGACCAGAGCGCGGTGGTCCTTCTGGCGTGCCATCTCCCGCACAAGCAAAAGCGGAGCGTGACGCAGTTTCATCTTGCCGCGTGCCTCAGTAGCCAGAGACGCAACGGCGTCCGGCTTTACTTTGGGCACGAGTTCGCGAATCCGTCCGGCGATTTCAACGCCGTCCTCATAGAACTGATCTTCCCAAAGCAGGGTAGCCAGGACCGAGCGTCGTAGCGCGAGTTCCGGTGAAATGTCGCGCGCCGGACCTCCCTCGTGTGTTCGCGGGCCCCACGGAAGTTTCATCAGATTTAGCCGGGCCATTGTCGTTCTTCCTTTCGTTGTAGTACTTTGCCGGGGAACAAGCGGCTGCGCTTATGGCTTGCGCCGTTTTCTGAGCTATCCCGATCGCTCGGGAACAGGAATCGAACCTGCGCCCTCTCGCCCAAAGGCGAGCGCTCTACCGAAGTAAGCGCCTCCTACGCCACCGGCGAACTTCTTCCGGTAATCCGAATGTCTGCCGGGGAATCATTGGCTACGGTTCCAGCTTGCGCTGGCGGCTGCTCTTCCGCTGAGCTATCCCACTTTCGCGGGAGCAGGAGTCGAACCTGCGACCAACCGATCCGAAGTAACCGTTGCCCTCGCCACCGGCAAGAACTAGGCCAGGGAAAATCAGGCACGGCGTTGTGGGGGATCGAACCCCTTGCTCTCCACTCGCGTGAGGAGCAGCTTCGCCAGAGAAGTATCCGTACCCTGCGCCACTGGCCAATTACTCCTGGGGGAATAATCGTTCACGGCCTTTTGTTCGATTGACAGTCGATGGAACCGTGAACTACGCCACCCAGGGTTACGACTTCCTCTTCACTTCAATTCGAACGCACGCGTTTTCCTGCGCAGTTTCGAACTCGACAGGCAAGAAGCTTGAAATCACTTCCATGTTGGTTCTCGCGTGACGATTCAACCGGACTGCAGTAAACGCGCCCGCTCCCGCCAAAGCAAATGGCAGCAAGAGCTGGTCTGCCAGGTGTTCACCTGCCACTGCGTTAGACGCTAGGTAGCCACGCGCCTCCTTCGCTGCCTCCGTCCCAACGCTTTCGGCTGCCGTTCCGACACGACCAAAGCCACAAAAGACCTCTGTCACTCCAGCCGACGTTCCAATTTCGATCAAGACGATGTTTCCCGGTCCAACCGACTTCTTCGTTTCGATAATTTCGAGCTGGCCTGCTTCCCAGTTCAGCATCTTTGCGACTGTGTCGATCTCACGCTGTGCGATTCTCCGTGGGAGATTGGCGACAATGGCGACCGCTTTCCGATGCACGATGTCTCCGCGCTCGACAAGCTGAACCGGCGATAACACGGCGCAAGGTTCGATCGTGACGGTAAATGAGCCGCCTCCCGCCGGATAAAAGCCGTACCGTTCGAGCTTGAGTGCGACTCTCGGGCCCAACTTGCCGATAGCTGGCAAGAAGCATCTCTCCAGAAAGTCGAAAGGGGGCGCTTGCAGATTGTGCGTGCCTCCTTCAATCGTGATAGAGCTCACTCCCGATGTCGTCATCAACGCCGGCAGAATTGTCTGAAGCACCAGAGTTCCGCTGCCAGCCGTTCCGATCACAAATCGATGATTCCCTGACTTCACTATCCCTGGCTCGAATGCCAGCGCCTGGGAACCCAAATTCGCACCCTCGACCTGAGCTCCGCCGATCTCCGCCGCAGCGAGAACGGCCGTAAGGTGCTGTCGCAGCAGTCCTGGCCGCTCTCGCTTGGCGCGGATGTTCTCGATGCGGAATGCCTTTCCGGTTGCGAGCGACAGGCTCAAAGACGAGCGCAGAATCTGCCCGCCGCCCTCTCCCGACGATCCATCGATTCGAATCATGGGTGCACTACGTTTATCCTTTCACGCAAACCACCTGATGCAGTGTGTGAACGATCTCCACCAGGTCGGCCTGAGCCGCCATGACAGCCTCGATGGGCTTGTAGGCTGCCGGCGTTTCGTCGATCACGTCCGCATCTTTGCGGCATTCGATGCCCGCCGTCATGCGAGCGTGATCAGCCAGTGAGAAGCGGCGCTTCGCTTCAGTACGCGACATCGCTCGGCCCGCTCCGTGGCTGCAACTGTGGAAGCTTTCCGAATTTCCCTTCCCGCGCACGATATAAGAACGTGCTCCCATACTGCCGGGGATAATTCCCATATCGCCTTCGCGGGCACGGACGGCTCCCTTGCGCGTCACAAGCACGTTTTCGCCGTAATGCGATTCGCGCGCCACATAATTGTGGTGGCAATTGATTGCCTTTAACTCTGCCGTGAACGGACGCACTTCTCCGCACGCACGGACAGCGCCGACAATTTGCTCCATCATCATGTCGCGGTTCAAACGCGCGAAGTCCTGCGCCCAGTGGACCGCTTCGACATAATCATCGAAATGCTCGCTGCCTTCCGGGAAGTAGCCAAGATCCCGGTCAGGCAGATGAATGAACATTCGCTCCATGTCCTTTCGAGCGACCTCGATGAAGTAGCTGCCCATTCGATTGCCCACACCGCGCGAACCGCTGTGGAGCATGAACCACACTGAATCGGACTCGTCGAGGCACACTTCGATGAAGTGATTGCCGGTGCCAAGCGTACCCAAATGGTTCGCGTGATTGCCGCGATCGAGCTTTGGATGCTTCTCAAGGATCGCGTCGTAGCGCGGCTTGAGCGTCTGCCAGATTTCCATGTTGCGTACGGGGATTTCGTGCCACGCACCGCGGTCACCCTTGCCTCCATGATTTGTGCGACCGTGCGGCACCGCTTTCTCAATGGATGAACGAATCCCTTTCAAATTTTCAGGAAGATCGCGGGCATTCAAGTCCGTTTGGACAGCCATCATGCCGCAGCCAATATCCACGCCAACGGCCGCGGGAATGATCGCGCCTTTTGTCGGAATAACGCTTCCCACTGTCGCGCCGACACCCCAGTGCACGTCCGGCATGGCTGCGACCCACTTGAAAATGAACGGCAACTGAGCGACGTTCAGGAGCTGCTTACGCGCTTCGTCTTCGAGCGAAACGCCTTTTGTCCACGCCTTGATGGGTGCACCTTTCTCGGGAACGATCACGTTGTATGCCGTGTCTGCCATTTGAGTCTCCCTTCGGTGCTTGGTTCCGGCCGACTTCGAGGCGCGGGTGCCAACCACGCCCCGCGCCTCCTATGTTTCTCTCTCTTCATCGCTTGCAACCTGATACTTGCAGGAAACGTGCCAATCGACCCTGCTTTCTAACCCTTTGTAAACCAGCCAAATACAAAGAGTCTGACGTCCTTGCGTATCCACAGCCAATCTTATAGGATACGAGTTTATACTTTAAGATATGCCGAATGAACATAACGTCGTAATCGGATTGCTCGGAACCACGCTGGACTCCGGGCGGACTCACGACCGCTGGCAGAGCTGGCGTCCTACGGTAGCGATTTGTCGTCAGCCAGACTTCGTAGTAAAGCGATTGGAACTTCTGCACGGATTGCACGACAAGGCCTTGGCACACCGTGTGGCGGAAGACATCTCAGCGGTTTCACCAGAAACCACCGTGCGACAGCACGAAATCGAATTCGGCGATCCGTGGGATTTTGAGCGTGTTTATGAAACGCTTTTTAACTTTGCCCGTGCCTACCCGTTCGAGCCGGAGAAAGAGGAATACCTTGTCCACATCACTACGGGCACGCACGTAGCCCAGATATGTCTCTTCCTCCTGACAGAGTCCCGATATCTTCCGGGAAAGCTGCTTCAATCCTCACCGGAACGAGACCGAAGCTCACCAGGAACAATCAAAATCATAGACCTAGATTTATCCAGATATGATCGAATTGCTTCGCGTTTTCGTCAAGAGAGCAACGATGCAATTTCCTATCTGAAAGGAGGCATCGACACCAGAAACTCGGCTTTCAACCAACTGATCGACCGAATCGAACAGGTTGCTATAGCCACACGCGATCCCCTCCTCTTTATGGGTCCGACTGGTGCCGGCAAGTCCAGGCTGGCGCGCCGAATCTACGAACTAAAGAAAATGCGGCACACCCTCGCCGGTGATTTCATCGAAGTCAATTGTGCGACTCTTCGGGGCGATGGGGCCATGTCCACGCTTTTCGGACATACCAAAGGGGCTTTCACCGGCGCTCTGCGTGACCGCCCAGGTGTCCTGCGTGCGGCCAACGGAGGAATCCTTTTCCTCGATGAGATTGGCGAGCTTGGCAGAGACGAACAGGCCATGCTTTTGCGTGCACTGGAAGAAAAGACCTTCCTCCCCCTCGGATCAGATCGCGAAGCTCACAGCGACTTTCAACTGATCGCGGGAACCAATCGCGATTTACTCGCCGCTGTCCGGGAAGGTCGTTTTCGTGAAGACTTGCTGGCTCGAATCAACCTGTGGACATTCACACTTCCGGGCCTCCGGTCCCGCCCAGAGGACATTGAGCCGAACCTTCAGTTCGAGCTGGATGAATTCGCCAAGCGGACAGGACACCACGTAACGTTCAACAAAGAGGCTCGTGAGAGATTTCTGGGGTTTGCCCTTACTCCATCGTCGCGATGGGCAGGAAACTTCCGTGATCTGAACGCGGCAGTAGTGCGAATGGCTACTTTGGCTCAGGGCGGTAGAATTTCTATCGATATTGTAGACGAAGAGATCGAACGTCTGAGCGCTTCTTGGGTAAGGCTCCAGTCTGACGAATCAGATGAGCTTCTCTCTCAGATCTTAAGCACGGATGCGCTCGACCAACTCGATCAGTTTGATCGTGTCCAGCTTGCGCACGTTGTTCAAGTCTGCCGCAGCTCACGTTCACTTTCAGAGGCCGGCCGTAGCCTCTTCAGTGCTTCGCGGACTCGTAAAGCGAGCACCAACGACGCGGATCGTCTGCGGAAGTATCTCAGTCGGTTCGGAGTCACATGGTCGCAGGTGATCGGCGAAGAATCTTCGCGGCCCGCATAGCGAGCGTCTCGTACCTACAACATTCGCCGCGCAATCACCATCCCCAGCGAACAGAATGAAGGCGCTTTAGGACTTCGTCTTTGTCGTCCACTATCGACTTTGGGGTTTCTTTCAGGGGATCGAGACAGTCGGCTTGGAGCTCCGCCCACAGAATCCACTCGGTGTCCTTCGATGAACTCTGACGTACCGCCGTGATATACCTCCGAAGTCGTTCGGCTCGGTGCCACGCGACGGCGTCCCGTCGGAGAGCTTTGATTCTCTTCTCCTCCATCTGAATCTTTTCAAGTTCCGACTCGACCTCCTCGACTCTCTTCTGGTGGGCGAGCTCCTTCTCGTGCCGTTCCTTCGCCTTTGCGCGCTGCCTGAGAGCGATTCGCATCATACCGGCAACGCAACTAGGCAGTTGTTCCTCGAGTTTTGCGCCTTCGCGATCACGCCAGACTTTCTGCGGGCCACCCGAGTAGTAATTCCAGACCTCAATCGACAAAATGCCGGTCGATTCCAGCGTCACAGGATTGTACGAATAGGCGGAACCGGTGGATTTCGGTGTCGGTTTTATTTGTTTAAACCCCTCAATAAGCCCGAAGCGAATCTTTTCGCCATAGACGACAACACTTGTGGATTCTGTGGCCTTTTTCTCCACAGCCACCTTGAAGCCTTCCTGGTCCAGCATGTGAATCAGTGCGGCCATAATGCGTAGCGCGCGTGATAGACAGTCCTTCGTGACGCGCAGATCAAGCCACTCAAGTTCGTGGCTCGCATATAGCTTCTCCTTATGCTTACTTGGTACGTTGTTCAAGACGTGTGTGTCAGCATTGCCTTCGTTACGATAGGAGTTGCACTAAGCGCAACTCGCTTGATCCTTTCAAGTTCGGGAGTGTCCTCGGGAAGAACAGCGATCTCCAGTTTGCGGATCTGACGCGCTAAGAGCGGAACCTTTTCCAACGCTGGCAGCGGCGGGCGCGGAATGGAGTGACCGCAGGCAATCTTTGTCCAGTGCCCGAGGCCCGGAAGCGGAATTTCAAGCTTTCGGCACACTTTAGCCAGGCCGACATCGGAAATGCCGTATTCGGCCGGTAGTTTTCGAAGCGGAAATTGCCAGACTTTCTCGTACAGTTCGTGACGGTCCCACGTCGAGTTCTGATTAGACACGGAATACTCCTAAGCACAGCGATTTTTGTCCGCTCGTTTATTCCCGCACATCTACTCCGATCGGTCAAAGAGAGGGGCGTAACTTACCAAGGCAGAGCAAGTTGATTGCGAGCTAGGTGCTCTCAGGGACGTGAGGGAAGGTGCTGAGGGTTATGCTACAATTGCTAGGCACTTATTTACATCTGCCGAGGACTTAGTACACTAGAGTCGAGGCGTCCTCATGCCCAAATCCAAAGCCGACAAACTCCGTAATCTGGCCACCAAACGTCAGATCATTACTGCCGCCGATGCCGCGCAGCTCGGCGTCCCGCGGACCTATCTGTCCCGGCTGGCTCGCCAGGGGCAGCTCGAAAAAATCGCACGTGGCCTATACACGTCACCGGCATTTTCTCCCAGCGAACACGCATCGCTTGTCGAAGCATCGTATCAGGTCCCCAGTGGGATTATTTGCCTGCTCTCCGCACTTCGCTTTCACAACCTCACTACCCAATCTCCGCGCGAAGTATGGATGGCCATCGGGCACAAGGCCTGGGCCCCAAAAATTTCGTCTCCGCCGGTTCGATTCGTTCGCATGTCCGGCCCGGCGCTTCAGTTCGGAGCGTCCGATCATCGCGTATCTGGCCGGGTCATCCGCGTTTTTACGGCCGCCAAGACCGTTGCTGACTGTTTTAAGTTCCGCTACAAGATCGGGCTCGACGTCTCCATCGAGGCTCTGAAAGAATCTCGACAGCTCAAGAAGGCTTCCATTGACGAACTCTGGGCCGCAGCGAAAGTCTGCCGCGTTGCGAAAGTGATCCGCCCCTACCTGGAGTCGCTCTAGTGCCGCACCCACCCCAAAACCTCGCGGCCTCTGTGCGCCAGAGACTGCTCGACTTGGCTCGTTCACGGAACGAAGACTTCGGGTTGATTCTCGTGAAGTACGGCCTTGAGAGAATCCTGTATCGTCTCAGCCGCTCAAAGCACCGCGATACGTTCGTCCTAAAAGGCGCGTTGTTATTCGAACTCTGGATAAAACATACCTACCGCGCCACAAGAGACGCGGATTTCCTCGCCCACGGCGACAATTCTCCCGAACGTTTCGTGGGCATCTTCAAAGAACTCTGCGTCATTGAAGTTGAACCCATGGTCAAGCTCGGGATCGCCAACAGTCGAATGAAGGACTTCTATGATCTTGAAGTTCTTTCGCGGAACCTCGATTTCGACGGCAAAATGCTTGGCGAAGCGATCCGCAAAACATTTGAGCGGCGCGGAACTGAGCTACCGGCCGGCGGCACCCCGGTCGCTTTCACATCCGAGTTCTACAATGATACGAATAAGAA
>DATEKE010000272.1:0-7100 GCA_035277605.1 Terriglobales bacterium | reverse complement strand
GAACTGGAAGCGCTTTCTTGCACCCTTTTGTCCGTACTTCTTGCGCTCTTTGCCGCGCGCGTCGCGCGAGAGCAGACCTTCACTCTTCAGCTTCTTGCGAAGCTCGACGTTGAACTCGAGCAGCGCACGTGCAATGCCCATCTTCACCGCATCGGCTTGACCGTTGACACCGCCGCCATGGACATTGGCAATGACGTCGAACGTCGTGCCAGTCTCGCTGCTCACCAGTGCAGACTTGGCAGCCACGCGCTGCGCATCGGTAACGAAGTACTTATCGAACTCGCGATCGTTGACGGTGAACTTTCCGCTGCCGGGACGCAAAAATACGCGAGCGATGCTCGATTTGCGACGTCCCGTGCCGTAGTACTGAACCAGATCAGCCATTCTGTTTTCGTTTCCTCATGGAAGCCGAAGCTAAGCAGCTTCAGAGCTTCAGACTTATTTCCCGACTGCCAGCGGCTCAGGCTTCTGTGCCGCGTGGGTGTGCTTGTCGTCGCGATACACCTTCAGCTTGCTTCCCATTGCGCGTCCGAGCTTGGTCTTGGGCAGCATGCCCTTGATCGCCTCTTCCACCACGGCTTCCGGACGCCGCGCAATGCGCTTCTCGAACTGCTCTTCGCGCAGACCGCCAGGAAATCCGGTGTAGCGGCGATAAACTTTCTGTCCGGCCTTCATGCCGGTGAGCTTCACTTTGGCCGCGTTCACCACGATCACGTGGTCGCCGGTATCGATAAACGGCGTGTACTGCGGGTTATGCTTGCCCGCGAGAATGTGAGCTACCTTAGTTGCAAGGCGGCCCAAAGTCTGGTCCGTGGCATCGACCACGTACCACTTGCGCGCGATTTTCCCCGCAGTGGGGAAACTGGTGGACATTCCAAATTCTCCAAAAGAGATAAAGGGACGAGGCAGTTCGCTCTGTGCAAACACGCCAGATCCTACGAATAAAAGCAATGAAACCGCAGGCTGAAACTCACCGGCCGATTAGCGCGATGCGACCACCCAGGCGGGCACTTGCAGAACTACGCAAGATATAGAGGATAACGAAGTTGCAGGGGGAGTGTCAAACCGCATTGGGCTAACGAAGGTATTCTAAAGGGGTCAGTATGGCTCGCCTTATTCCGATTACAGTTCGGCTAAGCCCAGAGGATGTTCAGGCACTCAAACGTGCTCGTGCGGCTGGACTTGTGCCCTCTGAGCTTGTGAGACAAGGCCTGCGAACTATCGCATCGGCTTACTACTCCGATCGTCGCCCGCCCTCAACTCGCCTGTTCGAATCAACGGATCCAGACTTGGGAGATGAGTCACAACTTTTTCGGGACTAGCTTTAGCAACGAACAAAGGGACCAGTAATCATCGTAGTAAGCGGATAAAAAATTGACTGAGTCGTGACAGCGGCATTCAATCTTCGGTGGCCCATGAAACGTGTTTACATTTTGCTGTTCGTTTTAGTGCTAGCGGTCACTTCGGTTGCGCAGAATACCTTTGAAGAGCAAATCGCTGGTCACATCGAAAACGGTAAGTATATAAATGATTTTTTCCATTTTCAGTACTCGCTTTCAATCGGGTGGAACGTTGCGCCTGACCAAACTCAGAAAGCATTCCTTGAAAGTCTGAAACAAGGCAAACCGACCTGCGAGTGCCGGCTGCAGCTTATGTTGGTTCGTCTCCAGCCCAGTGCGGCTCTGCCCGACATAATCGTCATCACATCTGCGCGCTCTGTATCCGCGACTGGTGATGGGGTCGCGGATGCAATCGCCTATTTCCGTACACTGCCGCAGACAAACAGTCTGGAGGTAATACGCCGTACTTCGCTGGCGGATGTCGGCGGATTCACCTTTGTTCGACAAGACGTGAAGGTTCACGGTCAAGACCACTACATGTCGCAAATGGTGCGCAACATAAACGGGCAGCTACTCAATTTCCAAGTCCACACTGCAGATGAGAGGAGAATGGAGGCAGTTTCCAACGACGTGTTACGTGCCGTCCATTTCTCGGCTCCTCCGTATGCAGCTACTCACAGCAATATGAACCGCCAATCCAAAGGAATTCTCAAAAGCGGGAATCGGCCTTGTCATTGAGGATTCTGCGCCTTTCATAGCAGACTCGGCGCGTGTTAATTCTCGTTGTCTGTCCCGATAAGGAACGGTCACGATCACAGGGTCTTGATATATGCCATCAGATCATCAAGCTCGTGCCGGCTGAGCCTTCGCCCGAATGGAGGCATATTGCCCTTGCCTTCGCGAATCATTCTCCGAGTCTCGGCTTCACTGTGCTTGTTCGGCCCCGTCAGGTAGCCGCTCAAAGGGACAGCGAACGCTTGAGTAGTGGTGCTGCCATGGCAGCCGAAACAATTCTTCTTGAAAACCACCGCTCCAGCGTCTGGCGAACCTTGATGGCATCCGCACAGACAGGCGCCCAACATGAGAAGAACAGTTGCAAGTGAGTACGAGTTCACCAATCTATTTGGCTTCCGGCAACAGTCCGTACACATCCACTTCCCGTTTCGCTCCGACATACACTCTGCCATTCACGACCAGCGGAATGTTGAATCGCAACGTCAGACCACCGCGATCACGCGCTGCATTCTGCTCCGACGTATAAAGTTCATGGTCGATGTTGGCGGCATCGTAAGCATGCAGTACGAACGGACGATCGGGAGAACGCCAACCTTTCGATTCGACGACCCATACGATTCCATCACGATTCCCATTTGCGGAAACGGTCGGCGTGGCTCCGGGATCGATGAACGAATGCCCACCGCCTGTCGCGTGGAGCGTAAGCCGGCCATTCTTCAGCTCGTAATCGCGCAGCCAATCTTTGCTGACGAGCTGGTAGATGTGGTGATTCCAGTATGCGACCGCACCAAAAGCTGAATCATGCAGCGGAATGGTTTGCAGCGCATGGCGATTATTGGCGGGATCGAACTTCCCCATTTGATCGCGATCGATCACATACAGCGTCGCGCCCTTCCCGGCGATCACCAATAGATGCCGATGAGGATCCGCATCGTTGGGCAGGAGAACGGGTCCGCCGGAGCCAAGGTCGCTGTCGCTCTCATTCAAGTCTTGCTCGTTCGATGGCGTGAAGTAGTCGGCGACTTTCAGGCCTCCTTTATCGAACTGAAGCTTCAAAACAGTATCGCCATAGTCCACTCCACCGGTGCTCGCATCGAAGCGGCCATTCCCTGTGGCGACATACACATTCCCATTTTGGTCGGCAGCAGGCCCAACATCTCCCGCCCATATTCCACTATCGTCCGCGTTCGGAGAGACGTTCAGCCCGGCCTTAATCTTCAGAGTCGCCGCATCGTAGGCGAGCACCCAGCCGTGATACGGTCCCACGTCGCACGACGATCCCCAGCTTGCGTAAACGGTGTTGTTGGCCAGCAACAGAGCGGCCCGTGGATTCTCCCGCAATTGCTCGAAAGCGACAGTTCCATTCTGGGCACCATCGCCGCGCCCCTGCGACTTGGCATCGATTACAGCCGGTCCACCGAATTTCTCCACTCCAGTGGTAATGGCCAGCGCGTGCAGCTTCTGAACAAAGCTGTAAGACGAAAAGAAGCTGCGGCTCTCTTTCGTTCGCGCGAGCACGTACAGCGTTCCCGTATTGGGATCGACGACCGGCGTCGAGGTGATGCCGATCTCCGGAGTGATGAACGGGCAGTCGACATCACTGGTGGAAAGCGTTTTCACTCCATCGGAAAGGAAGCTCACCTTCCACAGCGGGTCACCGGGAGTATCGGCATCGAAGGCATAAACGCTGTCATGCTCAGTGGCAACGAACAGCACGTTGTGCTTGCCCTTGCCCGGAATGTCGACTCCGGCAAAGTAGAGCGGCTCAGCGTAAACGTCGCCGTCAACTTTCAACGAGAACAGTTTCCCAAAATGAGAGGCATTTACTATCGACGGTGTGAGCTGGGTTTCATGCAGGTTGGCACCGGTTCGCGCCGAGTCGTATTGCGAGGTCGTGACTTGCGAAATCTGCCCAAGGCACGTACTCGCGAGAAATAAGCCGAGAACACCAGGAGGCAATCTCATGGAATATAGACGGACCTCAACCCGTAACAGAACCCGCATCGAGCCGATTTGTGCCCGAAAACTGCTATCGAAGGCCGTTCGCGACTAAGTGATCGCTGTAAAAATCTTTGGAGCGCCAATGCTCTGCAAGCGAATTCCGTACGTTTTGGCCGCGGCTTGAAAGGTGACGCACGTCGGACTGAACTGTTTCACCGATATTTCAGCAGGATAAAACAATGTCACGAATCTGATCGGTAGGGCTGCAGCCGCTTTTACGCCTAGCGATAAAGCCGGTTCCTTGGTTCCGTAGTAGAGCGAGCGCCAGCCGCGAATTGCTTTTTCAGAGAGCGGTTCGTCGTCTACTCCGCTGATGATTTCACCTGCCTTCGCCAGACTTGCTGAGAGTAGGTGGTCAGCGATGATCGCGCAGTTGAAGTCACCTTCAGGGCATTGCAACAGCAGCCTGATTTGAGCCGGATCGAGCCGGAACGGAACGTCTGGAAAGAGCCAATGTAACCGGACCTCGCGTGAATAGCTTCCGGTCACATCATCGACGACGATCCACAGATCCTCTTCACAGAGGCACAGTACTGACCGCCGGTGCGTTGCGCCAAGACGCCGGTAGCCGTTGTGATATGCCGCGACCGCTTGCGCCCGAGTTCCCACAGGATATCTTTCAGAGGAGACTTGAGCCCAATCGAGCCAGAGAAATCGTCCGGCTCGGGTCATCTGATCGCGTCCAGCGATTGTGACGGTGTTGTGCACCGCCGTTCCGGCGAGAGCGTTTGTCCATGGCGGAGCACCGTTGTAGAGATAAGAGCCAGCGTCGCAGGCCACGTTCTGCCCCCGCCACCAGAGATCAAAGTGCAACTGATCGGCTTGTACGGGGCGATCCTTATATCGCGCTGCCCGCACCATTCCGTTACTTTCGTTGGCAATCAGGTTCTGGTATCCAGAGGGAGGAAGCCTCTTCGCCGGACCAAAGGAACACGTTGGCTGACTCGTTCGGATGTAACGCAGTACTGGAATGGAACAGTCCGCGACTACTCGGTTCGACAGAGGACGTCCTAAAAGCCAAGCCGACAACTCACTCCATGATCCCTCCGCAATGAATGGCTTGCCGTGAAGCAAGTAATGCGCCGCATCGATCGAAGGTCGAAAATCCGTGTAATCGCCGTTCGTCAACGGCAAGACGAAAGTGCCATCGTTCGCTCCATAGTTTGGTGTTTGCCCGCTCCGCAAATCGCAGAAACGAACCAGGAATTTCATGCAGCGATCGAGAGCGTCGTAGCATTCCTCTGCAAACCGCAAGTCATGAATTTCGCCGAGCCGGAGCACCCAGACCAGCAGATCGATCAGGGCGCGTTCGTAGTTGAACGAATGCTGGATATAGCTGCCGTCGGCATAAACTTGTTCGCGCACTTGAGAGTCGATCAGCCGTTGTCCCATTCTGGTCCACTCGGCTGCGCGCGGCAGTTGAGGGAACAAAGCACCAATGGTAAACAGCCCCACCGCTTCGCTGATGCCATGATTGTTCCGCTGCGAAAGCGCATACTCGATGAATCCCGCGATCCGGGCGCCATGCACCTCAATCATGCGCACCAAGCGGAAGACCCGTTCCGAAGTGGAACAGGACGCATTTAGAAATCCGTACAAACCGAAGCACCACGCCATCATGCGAAACGCAGCTTCCTGCCCGCTAGCCCAGTTCACGCCACGATTTGGCGGATTCTTCTCCGCCCAATCCTCGACCAAAGTCCAAAAAGCCTCTGCATATCTTTCATCCGCGCTCGCCGCATAAGCGCGAACCAGCAAATACACCACCGCGAATCGGCTAGGTTCCCAAACAAACTTGATATCGCTGCCGTCCCAGAACCCTGTTCCCTGTCCCCGGTACCCTGCGGTGCGGCTCCAATGCGCGGCGGAATCCGCATGCCTTCCGTCGAGCACATTCAGATGCCAGTCAGGAGGAAAGCCGGATCGCAACCATGAATGCGAAAAGTAAGGCCACTCACCGGACAAAACCCGGTCTGCACCGCGACAGACCTGCGCGGGGCACACTGGTTTCGGGAGTTGTTGCGGGCAGAAGAAGAATTTCGAAGCCAGAACTTGGGACTTAAGCCGATCGCCGACTCTGGCCGGATTTGCGTACTCGTTGCCGACTGTGAAGTTCCAATCTGAAACCGGCAAGCGCCGTGCGACGATTCCTAACCTCAATTCGGCTTCGATTCGCAAGCGGCGGAGCGCCCAACCGGGGCCGAAGTCGCGCATGAGTTTCCAGGAAGCGGAAAGAGGAATCATCCTGAGAGATGAATGTCGAACGCTGGGGATTGTATCGTTTGCGCTTGCCGGCGTTTCCTATTCAGTCCACTGCGCCGCCGGATTACAAGCTCAAAGGGGTGCGCTTCTTTGGCCCTCCGGGCCTGTGTTTTCACGGCTACACCTGCTGCTCATTCATGCCTCAACGCAACTATCGGGTCCACCCTTGCTGCGCGACGTGCCGGGACATAACATGCCAGCAGCGCGACAAGACCCAAGGAGAGCGCGGTCAACATGATCGCCGCAGGATCGCTTGGATGTATCTCATGCAAAAGGCCGGAGAGCAATCTCCCCGCTGCAAGGGCCGCAATCAGGCCCAGCGCGAACCCCAATCCCGCCAGCCGCATACCGTGCCGGAGTACGAGCGTCAGTACATTCGAGCGGCTCGCTCCCAACGACATGCGAATGCCGATTTCGCGGGTGCGCTGCGTGACCAGGTACGACAGTACGCCGTAAATTCCTACTGCGGCGAGAATCAATGCCAGCCCCGAGAAGAGACCTACCAGCAGGGCCAGGAATTGTTGTCCGGTGGCATGTTCGGCGATCACATCGTTCATGGTACGTATTCCGAACAGCGGCAAGCCCGGATCGACCTGAGCCAGCGCGTGGCGCACGTCGGATGTGACATCCATCGATGCTGTTGACGTGTGCACGACCACGTACATGTATTGCGAGCCGTCGAACGCATCGTAAGCTTCTGGAACAGACGCATGGGTGATGCCCCACTGCTTTACATCACCCGTCACACCAATCACCTGATAC
>DATEKE010000271.1:0-3359 GCA_035277605.1 Terriglobales bacterium | reverse complement strand
ACTGATTCGCCCTTCGCCGATTTCGACGAATTCATTCGGCTCTATCAGCAGCGCATTTATCGCCTGCTGCTGGCGCAGACCGGCGATCCGGATCTCGCCGAAGAATTGACGCAAGAGTGCTTTATCCGGGCATTTCAGAAGCAACACGGATTCCGAGGCGATTCCCAGGTGTTTACCTGGCTGGCGCGAATCGCGATCAATCTGGTCCGCGATCATTATCGCAACCGGCGCTTCGGATTCTGGCGGCGCTTCATCCGCTTCGATCATTCGGATGAAGACCAGGAGCGGGCGCAACAGGTGCGCGATCCCGGCTCAACTCCTGAGGAGCAGATTTTGCGTCGCGAGCGGCTGGAACGCGTCTCAGCGAGAATTCGCAATCTGACGCCGCCACAGCGCGAGGCGTTGTTGTTGAGTGCGGTAGAAGGTATGTCGATCGAGGAGATCGCGCGTGCGACGAATCGCAAGCCAGGCACGGTGAAGTCGCATCTGCATCGGGCAATGATGAACCTGCGCACCTGGCAGGAAGGAGAACAATCGTGATTTCGATTCACCTGAGCGATCAGGAAATTACGGCGGCGGCTGCCGGCGAACGCGAGTTGCGCGCGGCGCAGCATCTGCAAATTTGCGGCGACTGCCAGCAGCAAGTGGAGATGTACCGCCAGCGCATGGCGAGCCTGCGTCAGGACGTCTGCTACAGCGCCGGGCGCTCGGCCATCGATTGGGGAAGACAGTCGCGCGCGATTCAGCAGGGAATCCTGGCAGCGCAGATTCGGGAAACACAGGGACGCAGTGCCGGATTCGCGCTCGCAATGGCGGTGTTGACGATCGTGCTGGTTGCCTTCCTTTTCCTTGGATTTCATAGCACTCCCTCAACGACCGCAGTCAATCAACCACCACAGATCTCAGACTCTGCTCTGCTCGGCGATGTGGAAGCGCAGCTCGACGGAGATCTGCCTGACGCTCTGCAGCCGGCCAATCTGCTGGTAGGAGAAATGGAAGGTTCGCACACGAACGTGAGTTCGCAAAAAACTTCGCACAATCGGACAAGGAACACACAATGAAAACTTGCTCTTATTTACTGGTCTTCTTAATCGCGGGAGCGGGAGTTCTGGCAGCGCAGAACGATACGCAAGCGCCAACCGAGAAGCCCAGAGTGAAAATCATGGTGGAAAAAATGCACGGGGGAATGCCCGGCATGGGATTCGGCCATGACTGGTGGCGCAATTCTGAGGTCGCGCAGAAGATTGGATTAAACCAGCAGCAAACGCAGCAGCTCAACCAAATCTTCTCCAGCCACCGCGCTAATCTCGCGCAGATGAGAGCGAACGTGGAGATCGAAGAAGGAAAGCTGAGCGATTTGCTCGATCAGGATCAGCCACAGCAGGATCAGGTGCTCGCGCAAGTCACGCAGCTCCAGAACGCGCGCAACGCTCTGGAGAAAGAATTCACAGTAATGACCTTGGCCTTTCGCGGAGTGCTCACGCCCGACCAGTGGAAGCAGCTCCAATCGATGAGTCACGAAAGAATGTTTTTCCGAATGCACAAGCCAGGACCGGGTGGCCCAGGGGATGGCCCTCCTCCCATGCCGCCGAGTGAATAACGGCCTGGACTGCCAAAGCCCTGCCCGGAAAGGCAGGGCTTTTTTATGCTTCTCAGTGCGTAAGCACGTCGGTGATGAAATCCAGTGCCCGTGGGTCGTTCGACTGCCCCAACCAGAACACAGCCTGCTTTCTGACCGCAGGATTCCTGTTGTTCCTGGCCACTTCGATGAGCTTCGGGACGCCCTCGTGATCGGGCATTTGCGAAAGTGCGAAGACAGCTTTCTTCTTCACGTCAGTGTCAGGATCGTTGTCGATTGCATCGCTGATCGCTCCGGCTACTTTTTTCCCCGCCTTTTGTGCGAGCCAAAACAGGGCCTGGCCGCGCACGCGCGAACTCGAGTCCCCTTTGGCAACATGAATCAATTCGTCTTGTGCTTGTGGTTCACTGCTTTGACTGATCGGAAACGTCAGCTTATCGCGAAAATGATCGTCGGGATCAGATTCGATCAGGCGCTTCAGAGTGGCGTAACCGTGAGCGCCGCGAGAAACGCCGAGCCAGAACGCCGCGTGCTCGCGAATCTTCTCGGGATAATCAGCCGCGGCGAAGCGGTCGAGCGCAGCATCGGCGGACGCGTCGGCATGCTCGGCAATGGCATCAAGCGCGCGCCTTCCCAGATGGGAGTCGCCGTCATTGGTTACGAAGCTGGTCAGATATGTGACGCTCTGCCTGGGATCAACGTTCGTAATTACCGAAACGGGAAGATCTCCGGCATCAATCGCGCAGTTCTGACTGAAGATACGAATGGAATCGATCTTCTTGTCTTCCACGCGGTAGAGGACTGCCAGGCTCGTGACCTCGACATCGTCGCAATCATCGCGCGAGCCGGAAAATGTATTGTGCTCCGACGAGAGCCGGCAGGCGCCGCAACAGCTACGCTCCTGCCATCCGCCGTCGTAGCAGCAGATCGTGCGATGCGAACTGACGGCCGGCACCGAATAGCCGATCCATGCCGTTCCATTCTGGCGCGAAGCAAAGGCTTCGATCTGCTGCTGTAGATTGCCCGCCGCCGCTACGGTCTCCAGCTTTGCGTTCTTGATCTGCGGCATCTCGCCGGGTTCGCTCTTCAGCGAAACCTGCGCGGAGCATGTGGCTGCGATCAACGCTTCGGCGACGATAAATTTGATTTTCATGATGGCCTCTCGAATTCAGGGAACAGGTAACAGGGAACAGTGGGGTCAGGAAACGATCACGTTCAAGCTCGCGTCAGCGTCGGCACGTGCTCATTGGTTTTCTGTCCCCTCTAACCTGTCCCCCGTAACCCCTTTGCCTACTTGTTCAGAATCTCCATCAGGTAATCGTTTGCTTCGCGATTTCCCATAACGGAGAGCTTGCTCACGATCTCTTTGCGCAGCTCCGGATTCGTCTCCTTCCGAGCCAGCTCAACCAGAGAGTGTGCGTCGCCCTTGATGAAGAGCGCGTTAATCGCTGCATCGCGCACCTCGGCGTTCTGGTTGCTTTGGTAAATGTTCATCAGCGTGGCGCTGCTGCCGCCCGAGATGCCGAGATCTTTGATGGCTGCAGCACGTAGTTCCGGATCGGGATCGCTGAGCGCAACTTTCTCCTGCAACTCGGTATCGCCTGAGACAATCGTTGCGTGCAGGATGTCGCCCTTCAGATCACGATTCGTGGTCTTGCTGTACAGATCGCGAAGCTGATCGCGGCAGCCGCCGACGCCCATTGCGTGGATGGCTGAGCGCATCACATCGGGGTCTTTCTCCGCCGCGAAGTCGGTAAGCTGCTTGCATCCACCGGAAATT
>DATEKE010000270.1:0-26624 GCA_035277605.1 Terriglobales bacterium | reverse complement strand
ATTCGTGAGCGTACGGCCGTCGGCTAGCACGATCGGGAATTGCCTTTGTCCGCGCGCACACTCCAGGAGCGGCTCGATCGCGCGGTAACGTTCGTTGGCCTGCTCCTGAAGATGGCCAGGGAGAATCTCACGATCCGGACGGGCGAGCTCAGGCGCTGCATCAAAAATGCCGCGCTGATGGTCCGCCGATTGTCGCAGCACGGGTTTGATCGTCTGCACACTCGCTGCGCGTCGCAGCGACAACTCGAAATGTTTTTTCTGCGCGTCAGGCGGGAGGGAATGCACTGCGTATTCGCGCTCGCGCTTGCCGTTCCGCAGAACCCTATCTGATTCGCGGGAGACGATCTTGCTTTCATCAACCAGCCGATCGATATGCCGTGAGCTGTAGCCGGCGAGCCTAGCAAATTCCGATTTGGGAATCCAATCGCTCACAGCATTCTCTCCAGCACGTTCTTGAGGTAATGCTCGATTGTCGAAACCGCAGGAATTATCTCTAGACCAAACTGGCGGAGCATCGCGGCGTGAATTGCCTTCGCACTTTTCGCTCCGGAGAAGAAGATCGCAATTGCAAACAGTTCGAGGCCAACATTGTCACGGAAGAAGCGAGACGAACCTGCGTCGGACCGCTTTTGCTTCAAGAACGCCGCAGTCCCTCGCTGCTCGAATGCCGCGAGCCAGCGCCAAATCTGGCGCTCGCTCACGCCGATTTCCCGCGCCAGCTCCCTGACGCGTTTCGCTCTGCCCTCGCGATTCATCGCGTGAAGTCGGGCCGCGATGCTCAGCTTCTGGCGCGCTGGAATGCGCTTTGGAGTATCTTCAGCCAAAGAGCAGCTCCTGCGGATCATCCGAGTTCACGCGAGCAGTTCGCCGAGTCTCAAATCGGGAAAGCACCGATGGAACAGCATGTGCAATCATTTCACCCAGCGCCAACAGCGCTGAGAGCCGACGGCCGAGAAGGAACCTGAGCAACGTGTCGTCTGAGGTAACTTCGCAGAACGCTAAGACATACGCTGCTGGGAAGCGCCACGAATCATGAGTCACCGCCGTCCACGAATTCAGCATGTGAGGCGTGATCCGCCGTGGGGAGAGGAGCCGGGTCATGTCCTCGGCGATCTGCTCCCTGGACTTTCCAGAGCGGCGAATGCTCTGCGCGAGCAGATCGCGTAACCTTCGGTCGATGTCATCTGAAGGCTCAGCTAAAGGAGTTGTACCGACTGGGAACTTCTGTAAATTTGCCATTGCGCTTACGCCCGTCAATATGTGACTCTTAATTACCTGCTTCAGAGTCACATAGCGACTCGAATGCTACGTGCATAGAAGTAACATGTCAAGAATAAAGTCTGAATCTCGCAGCTCCGCATCAGCGATGCAAAGGCACATTGACGAGCTGCGCTCAGCATTCAGTCCTAAGCTGAGTCAGGAGAAGCTCGCTAAACGACTGAGAGTAGGCAGGATAGCTGTTCTACGCTGGGAAAAAGGTCAAAAACCTTCGGTCGAAGCGCTTATTCGCATGGGCGAAATATCGCTCGATCAGAAGCCTGAATTAGCTCATTGGTTCTTTGCGCAGGCCGGAATCAACGACTCCGTGATAAAGAAGCTCTCGCCTGCGATCGAAAAGTCTTTTGAGCAGTTCGAGAGGCGGCAGGAAGAAGAAGCGACACGAAGCCACGCACTCCCTATCGCCATTATTGATCCGGGCACTATCGTCGGTCCGTCCGTGTCGCCTCTCGGCGATTCCCTGGAGCGCTTCAAGGTGCCGAGGAGGTGGTTTGAGAATCCTGGCAACGTGTTCTGCGTTAAAGGTCCTTCGCACGAGCGCGGAACCGACCTGGTGTTTATTGATGGCTCGCAGAGAGATAAGTCGGAGCTGTGGGGCGCGCTTGTTCTTGTATATTTCGCGAAACGCGAGGATCGCCCGTCTTACGAGATCGGTGGTACTTCGCAGTGGCCTGAAAGAAGGATTCTAGGAAGACTGCACCGCTCTGTTTCTCACGGTGTTAACTACGAGGCCCCGACGCTGGTGCCAGATACCGAACTATATGAGTCGCTCGCTGACGACGTTGACACTGTTCCCCCCTCTAATAGGCTTCAGATCGCCGCGCAACACTTGATGATTCCCATTGACGAGGAAGCAGGCGACGCGATTATTGGCCGCGTCGTGCTCAGAGTGTATGACCCCTCACGTCCTCCAGACACAAGCTTGCGATGGAGGGAGTCGTCAAAGGAAAAGGTTTCTCCGCGCGCCTCTGTGAAACCTGGGCGCAGCCGAGATCGGGATTAAACGATTTCATTTCGGCTGCGCCGCAGAGGGCAGATAGGTAGGGTGGTAGCTAAAAAGTTGCCGGATGGCTGGAAGGGCACCTGTGAAACGGCACAGGGGCAATTTAAAGCAAGGTTTTCGACGGTCTGACCGTCGCGTAAAGTTCGATTTCAGCAGTACCGTGACAAACTACGGTCACGGAAGCGGAATCCTCAAGCTTCGAGGGCCGCTTAGAAGTTCGGATTCTTCATTCGAGCTTCGAGCAATACAACGTACCTCACGTCGCGATTAAGAGCCGGGTGAGTTCGCCCCGAATCCACACATTTTCCCATTCTAGGAACCTATGTAATGGCGGCTGAAGAGCTACAAAACTCGACGCACGCTGCGCTAAACGCGCTCAGAGATGCGGTCAAAAACCACAAACCGAGGAGTGTTCCCATGAATTCACGAATCACAGGACCTGCAGGCGTGTCGGTCGATCCGGTTAGTCGCGAGAGCCTCGCGCAGAATCGGCTGAGCTACTCCGGACTAGCACCGGCGGATGTGCTGCCGAACGCCGATCGCACGCACGCATCGCAGCTTCCCGATCCGGGAGTGCGGGACTATCCAGGGCTGCCAGCCAGGAAGACCGATCCCGCATCGACGGCGGAGCAGAAGGCGCTCATTACAAGCCGATAAACGCGGCGGGTGTTAGGCGAATGGTTCCAAAACGAAACATCGAAACGGAGAAAAAAGGCGTGATCACACTATCAGCGCGCGATCTGCAAGACCTGAAGGACTTCAACCACCAGAACCGGCTCAAGAAGGCTGCCGTCCAATACCACGAAAAGAACATGCGGAGCCCACGGCCTGATCTCGGCGCCATCACTTCTTCAGGGCTCGGCATCTGCGAGAAGGTTCAGCTCGCGATGGATGGGCTGCTTGGCGTTCGCGAGGCGCGATCTTCCGGAGTTAAGCCATTTCGAGGAATCCAAGAGGCGTTCTTCTTCATCACCGGCGAGACGGACTGCTCGCGCATTTCGCGCGGCTCTTTGTACAAGGTTTCTGAAGCGATCGGTACCGGCGACTTCCCGAACATCCTGCTCAATTCGATGACGAAGCGGCTGATCCAGGACTATGCCCAAATCGGGATGGGCGGCGTCGAAAAGATCATCAAGCCAGCAAATATCGCGGATTTCAAGACCAATGATCGCGTGCGCATGGGCTACCTGGGTGATCTGCCGGTTGTCGCCGAAGCTGCCGTCTACACGGAACTGACGAAGCCCACCGACGAAAAGATCAGCTATGCAGTTGCGAAGCGCGGCGGCGTGCTGACGATCTCGGAAGAGGCGATTCGCAACGACGATCTCACGGGTCCATTGACATTCGCTGCGCGACTGGCGCGAGCTGGAGGGCGCACGCTGAAGCAGTTCGTCACCAGCATATTCCTGAACAACGCGAACTACGATCCGGATGGAGTCGCACTGTTCAACGCGGCGCACAACAATCTCACGGCGAACGCTCTCACATCGGCGAATCTCGACGCAGCTGAAGTTTTGATGATGGGGCAGACAGAGAAGGACTCGACGAAGCCGCTCAATCTGCCACTGCAGTGGTTGATGGTTCCGACGGCGCTGAAGGCGACCGCATACCAGATCAACAACAACGCGAGCAGCACGAACTCTTGGTTTGAGCGTCTCGGCTCCAATCATGAGCAGCCGCAGAACATCATCGTGAATGAACTGCTCACGTCGGGCACGCGTTGGTGGGGTGGATGCTATCCGGATCAAGCTCCTGGAATCGAGATCGGGTACCTGGACGGCATTGAAGAGCCGCAGATATTCATTGCCGATAAGGACTTTTCGAACCTGAGGTTCACGAACGATCAGATCGTTTACAAGGGCGTGTTCGTGTTCGGCGGGAAGCCGCTGGACTTCCGCACGTACGTGCAGAACAACTGAGCGAGCTTTTGCCCATTATGGGACTACAAGGTTGTTCCGCATAAAAAGGGGGTCGCTCCTCCCTGGCTAGCGGCGGAACATCAACCAGGCGGTTTGGTTCTTCTCGTTTTCTTCCCAAACCGCCTGATTTTGGAGGAAAAGCAGTGACTGAATTGAGAGTCGATATCCCACACATCCCGCACCTTCACGACGCGCTGGAGTCGCTTCCTGATGAACTCCGAAGTCGCTGGGCGAAGACCTACGAAGCAGCCTTCAGAGAGGCGCACGCAGCGCACCTTGCCGCGATCGACGATCGCAATGAGCGATCTGGGCCGGAGCCTGAGGGATCGCCGCACGCGATTGCACTTGCCGCTGCGAACAAGTTGCTCGTAGTGCCCGATCCGAAGAGTCTCAAAGAAGCTCTCGCGATGCCCGGCTGGCAGCTCGTGAAGCGCACTGAGACCGATCGGATCCATCTGCCTGGACATTTAAAGCGGCGAGTCGAAGCCGCAAACAAGTACCTACACGTCGTAACGATCGACGGCAAAGAGCACGTTTTTCCGATCGCCGCCTGAAAAGGACAGTGTTCACATCGTCACCTTCGGCGATGTTCCGAGGACCGCAAGGGCTGCGCGGTTCCTCAAGCAAGGCGAGGTTCTTCACCTCGATCAGATTTCAAATGACTTCGATTGTGTATTCCCGATAAAGGAAGAGTGTTATGAGTAATGAAAACGTTGATGTAGAACTCTCGGCGGACAGCACCTCTGCGGACGACGCAGAGGTCGAGGAACTCAAAACATGGGGCCGGGAGCACGGCTTAGATCGCATGAGACAAGCCATTGGAATGGGTCCGTTGCACCGACGCGCTTACCGCGAACTGGTGCAGGAGGAGAAGGAACGTTACCAGCCGACTGAAAAGCGAGTGCGTGAGCTTCTGGGCGCAATGCCTGAATGCCCTCGTACTCGTGGAGCGCTTGAGGAAGTTCCCGAATCGGTAAAGCAGGAGTGGCGCGACGCTTTTATTCGCGAATTCTTTCGCTGGTACGGCCCTGGCAGCTCCTTAGATCTGCAGGAATGCGCGAAGAGAGCCCATCACAAAGCTAGCGCGATGTTCCGCGTGGAGCGTCCGGAGACGATCGAAGAGGCGCGCACGATTCCCGAATGGAAACTGCTTCGACGCCAGGAGTTGGACTTCAGTGATCTGCCTTCGCACGCGCAAAGTGAAATCCGAGAGTGCAAAGGGCGCGCGTCCGGCGCGTATCTAGAAGTGTTCACAATCGACGGCGGCCAATATTTCTTCGAGGTACCGAGCGCGGCATAGATGGCCACTGCAGTCCAAATCGAAGTCAGAGTCGATGAGAACGCGACCAACACCAGCCTGAGCAAGATCGGCACGTCGATTAAGCAGCTACAGGCCGACGTGACGACTGCGACGAAGAATCTCGCCGACGCGCAGCTCCAGCTCGGCAAGGCTGCCGAGCAAGGCAACGCGCAGGCCAAGGCCGCGATCGCGGAGTACGAGGAGGCGCTGCAAGAAGCCAACGAAGCGCTCCGCATGCATCAGACATCACTCGCCGGAGTCACGAACGAGCTCTCGCACCAGGTGCCGCAATATGCTGCGGCAAGCGGCGCTGTGCGACTGCTCGAAGGCAATCTCAACAATATGATCCGGCCGGCCGAGCGTTTCCTCGCGACGACTCTAGGGCTCGGTCCCGCGCTGCAGGCTGCCTTTCCCATTGTGGGAGCCGTTGCGATGATCGGAGTGGTCGAACAACTATTCGGCGCGTTCGAGCACGTTAAAGGTCTCGTTACCGGCATGACTCAGGACATGAAGGATTACGAGAAGGAGGTGATCGACGGCAGTCATCGCGCGTTTCTCGCCGTGACGAATCAGGTGCAGGCACATCAGCGGTTGAACGAGGTAAATGCGCAGCTTGTACCGCTGCTAAAGGAGCAGGCGAAGCTGCAGGCGCTGCTCGATGATCCCGCGAATGAGAGTCCGATACAAGCGATTGCGAATAAGTGGGAGTTGCACGACGTTAACAAACAGATCAACGCGCTCGACAGCGACCGAATCAAGCTCCTCACCGAATTGACCGGCATCGAGAGGCAGGATGCCGAGCAAGCGCAGAAGGATCGCGATCAGGAGGCCAGAGATGATGAGCAGAAACAACATGAGCTTTTGCGCCGCCATCAGGAGGTCACAGAGGAGCTAATAAAGCTTCAGGACAGGGCGACCGGAGCAGGTCTTACCGGGGCGGCGAAGTTGGCGGCGGCAGAAAACGCCGAGATCGATGCTGTGCTCATCAGGATGCAAAAGCTGGGCGCGAGCGTTGGTCAGCAGATGCAGGCTGTAGGTCTGATCGACAAATCTACGACAGCGGAAATGAATGCCCAAAGAGTGAAGGACGAAGAGGAGTTTCAAAAGCTCATTGGGCAGATAGACAACGACCAGCACAAACAGAACGAGCAGGATACGAATGCGAGCCTGAAACGCCAAGACGAGATGGTTAGAAAATCCATCGAAGAGCAAAGCAAAATGGCTCAGCAGCAGGAGCGGGAATTCGCGCGTCAGCAGCAGGCGCTCGCGAATGATCTCTACTCCACGTTCAGCGATCTCACTAGTGGCCACATCGGCAAACTGATAACAGACGGATTCAAACGTCTCTTCGCGAACATCCTCGCGCAGTGGCTGATGACAGTGGACGGAATCCGCAACGCCAACTTACACGGCGGGGCAGGCGGTTTAGTCGGAGCGCTCATCAGTTCCGTTTTCGGAGGTGGATCGGGCTCCGGGGGTACCGCGGCTGTATTTGCGGGCGCGTCGTCGTCTGACTTTGGATCGCCGAATGCCGCAGCCGATCTCTTCTCTCTCGGTGGCCAAGGTTCCGTTTTGGGATTCGGCCCAACCGACATGCTGAGCCTCGGAGGAGGCATCGGAGGGCCTTTATTTGGCGCTGTGCCGAGCCTGTCGGTTCCAACTCAGCCCACTTCGATCGGGGGAGCTGGCGGCGTTGTGGCATCGTCTGCCGCTACCACGGGGATTTCCGCGCTCTTCAGCAAAGCAGGGCTTGCAAAACTGTTGCCGGGAGCGGCTCTAATGGCGGGGCTCTCTATTGGCGGCCCGTTCGGAGCTGGAGCTGACGCGATAGGCGCTGCCATGCTGCTGGCTAACTCTGGAGCGCTGGGCGCGGCGATCGCTCCGATCCTCGGCCCTGTCGCTGGAGGGCTGTTCGCTTATGGCCTCGGTTCCAAGTTTGGTCCGACAGTCGGGGCGCTCGGCGGCGCTGGAGTTGGAGCAGCCGCGACGGCCGGTACCGCACTCCTAATCGGGGCATCTCTGTCGCCGTTCACGCTGGGAATCTCCGCGCTAATCGGCGGCCTCGTCGGTTTGTTTGGCGGGTTGTTCGGCGGTGGACCGTCGAAGCACTCGCAGGCTGACAAGTACATCAACTCAAACGTGCTTCCACTGATCCAGCAGGAACTCACGAACTACGAGGGGTTCCGTACCGATTTCGCGACGGCGATCAACGACCTGGAGCAGCTCAAGCAATCGAGCTACGACCAGATGCGCCAGCAGTTCGGCAAAGACGCCACGAACGACGAGTGGAACAAGTATGTAGTTCCCGGAATAGGAACCGCTGAAGATCGCATCCGCACCGACGAAGCTGAGCGTCAGCGTCGCGGCACACTCGTATTCGGCGCGCCTCAATTCGCTGAGGGCGGAATCTTCCCAGGCGGACCGATGTTTGGCGGCGCTGGGATGGCAGTCCTCCATCCAATGGAGCGCGTAATGACCGCGCGCGCCACATCGATGTACGGCCCTGAGCTCGCCGCAATGGAGGCTAGCGCCAAATCGGGAAGCAGAGCGGGCGGAGGCCAGATTCACCTTCATTTTAATATCAGCAGCCCAAACAGAAAAGGCACGATTCAATGGCTTGAGAACGAAGGTGGCCTGGATGCGATCAGGACATCGATTCGCAGAGCGAGTATCGAGGGCAGATGGCCATGACAAAAGGGAGCTGCTGAATCTATGTGTCTAGTGATGGCACTCGTCTCACCGGAGAGAGCGCTGCTGCTCTCGGATGGCTTCGTGATGGGCGGCGATCGCGTGCTCTCTCGCCAAGCTTCAAAAATCTTCACGCTTTCCAGCGGCGACAAGATCGTAGCCACTGGATCGGACGAAGGAATTAAATTCGTGCGATCGCTGCAGCAGCGCGACCCGATGCCCGCGCGCCATGTTGCGAAGATAATCAGGGCATGGGGAGAGAAGCACCATCAGCCGAATTACTTCGGCTTGGTTGGACGCAATGGCGGCAAGCTCTTCGTGTGGCGCGGGCGTTTGTCTATCGATGGATGGGAGGACTTTATCGAAGAAGACTTCTCCGCTGGATCGCGACCCACTTTGCTGATCGATGGTTTCTTTGGGGTGATACGTGATGAGCGGGGCGAAATCGATACGCCGTACCGAGATGAGGTGCGCGCGGAAGTGCGCAAGATTCTCGTGCAACCAACTTATCCAGCGATGCTTGCCTGCACTCTGACCTTGTTTGAAAAGATTTACCGCGACTGGCCCGAGCGAATAGGCGGCCAAGTGTTCATCGATACCCTGGAGCCTAAAGCGGAGAGGGAGATCAGCTTTCCCTTCCACGCCGCGTTCGATTCTGCCGCGCAAAAGAACGGCGCTGTCGATAGCAGTGGCAATCTGAAGTTAAAGAACATCGCGCAGTCGGCTGGCTCGACCAGTAGCCCAACTACCAGCAGCGGAACTTACGTCGTCATTCCCGAAATGACAAAGACGCTCACAACTGTGGGCAACAACGTAATCATCACCTTCTCTGGCACATTCTTCGGCACCGGCGCCGCGAGCCAGGTGCAGGGCATTGGAGTCCTGGTCGCGCTGTTCAAGGACGGAGCACAAATCAGTCCCGACTACGATGTGGTCTTTTCGACGGATGCTTCCGGCATCGGCACGCATCCTCTGATCGCGCTCACTTTCCTAGATAGTCCTTCTGCCGCTTCGCACACTTACGACATTCGCTGGAAACTTGCATTCGGAACTACCGTAGGTTCGAAAACTACCTGCCGAGTTCTGCAAATTGTGGAGTTGGGATAAATGACGACCATCACCTTCGATCAGCCTATCACCGTGGGCGACATCAAGAACCGCATCACCATTGCGCAGCTGCGCCTGAAAAGTTTCTCGGTCAACCTCGCGCCACCGCTGGGCGGCACAAATGTGCTCGTGTCTTTAGTGCTCACCGATCCTGTGAGCGGGCACGATGAAAATTACGTGTATGAGGATTCGGCGGTGACTGCCGAGTTCGTCGCTGAGCTCGAACAGTTGAAGCTTTCCAGTGGGAAGTACTGCATGGAAGCGCTGATCGAACGGATACAGGCCGACGGGCTGCTTCCATCGGGAACAGTTACGGTCGAGACGGCACTGTAGACCTATGCGAATCGTCTGCGTGTCCCCATCGATAGCCGCGCGCTTTAGCCCACTCGTTGGCGTCCTTTTCCTTCGTGCTATTCGTGGCAATGTGGCCGAGCTCGTGAGCGACGATGTAGCCAGGCGTAATTGCTGGCAACGGATCGGCGAGTCGGACGCCGCGAACGAACGTGCAACGCTTGTCGAGCAGAGTGAAGGCGCAGCATGTGTCGGCAGCGCCAGCCTTACTTACGATGTCGGTCCATGCGAGTTCAGAGCACGCGACGATCCAGCGCCACGGTTTAGATGGCGCTCCGATCGCCGCGAGCTCAGTCTTGAGGATGGTCATCTGCTTTACGCAGCTATCGGTTACAGAGTTGTTATCGACGATCACGGAGAAAGATTGCTGCGCGAAGATCGGCGAAGCCACCGAGAGCGCCAGCAAGAGCAAGACGGTAAGGCGTGTCATGCCGCCATGCTGCTGGGACGGCGCGCCGCGTTAAATGCCTAAGTTCTGACTTTGTTTAGGCAGTATTCCCGAATCGGGAGGCACGAACGTGCAAAGAGAGCAACTTAAGGCGTTTCGCAACTCGCGTCATGTGAGCACCGGACAGGCTGCTCAAATGCTGAAGGTGAGCGTCGGGACGGTCTGCGCGTATTGCGACCAGGGAATACTGGAATCGTTCCAGCGGAAGGAGCCGGGCGGCCATCGCAGAGTGATGCTGGATAGCGTTATGAGGCTTCTACAACGGTGGGCAAATGAAGTGGAGGCATCGCAGCGGTGAGCTCGGCGTGTCCAGCAGCGCAACCTGAGTTCATCGACATGCCTCGTGCTGCCGAGATATTGAAGGTGGGCAGGCGCACGGTGTGTCGCTTGATAGAAGAGGGTGAAATTGAGGGTCACCAACTGCGCATTAATCGCGGGCACTGGAGAGTGTCTCTGCCTTCATTGCTCGCTTATCTGGAAAAAATAAAGGAACGCTACGGGAGCAGCCCTATTCATTCGAAGAGAAATGCTGCAAAGCCGGATCAGATTGGCGCTCCGTTCTTGGGTACCTCTGAAGCAGCGAAGCTGCTGGATGTGACCGAATGCACCGTTATCTGGCTGATTCGGAGGGGCAAGTTTAAGGCGTTCCAGAACGGGAGGAGTTGCAAGTGGAAGATCGATCGCGAATCGTTTGAAGTATGGCGTAAAACGCGTGCGGCTCGGGAGACGATCGAGAAGCCGGATTTATGGATTACGACGACGCAGGCCGCAGAGATGCTGAAGGTGTCGGTCTCTTCCCTTAGAGGCTACATTCGCGATGGTTTGTTGGTTTCGAATCAGCACAAGAACCGCACCTGGAGGTGGGTTTTGAGAGGCAGCGTAGAGGCGCTGATTCAGAGTTGGATGGAGCAGGCCCAGGCTAGACGTGGCCTGCAAAAGCAGCAGTAGCGCAGGCGGCGGATATGGTTTTTTGTAGGCCATCCACGCGTGCGCAGTGGTGTGTCCGCGATAAGACCCTAGATTTTACTGACATCCAATTCCAACACACTCGCCCTTAATTCCAACATCACTCGGCTTTAATTCCGCCAGCCACACCTAAGCTTCTAAGTTGCTGAGCTTCTAAGCTGCAAAATTCTAAGCTTCAGCACAGCTACAAATTCTGAGAAAGATCATGCACCCACACAGCGTCGCCGACGCCGCTAAAAAAATGAGATTGGTTTCAAGCTCAGAGGCTTAGCAGCTCAGCGGCTTAGAAGCTGAGCAGCTCCCTCGCTGTCATCCTGGCATTCGATCAACCCATCTAACCTCGAAAGCCTTCCAGGGAGGAACACAGAATGCACGGGATAATTTGGTGGATCGTAGTCGGCCTGATCGCCGGCTGGATCACGGGCAAGATGATGCGCGGCGCAGGTTATGGCGCACTCGGCGACATCATTTTGGGAATCATCGGCGGGGTTATCGGCGGCTGGATCATGCGCGCGATTGGATTTTCGGCGCAAGGCGGCATGATCTATACCATCATCGTAGCGGTAATCGGAGCCGTGATACTCACGGCCATATTCAGAGCAATCACCGGCCGAGGGCGAGGAACGGGCAGCACATCCTCGAATCTACGACGAGTGGCTTGACGCGAATTAGATCTTCCCGACGGCGTCGTAAGATGCCGTTTTGTTTTGTCCCGTTCTGGGCAAGGCGCGGAGATCAGCGGGGTGACGCGAGTTTGGTTTGGTCGAGAGCTGTCTGACTCGGAGCCGTTGTCGCCCTAGAAATCCCAGCAACGATCGCGTCGGCTACGTCTCGCGTGGTCGCATTTCCACCCAGATCAGGGGTCTTCGGACCTTGTGCCGCTAAGACTGTCTCGATGGCCTTCTCCAGTTCTGTCGCGGCAGCCTTTTCGCCAAGATGTTCCAGCATCATTGCTGCTGACCAGATTTGCGCGACCGGATTCGCGATGCACTTACCGGCAATATCGGGAGCTGAACCGTGCACGGGCTCGAACATCGAAGGAAATTCCCGTTCTGGATTCAAGTTCGCGGAAGGAGCGATCCCGATCGAACCCACCACAGCGGCACTCAGATCGGAGAGGATATCCCCGAATAGGTTCGATCCCACCACAACATCGAACCAATCAGGGTGACGAACAAAATGGGCGGTGAGGATGTCGATGTGGAACTGGTCGCGGCGAACGTCGCTGAACTCCGCTCCCACAGAGGCGAAGCATTCATCCCAAAATGGCATCGTGTAGACGATTCCGTTTGATTTCGTCGCCGAAGTAACGTGCTTCTTACGCGTTCTCGCAAGCTCGAACGCGTATCGCATCACGCGCTCGCATCCGCGGCGGGTAAATACCGTCTCCTGCACCGCCATTTCAGCAGGCGTTTTCTCGTGGAGGCGTCCGCCAATCTGTGAGTATTCGCCTTCGTTGTTTTCGCGGACGACGTACAGATCAATCTCGCCAGCCTGAAAGTTCTTCACCGGCGACTCGATCCCGCGCAGCAACCGCGCCGGTCGCAAGTTTACGTATTGCTGGAAGGCTCGTCGAATCGGAATGAGAAGTCCCCAGAGTGAGACGTGGTCCGGCACGCCTGGGTATCCGACAGCCCCGAGGAAGATGGCGTCGAAGCCGCGCAGCTGATGGAGTCCGTCCTCCGGCATCATGCGACCGGTCTTCAGAAAGCGCTCGCAGCTCCAATCGAACTGTTGCCACCGAAAATTGATGCCATGCTTGTGGCTCACTGCTTCCAGAACGCGAAGGCCCTCTGGCACGACCTCGCGGCCGATACCGTCACCTTCGATTACTGCAATCGAATATTTCCTCACGATAGGTTGCTCTTCGCTGATTTCCGCATTTTAGGCGTAGATCAAGGAAGAAAGATTACAATTTCGCGCACCAATGCTCACCCGAAGGAGAAGAACAAGGATGGCGACCAATGTGGCTGTACTGAGCGTCGAAGTACTCGCGATCCCTGGAGCCCAGCAAATCACTGCGAACGCGATTAATGACAGAGCTCAAGTCGTTGGACAGTTCAATGACGCCAACGGAATGCCTCACGGGTTTATTTACGAGGACGGTTCGGTCTGTCAGCTTGATTATCCAAACGCCAGGGAAACCAACATTCTGGACATCAACAATCGTGGACAGCTTCTTGGCCTGATTGTCACAGCGACGGCCACGCTAGGGTTCATTTATGACCGGGGAATGTTCAGTTCACCGCTGATCTATCCAGGCGCGAAGACTCTGACAATTCCAAACGGCATCAACGACAGGCAAGAAATTGTCGGAGTACACGATGCTCCACCTCACGGAGGCAGCTTTTATTACGGGGTCGGAGGATACAAGTTCTTGGCTTATCCGGGGGCCCAGGGAACCGACGCTCAGAGGATCAACGATAGCCGCCAAATCATCGGCGACTTCACCGATGCCGCGGGCACACATGGCTTTGTGTACTTGGAAAATGTGGGAGCATTCACTTCGGCGTTGAACTGTCCAAATGCTCCTGTGATCGCTTTTCGTGGAATCAACAACGCGGGTCAGATTGTCGGTGGATGCGTTGATGCGCAAGGGAACGAGCATCCATTCATCTATGCGGATGGTGCGATGCACCCCATTCTCATTCCCGGCGCGACCAGCGCCTCCGTGAATGACATTAACGATCGCGGGCAAATCACCGGTACACTTCAGTCTGCAGCCGGACCACAGTCGTTCATTGCTGCCGTTCCATTTTGAAGGTTTGTGCCAAGGCTTCACGAACGACGCAGCGCGCTCGAAATCGAAAATTATCCGTGAGACCTCCTGCGCGCCGGAGCGTCTAACCCCATCAACCAGGAGGACGTGTGCTCAAATGGATCGCGGTATTCACGATTCTTGTTCTCGCGTCGACAGTGAGCGCCCAGATTCCCGGGTCATCACGGAATACAAATGACATAAGCGGCGATTGGCTGATTACTCGCGACATATATGGCAATCCGGCTTATCAGCGGATGACTCTCAAGCTGGAAAACGGAAAGCTCACCGGTGTCTTTGCCGGAGACAAGCTGGAAGGGACTTTGAACGGAACCTCGGTCCATTTTGTTGCCCGCGACGAGCAGAACGACACCTCAGAGTTCACCGGCACATTCAGTGGCACAAATATCACCGGCAAGGTGGTAGAAACCGACGCAAGCGATCCCAGAGACAAGTCTGAAAACCAAATGACCGCGGTACGCGCGCCGGAACGCCCTTCTGGTCCGCCAAAACGGCATGAATTTACACCGACGGTCTTCTACCGGCAATTTTCGGCAGCAAACAAGCCGGTTCTGCAAATCGCTCCCGGGGACACGGTACATACAACCACTGTTGATGCAGGCGGTACAGATGAGCGCGGCGTTAAACGCGTCCTCGGGGGCAATCCCGAGACTGGTCCTTTTTATGTTGAGACAGCATGGCCGGGCGACACGTTGGTCGTGCACTTAAATCGCATTCATCTCAATCGCGACTATGCGATCAGTGATGACGCCATCGTAGATCGCGCACTCGACAGCGACATGGCAGTCAAGATGAAGGATGCAGGTAAGTCCGTGCGATGGCATCTTGATCGGCAACGCATGATCGCAACCAGCGAGAGACCCGGTGATCATCTCAAGGAATTCACAGTTCCCCTCCGTCCGATGCTGGGGTGCGTGGCCACAGCACCCGGATTCGGTTCGGCGCCACCTCCGACGGGAGACTCAGGGCGATGGGGAGGCAACATGGACTTTAACGAAATCGTCGAAGGTGTGACTGTCTATTTGCCGGTAAATCAGCCAGGAGCGTTGCTGTATGTCGGAGATGGGCACGCGGCGCAAGGAGATGGCGAGCTTAACGGTAATGCTCTGGAAACGTCAATGGATGTTGAATTCACCGTCGACGTAATCCATAACAAGCGTATTCGCACGCCGCGAGTCGAATCCGAGTCACAGATCATGACTGTGGGCCTCGGCGGCTCGCTCGAAGACGCACTGCGCGCAGCTACGAACGGAATGTCGCAGTGGTTGGAGCAAGATTACGGGCTGACTCCATCAGAGATCGCGCAGGTTTTAGGCACTTCTGCGCGATTCAGTATCAGCGAAGTCGCAGACCGTAACGCAGGAATCGCGGCTAAGCTGAACAAAGCAAGCCTGCAGGTAACCAGCAAGAAGCAACAGTAAAGAGGTTTGCGATCGCGCTGTTAGAGCGAGTTGCGGCGTTATACGACATTCACGGGAACCTCCCCGCGTTGGAAGCAGTGCTTGAGGAGCTTCGCCGCGAGCACGTCGAGCGAATCGTGGTTGGCGGGGATGTGTTTCCTGGACCTTTAGCGATCGAGACGTTTACTTCTCTACAACGCCTCGCCTCGCCCACCGAGTTCATTTTCGGGAATTGCGAGGTCGCCTTGCTGGCGGCTCGTAAAGGACGAGATCCCGGGCACATGCCCGAAACGGCAAAAGAGTCGATGCGCTGGTGTGCAACGCAGCTCAGCGACCATGACGAGCAAGTGCTGCGTTCATGGCCAAGAACCGTCACGCTGGAAGTCCAAGGACTCGGCAACGTGCTTTTTTGCCACGGTACACCGCGCGACGAAAACGAAATCTTCACACGCCTCACGCCAGAGAGCGCAGCACTAAAGGCCTTTTCCAACGTGAACGCGAACGTGGTTATCTGCGGGCACACGCACATGCAGTTCGACCGCATGCTCGGCAACATGCGAGTCGTAAACGCGGGCAGTGTCGGAATGCCCTTCGGAAAACCCGGCGCAGACTGGTTGCTCCTGGCGGCCGGAATCGAGTTGCGTCACACCGATTACGATTTGCGCAGCGCAGCCCAGCGCGTTCGCGCGACCGAATATCCTGGAGCGGAGGAGTTCGCATCGAAGTACGTACTTTCGCCTCCCTCAGAAGGCGAAATGTTGGAATTGTTCACTCAACGCGGATTGGCGTAAAGGAAGTTGTCGCGACTGTGGCGCCTTACTTTCGGGGTTCGCTCCTTGCTGCAGTGCCACTCTGCTCCGCATTTCGCCGGGCAATCTACCGACGTTCAGAAATCCCAAGAGCTGAATCTGTCGCGCACTTCGGTGCTAATACCAACGATGCTGCCGTAACTTGCCGCCAGGCGCGAAAGCCACGTTATATTGCCTCATTGCTGAGGAAAACGGATGGTACACCGCATGTTGCTCCTGGTGGTCGCTGTAGGTTATGTCGCTGCGTTCTTTTTGTTCGCTCTGCACACTGACCGCAACCGAATGCAAGACAGAATTTCCTTCGGTTCTCTGGAGCCGCCTGTTCCATTCACCTATTCGCGACTGTTCCTGGTGAGCTTGCTGGGATTGTATTTTGAGATGCTGATGATCCGATGGCTCTCGTCCGAAATCAGGATTTTCGCGTACTACAAGAATTTTGTTCTGATTGCCTGCTTCCTGGGTTTCGGTCTTGGCGCTGCTTTGTGCCGCCGCCGAATTCACACAATCGCGATGGCGCTGCCAATGATCTTCTTTACTATTTTGGTTGCGGCGCCCATTCCAGGTATGCACGATGCCGTGGTCAAGTTGACCACATTGGTCGGAATGACATCGCAGACGCAAATCTGGGACATATCTACTCCCGATCACATTGCGTACGGAGCGTTAGCGATCGCAATCGTTTCGGTCGCTCCCTTGTTCGCATGTATCGTGTTCACCTTTATTCCTTTGGGACAGATGGTTGGCTCGATGTTGGAGATCGCTCCCCGTGGATCGCGCGCATATACAACGAACGTAATCGGTGGGCTGGTTGGGATCGTGCTTTACACCCTCACCTGCTTTCTTAGCCAGCCTCCGGCTGTCTGGTTTTTCCTGGGAGCGCTACTGTTCGCCATTGTCTTTCTTAAGCGGCCTAAGCCTTTGTTGGTCTTGGGCGGAACTTGCCTGCTCGTTGCCGTAGCTCTTACGTTTTGGACCAGCAAATCTTCATCAATCTTCTGGTCTCCTTATCAGAAGCTTTCGCTGACACCAATCCGACAAAACCATGAACTTGTTTCCTATTACCTGAATACAAACGACAGTTGGTATCAACAGATCGTGAATCTTTCTCCTGAGTTCCTGGGTCGCCACAAAGATCTCATCGGAAAAGAGAATCCAAAATTCAACCCCTATAACGCTCCTTATCTATTCATGCGTTCGCCACGCTCGGTGCTCGTGCTCGGGGCGGGCATGGGTAACGACGTCGCTGCCGCTTTGCGCAACACCGAGGCCAAGGTGACTGCGGTGGAGATCGATCCCTTGATTTTGAGATTGGGTGAGAAACTGCACTTTGAAAAGCCGTATCAATCAGACCGAGTGAAGATCATCAATGATGACGCGCGGAGTTATATCCAGAACAGTAACGATAAATTCGATCTAATCTTATTTTCGCTTCTCGACTCGCACACCACGGCGTCCAGCTTCTCGAACATTCGCATCGACAATTTCGTTTACACTCAGGAGGCAATTGGGCGCGCGAGGGACTTGTTGAGTCCCGCCGGTTTGATGATCATCAAGTTCCAAGTCAACAATCCGTGGATCGGAGAACGCCTGAGTGGCCTGCTTCAAAATGTCTTCCATGCCCCGCCGATTGAAGTGATGTTTATTTCCCATTACGGAACTGGAGGCAGTTTTTACATAATCGGATCACCGCAGGCGATGGATCGCATTGCCCATGACCCGAGTCTGGCCAAGCTGTTGCGCGCTGTGCCGCAGCCGCATGTGGAGCTAACCACCGATGATTGGCCGTACTTCTACCAAAAAGAACGCGGCATGCCGACGGCAGTACTGGGGATGGGCGGCTTTCTGATTTGTTTTTGCTGGCTCCTGGTTCGCCGGCTATTGCCCAACGAGCAAGAACAGCTCAGACAACCTTGGGCCATTCACTTCTTTCTACTTGGCGCCGGATTTATGCTGTTGGAAGCTCACATCATCAGCAAGATGGCTCTATTATTCGGCACCACTTGGGTGGTGAATTCCATTGTGGTTTCTGGTCTGCTGATCCTGATCGTATTTGCGAATCTGATCTTTGAACGCTGGAGCTCGTTTCCTCTGGCTTTCCCTTACATAGGAATTATTTCTGCAGCGATATTGGCCTATGTTCTTCCACTGCGGGCTTTACTTTTTCACGATCTGATCGTGCGCATTGTCGTCGCCACTCTCGTGCTTTGCCTGCCAGTGCTATTTGCCGGAATGGTATTCATTCGCAGCTATTCCGAAATCAGCTTTTCCGGGGTGGCTCTCGGCTGGAATTTGATCGGAGCGGTCTTTGGTGGAATGCTTGAAACGGTTTCCCAAGCGACTGGACTCCGCGCGCTGTTGCTTATCGCTATCGCACTCTATCTTGGATCATGGATTGCGAGAAGGAAAGCTGGAGCCATGAACCGTGAAGAAGTTGATCGAACCGAGTACACAGAGGAACTCGTCCTCGCGGGTCACTGATTCGCACGCGAATACTAGTTTCTACTTCACCCCGTTTTTTGGATCCCATGAGCCTTGTTCTTTGCGTACATAAATGATCTGGCCGATGTGGTAAGCGTTGTGCGTGCTGATGTGCGTGAACAGTTGTGCGTTTTCCTTTAGCTTGGCTTCGTCGGCGGTTTCAATCCATTTTTCTAGATCGGTAAGGACCTGATCGAGCTGCTGGACGGTTTCATTCCAGCTCTTTTCGTCGAAGTTATTGAAGGTATCGTCGTTGTTGCCGCTGAATTTCTCCGGCTTCTCGCCTTTGAGTTTCGCCAGGCTTTGCCGGTTCCAGAAGACGAGGTGGTATGCAAGCTGCCCGACCGAATGGTTTCCCTTGCCGTCGGTCCATTTGGCCTGCTCGGCTGTCAGCCCTTTCACCGCAACGTTCGCGGGAACGAACCATTCTTCGCTGTTATGGGTTGACTTCAGTTCTGCAAGAAGTACATCGCGGAGGTTAGTAGCCTTCTTGTCCTGACCAAAAACGGGAACAACGACCGCCAGCAGCGCAACTGCAACAAGCTTCTTCATTTCAATTCTCCGAAGCGTTTCTCTTTGCCGCTCAATTCTATGTTGTTACGCATGACATCACGAGGAAATGGGCGAGAAATGTGACAATCGCACACATCCGCGCGACGAATGGTATATACCCTGGAGCTTGCACCACGATTTATTGCGCTTCCGGCAATGTGTACTCAAATTCGTAAGAGTGCTTTCCGTCAGGAGCGATGGTGACATTCATCCTGCCCTCCAGTCCTGTGAGCTGGCCAGTCGCGGAAGTCGGCACAACGTTGATGGTTAATGTCGGCTTGCCATTGATCAGGGTGGCGGTGTGTTGCAGAATGAACGAACCAGTGCGTCCTTTCAGTGTGCCGGTAACTTTTTCAATCGCGACATACGCGAGTCTGACATAAGCCAGCATCTCGCCCCTGCTGTCGGCTTGAAGATCGCCGTGAAACTGCTTATCGATCGACATCCTGCCGAAGCTCTTGTCGTCCTGATCGTAAGTTGGAAGATGGTTGAGCTTTACATCGAAAGCTCCAGTGGCGTGTTTGATCATGTTGGCTTCTTTCCTATTGGTTATGGACGGCGAGGGCATTTGTGCATTTACCGCGCCAGTTACAACGCAGATGCCAAGGATGAAAACGGCAAATACGGATAAGCTTCTTTTCATATTGTTTTCAGGCTTCCATTCCGAAACGAAAGTTGTGAGTCCTGGCTAGCCCATTCATCCAAGGCCGCGGATTGTGAAGCCCTCGAGATCTATTTCCTAGGCGTGGGCCTCCAGAGCTCCTCTTTGTAGTCGACGAATGCGTTCGAGCGCCGCTGTTAGCTCTGTCGCAACGCGATCGCGAAGGCTGAGCGGCTCCATCACATCCACGCGTGCACCTTGGGCGAGCACCAGGAAGCAGGCTTGATTTTCATCGTCGAACCGCACGTTCATCGTGACCCAGCCTTCCGCATCGGTACCGCAGCCATCATCAGTGGCCATATACCACTTCCTCATTTGCTTTGCGCAGTCCGGATGCAGGCGCAACACTGTATCGAAATGAGGCCAACCCTCGCGAAATCGCTGAGCTGACGACCGCCAATATTTAGCGAGATCGAAGGATGCAGGACGTTCGCTTCGCTGATCGAGTAGTTTGGCTTCCTCGATTCGAGAAACGCGAAATGTCCGCAGTCCCGCTGGTGTGTTCGCCACCAGGTACCATGTTCCGCTCTTCGCTACGAGTCCAAGCGGATCGACGATTCGCTGCTCCCGCTCGCAGCTGCTTTTCGCATACAACATCGACAGCTTGCGATCGCGCGAAACCGCGTCCTGCACGATCGGCAGCATGGAAAGATTCTCTGGCGTTCCGCGCCAGCCGGCGGTATCGACGAAAAGCCGCTGCTGAATCGAGACTGCTTTTTCCCGCAGCGAATTCGGCAGCGACGCGAGCAGTTTCGAAAGCGCGCTCTCGGCCGCCGCCGCAAGCCTAGAATCGCCCATCACGCGCGGCTGCGCCATCAGCAGTGCCCGGAGTTCAGCTTCATCAAGCCCCGGAACTTGAGTCCGCCAGTCTTCATCGAGCTGCCAACCGCCGCGGGCGCCGCGCAGAGCAAAAACGGGAACGCCTGCCGCGCTGAGCGCGTCCATGTCGCGGTGCAGCGTGCGCATCGAGACTTCAAGTTTCCTGGCGAGCTCGCGGCCCGACATTCGTCCATGCGCCTGCAGCAACAGCACCGCGGACAGCAGACGATCGGCTCTCATGAATGCTCGCCCCTTTCTACTGCCGAAGATTATTGCGGCGAAATTATGACATGGGCTGTCATATATGGGCGGCTAGAGTTCATCAATCGCGATTTTCTTACTCGATTCGGTTAGACCGAAGAAAAGAGGCTGCAGATGAAACTCACCGACCTGTTCTTAGCACAACTGGAACGCGAAGCCGAAGGTACTCGCCATGCGCTGGAGCGCGTGCCTGAAGGACGTAACGACTGGAGACCTCACGAAAAATCAATGCCGCTGGGTTATCTCGCAGCGCTGGTCGCTAAAATGCCAGGATGGGTAGCAATGACGATCAACACCGAAGAACTCGTGCTCGGCTCAGGCGGCGGATCGGAATTCACGCCCAAGGCCTTCGCCCGCAAAGCTGAGCTTCTGCAATCCCTGGAAGAATCGGTCTCTGCTGCACGCGAGGCTCTGAAAAACACGAACGATGAACACCTGCTGAAACCATGGCGCTTCATTGCCGGTGGCAAGGTGGTAAGCGAAGACCCACGTTACGTGGTTCTCACCGACGCGGTCTTCAGTCATCTTGCACATCACCGTGGCCAGTTGACTGTTTATCTGCGCCTGAATCAGGCGTCGGTTCCAGCGATCTACGGACCGTCGGCGGACGAAAAGAAGAGTGCTTGACGACGGTCACAAGGAGAATGGAGACTTCGCTCATGTACATACGCTTGCGATATGCTGCTTCTGCGTTGATCGCGGCAGCAACTCTCCTCTCCTGCACCGCCCACGCGGCTCCGAAGATGCCTATTCCAGCTCCATCAGCCGACGCTTCTCTCAGTTCCACCTCGGGCCAGGAAACCGCCGTCTTCGCCGGCGGATGCTTTTGGGGCACACAGGCTGTGTTTCAGCGTGTGAAAGGAGTAGTCAAAACCACAACGGGATATTCCGGCGGATCAGCAGCCACTGCGACTTACGACCAGGTGATCACCGAGACCACTGGGCACGCCGAGTCCGTGGAAGTTGTTTACGATCCATCGAAGATCACTTACGGACAGCTGCTGCGAATCTTCTTCTCCGTGGCGCACGATCCCACGCAGCTCAATCGCCAGGGTCCCGATCTGGGAACGTCATACCGCTCGGCGATCTTTTACACCAACGACGAGCAGAAACGCATTGCGACCGCGTACATCGCGCAGCTCGATGCAGCGAAAGTCTTCCCGCACAAGATCGTCACTGAAGTGACGCCGCTCAGAGCTTTCTACCGCGCCGAAGATTACCACCAGGACTATGCCTTGCATAATCCGCAGAACCCGTACATTCAGATCTGCGATCGGCCGAAAATCAGTGCGCTGAAAGAGCAGTTTCCGGATTTGTTTGTGGAGTACAAAGGACACTGAATGAGCGGGCTTCCGCTAGGAATTCACATCCGCTAACCGCCCCTTGGACAGAGGACAATTTAGCCAGCTACTTTTAGCACAATTGCGGCATGCACAAATTTAACTAAGAGAAACAGAGAATTTTCGTGTGCTCAAGCCAGATGCGTTTCCGTATCCGCTAAATCATTTGTCGGCGATGCAAGGCTCCCAGCGCCCACGCGGCGTTCTCGCGCGCATGGGGCTCAGGTGATGTAATGAGTATTTTGATCAGGGCGTCCGTCGAGGATTTTCCGATATTTACCAACGCAGCAGCGGCTTCCTCGCCCAAAGTGGCAGTTGTGATCGCGGGCGAGTCCGGCTTTCGATATTTCGAGACTTCCACCTGAGTCGCATCGCCGAGTAGGTCGACCAGTGCCGGAATGGCTCGTTCTGCTGCCGTGCCCCGGCTGCCCAGCCAATATGCGGCCGCCGCCCTGTGCTGGGCTTCTCCAGAACGGAGCTGAGCAATGTGGCGGCTGATGCCGTCTTCCATCGAACGAGTCGGATTGGCTGGTTCTCTGCCGATAAAACCGCAAAATAGTACTAAGCAGCTCAGCAGAGTCGAAAAGACGATCGCTTGCCGGTGTTGCCTCATGAGGTGCCCTCAACTCCCTCTGAAGAAACGTCTGCGGAGATATACGCAACTATGCTGCCGACCGGTTCCTTCCCTCTAAGTACAAGAAAATGTTACTCAGCTCCAAGGCTTCGCTAGTGCCGGTAGGGCAGTGAACCTGCTCGTCGATGGGACAGTATGTTCAAAAGCGAACGCCGGGAGTGGGATGGATTGGGTTTCTCAGCTTCGCGACTTGGGCCAGCCAACACACGAATACTTTTATCCGTATGTGACTGAAAGTACGTAGGATATATGCCAACTTTCAGTGTTGACAACAATACGCTCATATTTTATGATTCTTTACAGCTTAACTAAGCATCAAAGCCTGTAGCTGGGCTGAATGCCGAGCAGAGTTTGATCATTACCTTTTGGAGGAAAAACATCATGGTCGTTACACGTTGGGATCCCTTTCGTGAGCTTGCCTCACTGCAGAATCGCGTGAACAGCCTTTTTCAGGACTACGGCCGCACAGGTCAGGACGAACTGACCACCGCCGGCAGCTTCGTTCCCGCGGTTGACGTTTACGAGGACGAGCACAAGGTCACGCTGAAGCTCGAAATCCCGGGCGTCAATCAGGACGATGTCGACATCCGCCTCGAGAACAACACGCTTACCGTCCACGGCGAGCGCAAGTTCGAGAAGGAGGAAAAGGAAGAAAACTTCCATCGCATCGAGCGACGCTATGGCAGCTTCTCCCGTTCGTTCACGCTGCCGAACACGCTCGATCCAGAGAGCGTCACCGCCAATTACGAGAACGGAGTACTGAAGATCGAATTGGCAAAGCGCGCCGAAGCCAAGCCGAAGCAGATCAAGGTAAACATCGGCTCGGGCAAGACTCTCAGCAAGACCGTCGAAGGAACCAAGGGCGAGAGTAAAGGTCAGGCGGCGTAAGCCGAGAAGTAGTAATTTCTGATTTGAGAGCGGGAGACGGCCCTCGGTTCGTCTCCCTTTGTTTTTCAAATTCATCTAACCACAGAGGACGCTGAGGCCACAGAGGATCAAGGTCATTTCAAGTAATCTGGAATTTTTTCCGAATGCCTCTGTGTCCTCTGTGGTTGGACCGATCAGGTCCAGTAAGGAACGCGCATGGCAATACGCTGGGAAAAATTAACTGTTAAGTCGCAGGAAGCGGTGCAGAAGGCGAGCGAGCTGGCTGCCGAGAACGGCAATCCGGAGCTTCTGCCGATCCATCTGCTCGCAGCGCTGCTCGAAGATAAAGAAGGCATCGTTGTGCCTGTGCTGCGCCGCATCGGGGTTGGTCCGGAGAAGCTGTTGAGCGACGCTAATTCTGAGATCGGCAAACTGCCGAAGGTCTCGGGCGAGTCTGCACAGCCGCAGATGTCGGCGGCATTTCACAAGATGATGGACTCTGCCTTCAAGCAAGCCGATACCTTCAAGGACGAATATGTCTCGGTCGAGCACCTGCTGCTGGCGCTCTCCCAAATCGGGAATGATGCGGCGCAGCGTCTGCTCAAGGCAGCCGGCGCGACGCACGATGTGATTCTGCAGGCGCTCACGCAAGTACGCGGCTCGCAGAAAGTCACCGATCAGAATCCTGAAGCCAAGTACCAGGCGCTCGAGCGCTACGCTCGGGACCTGACCGACTTGGCACGTAAAGGCAAGCTCGATCCGGTGATTGGACGCGATGAAGAGATTCGTCGAGTAATCCAGGTTCTCTCGCGCCGCACAAAGAATAATCCGGTGCTAATCGGTGAACCGGGAGTGGGTAAGACGGCGATCGTGGAAGGGCTCGCTCGCCGCATCATCTCCGGTGACGTGCCGGAGATCTTGAAAAACAAGCGAGTAGTCTCTCTTGATCTAGGTGCAATGCTCGCGGGAGCAAAATATCGCGGCGAATTTGAAGATCGTCTCAAGGCCGTTCTCAAAGAAATCGAAGATTCAGCCGGGCAGATCATCCTGTTTATCGACGAGCTGCACACGCTTGTCGGGGCCGGAGCTGCCGAAGGCGCAATCGACGCCTCAAACATGCTCAAGCCACCGCTTGCCCGCGGCGAGCTGCGTGCTATCGGCGCAACTACCCTGAACGAATATCGCAAGCACATCGAAAAAGACGCGGCGTTAGAGCGCCGCTTCCAGATCGTCTTCGTTGGTGAGCCGAATGTCGAAGACACGATTTCGATCTTGCGTGGACTGAAAGAGCGATACGAAGTTCATCACGGTGTGCGTATCAAGGACTCCGCAATCGTCGCGGCGGCTACGCTGTCGCATCGCTACATCTCCGATCGCTTTCTACCGGATAAAGCCATCGACCTGATCGATGAAGCCGCCGCATCACTGCGGATTCAGATCGACTCGATGCCGACGGAGATTGATCAGCTCGAGCGCCGCATGACTTCGCTCGAAATCGAGCGTCAGGCGCTCAAGCGCGAGAGCGATCCCAATTCCAAAGACCGTCTCGCGGCCGTCGAAAAAGAGCTCGCCGAGCTGCGCGAGCAAGCGGACGCCCTCAAGGCACGTTGGAAAGAAGAGAAGCAGTCCATCGGACGCGTGCAGGAACTCAAAGAGCGCATCGAGAAGCTGAAGATCGAAGAGCAGCAGGAAGAGCGCCGAGGCAACCTGCAGCGCGTTGCGGAAATTCGCTATGGACTGCTGCGTCAGGCTGAAGACGATCTGGCCAAAGTCAGCGCACAGAGCGACGGCAAAGGTCCGGCGACTCGCATGTTGAAAGAAGAAGTTGATGAAGAGGACGTAGCGCGCATCGTGTCGAAGTGGACCGGCATTCCCGTCTCGAAAATGCTCGAGGGCGAGGTCAAGAAGCTGGTCAACATGGAAGCTCGTCTGCGGGAGCGCGTTATCGGACAGGACGCCGCATTGCAGCGCGTCTCGAACGCGATTCGCCGTTCGCGCGCCGGCTTGAGCGATCCGCGCCGTCCGATTGGCTCATTCATCTTCCTCGGTCCAACCGGCGTGGGAAAGACCGAACTGGCGCGAGCTCTCGCCGAGTTTCTCTTCGATGACGAGCACAACATCGTCCGCATCGACATGTCCGAGTACATGGAGAAGCACGCGGTCGCGCGTCTTATCGGCGCGCCTCCCGGATACGTCGGCTACGACGAAGGCGGACAGCTCACCGAAGCCGTGCGTCGTCGGCCGTACTCGGTGATCCTGTTCGACGAAATCGAGAAGGCGCACAACGACGTCTTCAACGTCCTGCTGCAGATTCTCGACGACGGCCGCCTGACCGACAGCAAAGGCCGCACCGTCGATTTCAAAAACTCGGTCATCATCATGACCTCGAACCTCGGTGCGACCTACCTGAATACCGAAGCTCTGGCGACCCGCGAAACCTTTGACCGCGCCAGCAAGCAGGTGATGGAAGTCGTGCAATCGCATTTCCGGCCCGAGTTCCTGAATCGCGTGGACGACATCATCATCTTCCGGCCGCTCGAAGAGGCGCAACTGATTCGCATCGTCGATCTGCAGCTGGCGAACGTGCGCAAGCTGCTGGCCGACCGCAGAATCTCGATCGAAGTAACCGCAGCCGCCAAGGAACTAATCTTCAAGGAAGGATACGACCGCGTGTATGGCGCGCGTCCACTGAAGCGCGCGATCCAGCGTCTGGTGCAGGACCCGCTGGCAATGAAGATCCTCGATGGCGAAGTGCTGCATGGCGATCATGTCGCTATAGATGCCGACAGAAAAAAAGACCGTCTGACGTTCGAAGTGGAGCGCTCCGGCCAACGAGAGCGCTCCGCGAACTTGGAAACGGTGGAGAGCCCATCGTGAAGATCGGGTGATCGAGTGATCGGGTCATCGGGTGAAGTGAGAAGCAACACCAAAACCAAAACACGACGCGGATTGCGCGGATGGGAC
>DATEKE010000269.1:0-7980 GCA_035277605.1 Terriglobales bacterium | reverse complement strand
CGTGCACGAAATGCAGGCATGAATCCCGAAATAGAACTACGGAAGTTCAACGCATTCCCCGCGTTCGAGCGCATCGGCGACGCAATTGTGACAGGGCCCACAGGAAACAACATCCGCGATCTGCGTTTGCTGCTGGCGTGGCTGAGCTAGCCAGCTCGCATCCTTGAAATTGTGACCAATTACCACCGCTGGATAAGTATTTTTGGGCGAGAGGCCCGAAAGAAGCGCAGCCCAGCGGCGTGAGTCTTGGGCCTGCAACAGCAGTTGTGCGAGAGCCCTGTAAGAGCGACATCTCTTGCGAGTGTGAAATGCCGCCCTTTCAGGGCTCGCCTCTACCTTTGATAACCATCCCAGGGCTTACGCCGCTGGCTGCGCTTCTTTCGGCCCTTCGGGCCTGCACGGAAAATGTTTTTCCTCACACCTTCTTCACACTGGCTGTTTTCTGTGCAGATCCGGAGAGAGGTGTGGCTTCTATCTGAAGATCCTCGTCTTGCCTTCTTCCAGCACTAGCACACGATCGCTCACGCCAGCCGCAGCGGCGGCAGCGCGAAGGCGCTGGAGCGGTTCCTCCATGGGCTCATACGAGAGCCTGAATGTCCCGTAGTGCATGGGAATCATCTTCTTCGCCTTCAAGTCCAGGAACGCCTGCAGCGCATCTTCAGGGCTGGTATGCACGTTGCGATAGTGCGGAGGATGGTATGCACCAATTGGCAACATCCCCAATTCGGGATGCAGACGGCGTCCAATCTCGCGGAATCCGTCGAAATAGGCCGTATCGCCGGCATGATAGAGGGAGTGGTTGCCTGAACGAACAACGTATCCTCCGAATCCCCGATAGAAATCGCGGAGCATTCGTGCACCCCAGTGTTGCGCTGGGGTTTGTGTGATGCTCAGCTTGCCTTCGCGAAATTCCTGCCACCATTCAAGCTCGTGGATTGCGCTAAAGCCGAGTCGGGAGACGATGTCGCGCACGTTCTTTGGAACAATAATTTGCGGAGCGCGCCCGCACCGCCAGCGTGTAAGCCTTGCGATCGCGCGCAGGGATGGCCGATGCAGGTGGTCGAAGTGCGCATGGCTCACGAGTACGTAGTCGATCGGCGGAAGGTCACGCAGACGAACTCCCGGCCGCCTTTGCCGTTTCAACACGATTAGCCAGCGAGCAAAATTGGGGTCAATTACCAGATTCGCTCCACCGATCTGAATGAAGAATCCGCTGTGTCCTATGAATGTGATACCCAGCTCGCGCTCGCTTGAAAGAAGCGGCTTATGCGAGCGGCCAGTGCGGGGAGTAAGAGCCGAAGTGCGAACCAGTTGTCCAAACTGCCTGGCTTTACGACGAATGGTGATATTCAGCATTGGCCCTAACTTATGTTAGACGATAGGGCGCGAGTGCGAGATGTGAGTCTTGCAACTGCGAACTATGCTACTTCTTCTCCCAGAAGTGTTCCCATCAGCTTTCCTTTGAAGGTTCTCGGTCCGTGACTTTGGCCGCGCACAGTCGCGATCTCTCCGGCTTCGATCAACATTTTCAATTTGCGCAGGCTCTCGCGCAGATGCCGCTGTGGATCCGCGCCGATGATTTGCGGAGCGTTGGAGTGAATCATGCCGGTGTGAACTTTGTACCGGAGTGTGAGAGTGACCAGGGTCCCGCGAGCCGCCGCTTGATCGCCGAGCCTCAGCTCTGCCACGCAATCTCTATACCCTCGTCGAGGATCAACAAGGTGCCACCGGATATGCTGCTCGGGAACATCGTCGACGACTCTAAGTTCCGCATCTGCGATTCCCCTAATCGGATCAGAATTGTCCTTCATCTGGCTTTGCCGCGCCGAGGGGAGTTCGCGTATTCCTCCGATCCACAATGCCGTTTTGGCGGCGTTTTTGCAAAACGAGTAAATGTCTGGCGGAGTCGCCATCATGATTACACTTTGGCTCAGTGATGTCTCCGTGCCGACGAGATCGGCGATTGGACCGGCGCTCGCCGCCTTCAGGGCAATGGCCCCCCCTGCCAATCCCAGAGCTGCTCCCGATGCTGACTTGCGCGTCCAGCCATAAACAGACAAAGCCGCTCCGGCGAACATCGTGCCCCACGCGGCTTTGGTGGCGTGCGTCGGCTTGGATTCGAGGTCCATGGATTTACATTGATGCTTGGTTTTGAGATGAGCCAGCAGGAGCTTGCGATGGCTGGAGCGGTTTCCTTGCAGACGGATTCCCGCGGGAAAGTTTAGGGCACAAAATTCTTTGATCAGCATTCGATATTGCTAGCTGGCCGAAAGCCGACAGCATTCTTATTCCAGTTTTATCCAAGTCGCCCGGGCTTTTGCGCATAGCTGTCCATCGGGACCGTAAAGCACAGCTCCGGAGTGGAACTTTCTGCCTTCACTTCCTGTGGGCCAACTGATCACTACATAGGGTCGAAGGGGATACAGCGGTGCCAACTGCTCGACAGCAAGGCGTCCGGTAACCAAGGTCCCTCGCCAGGGAAATCCCGCAGCAAAGCCGGTCGGGCAATCCAATGCCGCCCACACGAATTCAGGACGAACCACCACACCCCCGCTGGCCAAAGAGGGATCAGGAATCCAAGGGGCAGCGAAGATTGAGCTACTCTCGTTCGCTCCGTCCACGCGCCCGGGAAAGATTCGCAGACCATCTCCGGAGGCCCGTTGCGGACCGCAAGTGAAGCACGTCGGGAACGGGTGGTTTGTAAATGCCGGGGAATTTAAGGCTGCGCGTTGCGCCTGGCCGAATGTGAAAGATTGTTGCTCTTCCATTGCGATCTCGGTCGGCACAGCCTCGATGATCACTTCCGCTCCGTTCACCAGGCGAGCCGACTTTTCACCAAGCTCTGCTTTCAGGTTTTCTTCAAGCGGAATTGGCTTGCGCAGCGTGCATTCGCAGGCGCCAGGAAGAAGCGATGCAAGCATTCCTGAGCTATATCCGCCGTTGCCGCTGGTCGGTGGTCCGCAAAATCGTTTGGCTATCCGGATGGTGGAAGGCATGAACCTGCAGGATAACAAGAAGGGTCTCTGTAATCTCGAACCAACCAGGTACATTTCTGCTGTGGCAGAAACGGGGACCAGCACATTTCTATGTCGAAAGAACGGGACACTTCTAATGTGGTATGACAGCTCCAAAAATTTCGCTTGACTTTCGCCCCATTTCGTCATAGCACAGAAACAGAAGTCAAGAAATGCTTCCCGATGATCGGCATGAGCGCTTCGATGTGTGAACAAAGAAGAATCTTTCGCAAAGTCGCGACTCTTTTCGAAAGAGTAATGGGACAAAGATCCTTTGCGGCAGAGATCTCACCTGATCTCGATGAGATTCCGATGAGATTGAGACGTGATATCTCATGCGGAGCGATGAGATATCTGATGAGATCGGAAGAGATTTCTTGAGATCGGATGAGATCTTGGGTGTCGATACAAACTCAATGTGGCTGGCCCATCAGACGCGCTTCCCAACGCATCGCCCCACGTGACCAACCCTCTACGCGCTGCGTAAGGCTGAGGAAAACGAGGGGTAACGCTGAGAAGAACTCAGGTACGCTGTGAAAAAAGTCAGGGTTATGCAGCGCATTCGCTGCATCGCAACGCGGCAAAAAGCTTTTGCGTATGTTGCTGGTGTTACGAGAGATAGCTGGAATTTCGAACGGAAAATATGGCCCGTGCGCAAGGGTCGGACAACGTCGATGCTGCGAGGCCCGGGGCAATACTCCGGTGGACGCTAAGCGACTGCCAGGTTTCTATCGTCCAAACCCTGCAGCTTCCATCTGCTCGCGTGCCGCATCTGCGGTTGAGCCGATGCCCTGTACTTTGAGCTTGAAGTCGTCTGGATTCGTCGCATTTTCGAGCGCGGTCTCGTAGGTAACTAGACCTTGCTGATACAGATCGTAGAGAGACTGGTCGAATGTCTGCATCCCGTATTGGGAAGTGCCACCGGCGAGTGCCTCGCGGATCATGCGCGTCTTTTCCGGCGTAATGATGCATTCGCGAATGAAAGCCGTAGAGATAAGTATTTCTACGGCGGGCACTCGACCGTTGCCGTCCGCTTTACGCACGAGGCGCTGGCTGATGACGGCGCGCAGCGTGGCCGCAAGCTGCATGCGTACCTGCTTCTGCTCCGGTGGAGGAAAGACCGAAATGATACGGTTGATGGTTTCGACGGCATCGAGAGTATGCAGGGTCGAGAACACCATGTGGCCGGTTTCGGCGGCGTGTAGCGCGGTGGAGATCGTTTCCAAGTCGCGCATTTCGCCGACCAGAATGACGTCAGGGTCCTGACGAAGACTGGCGCGCAGCGCCGATGCAAACGACGGCGTATCGACTTCCACTTCGCGCTGATTCACGAATCCACGCTTGTCGCGATGCAGGAATTCGATCGGGTCTTCGATGGTGATGATGTGCTCCGGACGAAGCGAGTTCACACGATCGATCATGGCGGCAAGCGTGGTCGATTTTCCGGAACCCGTGACACCGGTTACAAGAACGAGCCCGCGGGCTTCGTCGCAGATCTTCTCGATGATCTTGGGCAGATAGAGCTCGTCAAGAACACGAATTTTGGTCGGAATGACGCGCAGCACCAGTCCTACATTGCCGCGCTGCTGGAAGACGTTTACACGGAAGCGTCCGAGACCGGCGACTCCGTAAGCCATATCGAGTTCGGCGGTTTCTTTGAATTTCTGCTTCTGACGATTCGACATCATGCTGAAGGCCATGTTCAGCATGTCTTCTGCGGTTGTGCGCGATTGCTCGCTCAGGGGCACGAGTTCGCCGTCAATGCGAATGTGAGGAAAGTTGCCAACCTTCAAATGCAAGTCGGACGCCTTGCGGTCCATGGCTATCCTGAGCAGATCATCGATGTTCATCGTCTATCCCTTGGTCGGCGCGCAGGCTCAAAGCTCTGTTCCAACCTGTGGCGCACGAATCATCCGCCGCGGCGGACAGTGGAAGCTTGGCGAAAGTTAGCATGAGGTTCCTTAGCCGTACAATCGGGGCAGCTACTTAGTAGACATTACTTTCGGTCACTTCACCTGCACTCGAACATCGAATAAGTATGGAAAGTGAGAACCCGCATACGCCTGAGGCTCGGACTGCTGCCTATGTGCCTCGCGTTGTCGTAATCGGCGGAGGCTTCGGCGGACTCAAGGCCGCGCTCGGCCTCGCCAAGGGCAATGTTCGCGTGCTTCTGCTGGATCGCAAGAATCACCACACATTCCAGCCTTTGCTGTATCAGGTTGCTCTGGCGGCTTTGTCGCCCGCCGATATCTCAGCTCCGATCCGCAGTGCCGTTCACGGCAAAAAGAACGTCGAGGTTCTGATTGGAAATGCGATTGGATTCGACCTTGAACGCAGAGTCGTTCATCTCGAAGGCGGCGACTATGTGGTTTACGACTATCTCGTGGTTGCGACAGGCGCAACGCATTCCTATTTCGGACACGAGGAGTGGGCAGAGCTTGCGCCCGGGCTGAAGAGCCTGGAGGACGCTACCGAGATTCGTCGGCGCATCCTGCTGGCATTCGAGTTGGCGGAACGGCAGTCGCTGCTCGACGGCATTCATCGGCCATTGAATTTTGTCATCGTGGGCGGCGGACCCACTGGCGTCGAACTTGCTGGAGCAATTTCTGAAATTGCCCGGCACGTTTTGAGTAGAGATTTTCATGGAACTGATCCGCGCAGTGCCCGCGTGATTCTGCTGGAGGGTGGACCGCGCGTTCTGGCCGCCTATACCGAAGACTTATCAGCGAGCGCGCAAAGACAACTCGAACAGCTCGGAGTCGAGGTGCACACCAGCACCCTGGTCACGCACGTCGAGCCGGGAGCGGTGTGGGTCGACGATCGGCGAATTGAGTCTGCCGTTACGCTCTGGGCCGCGGGTGTAAAGGCTTCCCCTCTCGGCCATGCGCTTGGCGCCAGGCTTGATCGCAGTGGGCGCGTCTTCGTAAACGACCGACTCAACATCGAAGGACATCCGGAGATCTTCGTCATCGGCGATCTCGCACATTTCGAGCAGGATGGAGCGCCTGTTCCCGGAGTGGCTCCCGTCGCGATTCAAATGGGTCAGTATGTCGCCAAAGAAATTCGGCGGCGCGTCTCCAATGAACCAAGCCGGCCCTTCAGTTATTGGGACAAAGGCAGCATGGCGACGATTGGCCGGAGCAAGGGCATTGCCCAGATTGGGAAAATCCATCTTTCGGGATTTCTCGCATGGTCCGCCTGGCTGTTCATTCACCTGATCTATCTCATTGGCTATCGCAATCGTTTCTTCGTTCTGCTGAACTGGACTTGGCAGTACCTGAGCTGGCAGTCCGGCGCAAGGCTCATCACGGGGAGCAATGTTCTACCGGGATGGCAGGAACACAACGAAGCTGCCGAAGAACACACAGAGGGCGTTGTAGGCACGCAACAGAACCCCCGGTAATCGCCGAGGGGTGGCGTGTTGCGGCCGCGTTTCTCGAGATACGACATAATTCGGCACTTGCGAACGAACCCGGAGCTGACCATTCGGCGCACCAACCACGGCCAGCGGTTCCAGGGCGTTCTCGATGCCAAACTATCGAAATTCTATGTTGCTCAATCAGGTACCTCGGTAACTTCTCCAACCGTTCTATGGATTTCAACCGATTTCTTTGGCTTTTCTGAGGATATCTCCGGCATTCACGTCCGTGATTCCTGCTTTTCTGGTTATTGCTCCCGTAAAAGCAGGCGACCTATAATCCAACTGCTCTGGAAGTATCTTCTCCGTCGGGATCAGGAGCTCGGGTGAAGTCACCGAGAAGCGCCGAGACGAATTGAGGAGCGCTAACCGCCGTGGACTGAGGTTCTTGTCGGAACCGGATCGGCCTGTGATTTGGCCTCTGGGAGAAGGAATGATCAAGCGCCTACTTTCAATCCTGTACGCCGGCTTGCTACTGGTCGGCCTCGGCCCCGCTGCGCATGCTCAAGGCATCGTTGCAACCTACACTTCCGACGGTCGCCTGGTGTACGAGAACGCGCCGGAAAAGACTGCAGCTCCTGCCCGGCCTAAAGATTCCGGCATGTTCTATTGGAGCAACCGGGAAAGCCGCTGGAAGCCGGTACCTCCTGCCTACTCGCATTCGATGAAGGCAGCCCACTCTGCTGCGAATGAAGTCCGCCGCTTGCTGCGAGATGCTGCGCGCAGAGATTCGCGATTTATGGCTGCGGGTAACGCACTGCTGGCGGCATCGCAGCAACAGATTCAGACTTCAGGTTCCGCAGTCGTGCGCAGCAAGCTTGACGTGCCGCCGGCGCCGGGTGATACCCAGATGATCGACAGGATCGTGGAAGAGACCGCGAGGCGCAACGATGTCGATCCTAATTTGGTACGTGCAATTATCAGAGTTGAATCGAACTTCAATCCGCAGGCACATTCGCGCAAAGGCGCGATTGGGTTGATGCAGCTCATGCCCACTACGGCCAAGTCATTGAACGTGACCAACCCGTATGATCCGGCGCAGAACATCGATGCCGGCGTACGCCACTTTAAGCAACTGCTCGATTCCTATCATGGGAACGTCGAGCTCTCTCTGGCTGCCTACAACGCGGGCAGCACAGCGGTGCAACGCAGCCGGGGAATCCCGAGATATCGGGAGACGCAGAACTACGTGAAGCGCATCACGCAACTGTACGCATCCAACAACACACGCCAGTTCACAATTGGCCACCCGCTGGAGTTCAAGCGGGACGCCGAAGGACATCTGTCGGTTAGCGATATCGAGTAGGGTACGTGGCCGCTTCCCTGCTCTGGCCGGCAGTAACATGGCTACAAGACGCCTCATCCGGGGGCGGAGACAGGGATGAAGAGAGCATCGGGACACTTCAGCGGATCGGTTCGTCAACTCTCCATCGCGGCGCTGCTCGCTTCCAGCTTTCTCCTGATCACTACTCCATCGCGCGCCATGAGCGTGGCGCGCAAGAAGCACCTCTCGCTGGAGCAATACCACAAGGCTGTACAAATGCGCGA
>DATEKE010000268.1:0-31109 GCA_035277605.1 Terriglobales bacterium | reverse complement strand
TGGACTCGAAGCTCGTGCTGATGTCGCTGCAGACCATGGATACCCAAATCGAGAGCGATGTCACAAACGAAAGCATCATCGCCTTTCTCGCCATCAGCTTTGGCATTCTCGCCAGCTTTCTCTCGGCGGTTGGACTCTACGGAGTGCTGTCGTTCTCCATTACGCAACGAACGCGCGAGATTGGAATCCGCATGGCGCTGGGCGCAAGCCGCAGTTCCGTTGTGGGCATGATTATGCGTGAGGTGCTCTGGCTCGCGGGAATCAGCATTGTGGTTGCCGTTCCCGCAGCGATTCTGCTCGGGCGTTATCTCGGCAGCCAACTCTATGGTGTGTCACATACTGATCCAGTCACGTTGGCTTGCGTTGTCGTGCTGGTGAGCCTCGTGGCGGTAATTGCGGCGATGATTCCAGCAAGGCGCGCCGCAGGCGTGAATCCCACGAAAGCATTGCGCTACGAATAGCGGCTCTTCTGTCATGCCGAGCGGATGCTCACGCGCGCTGTTCGCGTGGGCAGGAGTGAGGAATCCCTTGAATTTCCAAGTTGCGTGATTGGCGACTGCAGGGATCTCTCACATCGACATCCCGGCGTTCGGAATGACGGTCGCTGAGCTTCAACATTCTTCACGAAGAACGCTCAATTTCCTGCTCCTCACCCGCTACAATGCTGAGCCATGCGAACCTCACGCTTTCCTGCCTTTCTGCTCGGATTGATCATTGGCCTGATCATCATTCCAATCACCGTGTACTGTTATTTCCGTTTTGGTTACGCGCCAGTCGCCACCGGGGCTCCAGCAATGCCTTTCGAAAAGAAGTTCGCGAAGATGGGCCTGCAAGGCAAGATGGATAAGGAATATCCGCGTACTGTGCCCATTCAGGGCACTCCCGAAAACTACATGGCTGGCGCACACATCTATCGCGAACACTGCGCTGTTTGCCATGGCATCGGGGGAGGAAACCCAAGCTCAGTGGCAAAGGGCATGTATCCGCGTCCGCCGCAGTTGATCGATCCAAAGCACGGGGTGACCGACGATCCACCCGGCGAGACCTATTGGAAAGTCTCAAACGGAATCCGCATGACCGGTATGCCGTCATTCCACCAGTCGCTCAGCGAAACCCAGATGTGGCAGGTGAGCCTCATGCTCGCGAACCTCGATAAAGTTCCTCCGGACGTAACGGTGCTGCTCAACCAGCCATTGCCGACGGAGCAGGCCGCCGCGGCGCCAGCGACCTCAACTGCCGCGAAGCGCTAACGGAACCGGCGCCGGTAGGCGGTGTCGTACGAGTTCTACTGGACCAATGATGGTCCTTTCGCCGACGCTTTCGACCACTGTCATCCTGAAGCGCTTCTTTTGCGCGAAGGATCTCCCGGAATGTGTCAGATTGAATTGCGCTTTCCAGGCTCTTGGCTCATGGAGTACATTTTCTGCTGAGAGCCAAGCCAGAGCATTTCAGCCTGAAACGTTGCGGGAGATCCTTCGGCCAAAAGCGGGCCTTCAGGATGACAGGTGATTGAGAGCGTCCCCAGGATGAACTTCAACAGTCCGAGTAAAAAGTTCTACCCGATACGAACCGTTGGTCTACACCAACGCTGAAATACTCCAATATTCCCAACTGTCCATCAAGCGCAGACGCACACGCCGATGCTCAACCCAATAACACCCGCGGTTCTCCGCACGCGCAGCTCGCAAATGCTTTACATTAATCGTTTGCCATTTTCGCAACGGAGAGGAACAGCATGGCTCGTCAGCCCGGAACTTACGCCACCTTCGACACCAGCATGGGAAAAATCGTCTGCAGGCTTTTTGAAAAGGAAGCGCCGAACACAGTCAAGAACTTCATCGATCTCGCCGAAGGCAAACGCGATTGGCGCGATAACGTGAGCGGCAAGAAAGGCCCCGGGCCGCTCTACAGCGGAACGGTCTTCCATCGCGTAATCCCGAATTTCATGATCCAGGGCGGCGATCCCAGCGGTACCGGCATGGGCGGTCCCGGCTACAAATTCGGCGATGAGACGAAAGGCTCTCCGTACAAGTTCGATAAGCCTGGAAAGCTGGCGATGGCCAATGCCGGCCCCGACACAAACGGAAGCCAATTTTTCATCACCGTCGCAGCAACTGACTGGCTTACGGGAAACCACACCATCTTTGGAGAAGTCGTTGAAGGGCAGGACGTCGTAGACGCGATCACCAAAGTAAAGCGCAACGCGCAGGATCGCCCCGCGCAGGATGTGAAGCTGAATTCCGTGAAGATTGAGAGCGTGCAATAGCACAACTCGTATGATTCTGCGCTACCAGTCAGGCGTTGAGATCAAGAAGGGCGATCGCGTGCTCTATGCGGGAAAACCAGGTGAAATCGAACTAGTTGCCGTTGAGCCTGGCGATCAGGAAACTGGCTGGTACGTTACTGAATACGGAAGTGGCGTGATGATCCGGGAACCAAAACTGTTCGGGCGCGTATTCATCTCGGCCGATCAACTGCAGGACGCAGAAGATCTGGAATTTGTCTCCCGCAGCACGAATCAAAACGCTCCTACATAGGCTCGTCGGCGCTTGGGCCGTAGATCTGCGGCACCTTCGCGCCCATCGCTCGCAAGTACGTGGTTAGCTGTCCACGATGGTGAATCAGATCGAGCAGAAAGCCCCAGGCGTTCTCGTAGCCAGGTTCGTTCATAAAAGTCTGTCCGCCCATGACGAATGGCACTCGCGCCTCCCAACGAGCTGCATCGAGCGCGTGAAGCTTCCTGGTGGCTTCTTTGTGATTGCGATCAAAGGCCGCGAAGACTTCTTTCATGGTCGCAGGAGCAGGCACTTCTGCCCACTCTAACTGACCTTTTTCCAGACCATCCGCGAGCACAATTTCTTCACGAGCAATGAGCCATGCGATTTCCCGCGCTGTCCGGGACTTAGGATCAGGGCGATAGGTGGATCCTTCAGGAATGCGTTCGATTACTTTGCGTGTTGCCAGGCCTTCTTTGTCCCAATATTTCAGGAAGAAGTCTTTTACGTTCACAAATTCCTCCGCACCACGTTAAACGCCAATTACTTTCACGAGCTCCTGCACGGCATCGGCGCTCTTCTTCAGCGCAGCCTGTTCTTCGTTCGTCAACTTAATCTGAATGATCTGTTCCAATCCGCGTGTACCCAGCTTGCAAGGAACGCCTACGAAGAGCCCGTTGATGCCATACTCTCCTTGGAGATACGCCGCGCACGGCAGAATCTTCTTTTTGTCTTTGAGGATCGCCTCAACCATTTCCGTCGCAGCCGCTGATGGCGCGTAATATGCACTGCCGGTCTTCAGATATTTCACGATCTCGGCGCCGCCGTCGCGCGTGCGCTGAATCAGGCGATCGAGTGTGGCCTTGTCCATTAGTTCCGTAATGGGAATTCCGGCAACTGTCGAGTAACGCGCCAGGGGAACCATGGTGTCGCCGTGTCCGCCGAGGACGAAGGCTGTCACGTTCTCCACACTAACCTTCAATTCCTCCGCGATGAATGTGCGGAAGCGTGCTGAGTCGAGAACGCCGGCCATGCCGATCACGCGCTCGCGATTGAATTTGCTGATCTTAAAGGCCGCCTGCGCCATCGCGTCGAGAGGATTGGAAACGACAATCAGAATCGCGTTCGGCGAGTTGGCAACAACTTTGCCGACAACGTCCTGCATGATCTTGTAATTCGTGTTCAGCAGATCATCTCGGCTCATGCCCGGCTTGCGGGGAATGCCGGCTGTGATCACGACAATGTCGGAATTGGCAGTGTCGGCGTAATCATTCGTGCCCCGCACGTAAGAGTCGCGCTTCTCGATCGGCATCGCCTCCAGCAGATCAAGGCCTTTGCCCTGTGGAATGCCTTCGACGATGTCGATAAGGACGACGTCAGCAAGTTCTTTCGAAGCAATCCAGTGCGCAGCCGTAGCTCCGACGTTGCCTGCGCCGACGATGGAGACTTTCTTTCGCATTCTTGCTAGCTCCTATGAGTTCGGAAATCAAAAACTTAAAGATGAACACGGAGGACACGGAGGGCACAGAGGTTTTCATCTGTCATTCCGAACGCCTGCTGTCGGCGTGAGGAATCCCTACAGACTTCTAAACGTTGTTGCGGGCGCTCATCGCAAACGATAGGGATTCCTCTCTCCTGCTCACGCAAAAGGCGCGTGAGCATCCGCTCGGAATGACAAAAACAGAACCTCTGCGTCCTCCGTGCCCTCCGTGTTCAATTGCTTCTAAGCCAGCGCCGCTTCGCGGGATGCGCCTTTCAGCGCTTCCATGTTCTCGATCATGTACGAGGCGAACTCGCTAGTCTTAACTTTCTTCGCGCCTTCCATCTGGCGCTCGAAATCGTAGGTGACCTTCTTCTGTTTGATAGTCCCTTCGAGCGAGTTTTCAATCAGGCGCGCCGCCTCGTTCCAGCCCAACAGCTCGAACATCATTACGCCGGAAAGAATCACCGAGCCCGGGTTGATCACGTCGAGATCGGCATACTTCGGCGCCGTGCCGTGCGTCGCTTCGAAAACGGCGAAGCCGTCGCCGATGTTTCCACCAGGAGCGATGCCGAGTCCGCCGACCTGCGCAGCGCAGGCGTCGGAGATGTAATCGCCATTCAGATTCGGCGTAGCCAGAACGCTGTACTCCTGCGGACGAATGATTACCTGCTGGAAAATCGAGTCGGCGATGCGGTCATTGATCATCAGTTTCTTCTTCCATTGGCCATTGCCGTGGCTGCGGTACAGGCGATCGAGCACATCTGTCACTTCGGCGTAGACGCCTTTGCGAAATTCCTCGGGCGCGAACTCGAGTCCGGGTTCGACTTGCTGTGCGTTCTGCTCGACAGTGATATTTGCGTTCTTGTCCTTGTTGTCGAGAACCCAGCTCTCACGCTCGGTCACGACGCGATCGCGAAATTCGGCCTGAGCCAGCTCGTATCCCCACTCGCGGAATGCGCCTTCGGTGAATTTCTGAATGTTGCCTTTGTGGACGAGCGTTACGACAGGACGCCGATTGTCGAGCGCATACTGAATCGCGCGGCGCACCAGCCGCTTGGTTCCCATAATGGAAATCGGCTTGATGCCTACGCCGGAATCCTCGCGCACGCGCTTCTTGCCGCCGGCGAGCATCTCTTCGTTCAGGAATTTGATCAGCTTGCGGGCGCCATCGCTGCCCTCTTTCCACTCGATACCGGCATAGACGTCTTCCGTGTTCTCGCGGAAGATCACCACGTTTAGCTTCTCCGGATGTTTCACCGGCGATGGTACTCCGGAGTAATGCTTCACCGGGCGCACGCAGGCGTAGAGATCAAGCTCCTGCCGCATGGCAACATTCAGTGAGCGAATGCCGCCGCCAACGGGAGTTGTGAGAGGTCCCTTGATCGAAACGCGCAGGTCCTTCGCCGCGCGCAGCGAGTCTTCAGGAAACCAATTGCGGAATTTTGAGAATGCCTTCTCGCCGGCAAAGATTTCATACCACGCCACGCGCCGCTTGCCCCCGTAAGCTTTTTCAACCGCCGCGTCGAAGACGCGCCGCGAGGCCTTCCAGATGTCGCGTCCGGTGCCGTCGCCTTCGATGTACGGGATGATGGGATTGTCAGGAACCTGATATTTGCCGTTGTCGTATCGAATGGGCGCTCCGTCAGAAGGGACAGGCACGCCGTTGTACACCGCTGCCATGAGCAACTGCTCCTATGAAGATGGGAATGCGTAAGCCAAACTTTAAAAGTAACACTCGTGGTGGCGAGACGCAATGAAGGGCAGCAGCATACCTAGAGTGCGAATGGGTTGGTGACACGCAGACCCGAAAATCGCGCGAAATCATGATCGTTGGTGATGAGTTCGGTGACACCGTGTTCGATGCAAAGGGATTACCGTTACGATCTCTGCTCAGCAGCCTTCAGTCTTGGTCGAACGCATCCGACAACGAATTCCGGTCAGAAATGTCCACACCGGGCTGAAGTTCAGCCTTCCACGGGCGCAGATTCAGGCGAAAGGGCTTCGACTTCTGCTCTGAAAGAGCGCGACGCAATATGTCATTCACTAGCGCCCGAACAGAACGACCTCATCCGCGGCTCTTTTCCTTATTTGTTTAAAGAGGTTATCTTCGAGGAGTAATGTGACCTTTGCCATTTGATACACAGAATACTAGGGCCGGAGGCCCGGATGGCTAAACGTCAGCTCACCCTGAAGCGAAGCGTAGGGGTGGGTAGGAAGCAGATGAAACCGAGCGCTGGCGGCGCGGCACTCTCTTCTCTCGTGGCTACTCTTCTTGGGCGCCAAGGCTGAACGCCAGATGTGTGATGACATTTGGTGTCGCGCCTACGGCGCTCGTTTCCTACGCACATTTATCCCACCCCTCCGCTTCGCTTCAGGGTGGGCTGACCTTTGGCCATCCAGGCCTCCGGCCTTACACTTGCCGGTCCCGTACCGGCCGGTGTTGAACTCAGCCTATGAACATTTCACTAAACGTTTAGCGTCGAGAAGGAATTCGCGCTTCGCAGCTCTTTTCTCGATGCCAGCGACGCAAACTGCGCTGCCGAATTGTGTTACTGCAAGAAAGTTCGGGAGACTTCGCCTACACATCTTCTCCCACGTTTGCGCGACAATATCCCTGGAGGCCTTCCATGCGAGAGATCACTCTGAACGTCAATGGCGCCGAGCACCGTGTACCTGCAGCCGAGGACGAAATGCTGCTCTATGTCCTGCGCGATCGGCTGAATCTCACCGGCACCAAATATGGTTGCGGCGAAGGACAATGCGGCGCCTGCACTGTTCTGATCGATGGGCGCCCAACTCGTTCTTGCCAGATGCACGCGAGTGCAGTCTCCGGGCGCAAGATCACCACCATCGAAGGGATCGAAGCCGACGGCAAACTCCATCCGGTGCAGCAAGCATTCCTTGAGGAAGAAGCCTTCCAGTGTTCGTACTGCACGCCGGGCATGATCTTGTCGGCTGTTGGCCTCCTCAAAGCGAATCCCAAGCCCAGTGACGAAGAGATCATTCGCGGCATGAATGGCAATATCTGCCGCTGCGGAACGTATCCGCGAATTGTTGCGGCGATTCGCCGCGCTGCAGAGGGAGGCGCGCAATGAGCTTTGATAGCGAACTCCTCCAGCAGACTACCGATCGCCTGACGCACAGTTTTACCGTGAATCGCCGCGAACTGCTCAAACTATTCGGCGCCGGCCTCATGGTCTGCGCCGTCGATGCGCGCGCGCTGCAGGAATCTGGAGGTCGAAGACGCAACGAAGAGGAAGAGCGCGTTCCGCACGACGTCGCCTCATGGATTCATATCGCCGAAGACAACAACGTGACCGTCTTCACCGGCAAAGCCGAAATGGGACAGAACATCCGCACGTCGCTCGCGCAGCAGGTGTCTGAAGAGCTGCATGTACCGCTGGACACGATCACGATGGTGATGGCCGATACCGAGCTGTGTCCGTTCGACATGGGAACCTTCGGCAGCCGCACTACTCCGCAAATGGGAACGGAGTTGCGCAATATTGCAGCCACTGCCCGCGAGATGCTCGTCGACATGGCGGCGAGCAAGCTCGTCGGAAATCGCAATCAGTTGGTTGCCGCCAACGGCACAGTCACGAACAATGCCACGCGTCAGTCGATCCGCTATGGCGAGCTGCTGAATGGACGCCAGCTCGTGCAGATGATTCCTGACGATCCTCCGCTGATTTCGCCGGAGAAGTGGACGGTTGCCGGAAAGGCGGTGCCCAAAGTCTATGGCCGCGAGTTTGTAACCGGCGAACATAAGTACGCCTCCGATTTATCGCGTCCGGGAATGCTGTATGGGAAAGTCGTGCGCCCTTCGGAGTACCACGCGACGCTCGCTTCGCTTGATGCGGACGAGGCGCAGCAAGCATCGGGTGTAACCGTAGTACACGATGGCGACTTCGTCGGCGTGGTCGCGCGGGATTCAACCAGTGCAGCGCGAGCGGCGAACACGATCAAAGCACAATGGAAGGCGCCGCAGCAGATTTCAGAAAAGGAACTCTACAGCTACTTGCGAGAGAAGCCCGCGAATCAAGGCCAGCAGGCTGGAGGCGAAGGCGGAGGTCGCGCGAATGTGCATGAGAAAGGCTCGTTCGACTCTGCTTTCGGATCAGCCGAGAAAAAGATCGAAGCGACTTACACCGTCGCGTATATCCAACATGCACCGCTGGAGCCGCGCGCTGCCGTCGCGGAATGGAACGGCGACAAGGTTACGGTGTGGACGGGCACGCAGCGTCCATTTGCCGTGCGCGATGAACTCGTGCAGGCCTTCCATCTTCCGGAGCAGAATGTACGCGTCATCGTTCCCGATACGGGATCCGCTTACGGCGGCAAGCACACCGGCGAAGCCGCAGTCGAATGCGCGCGGCTGGCGAAAGCTGCAGGCAAGCCAGTCAAGCTGCAATGGACGCGCGAAGAGGAATTCACCTGGGCATACTTCCGCCCGGCAGGAGTGATTGATGTAAAAGCCGGAGCGCGCGGCGATGGAGCGCTGGTCGCGTGGGAATATCACAACTACAACTCCGGACCTTCCGCGATCAAACCGCCGTACGAAGTTCCCAACCAGAGAATTCAGTTTCATCCCACGGAGAATCCGCCGCTTCGGCAAGGCTCGTACCGGTCCCTTGCCGCCACGGCCAATCACTTTGCGCGTGAAAGTTCGATGGACGAAGTCGCGCACGCCATTGGCATCGATCCTCTGGAATTTCGCCTGAAGCACATTAGCGATCCGCGATTGCGCGCGGTTTTTGAAACTGCGGCAAAACGCTTCGGCTGGGGACAGCAGAAGCCGAGCCAAGAACGCGGCTTCGGCCTGGCTGGTGGGTTCGAAAAAGGCGGATACGTCGCCACTTGCGCCGAGGTCGCCGTCGATCCGGCCAGCCGCGCAGTTCGCGTGGTGCGCGTTGTCGAAGCCTGGGATTGCGGTCCAGTGGTGAATCCCAACGGGCTGAAAAATCAAATCGAAGGCGCAATTATGCAAGGCATGGGCGGAGCTTTATTCGAAGATGTGCACTTCGCCGATGGCCGCGTGCTGAATCCGCGCTTCGCGCTCTATCGCGTGCCGCGCTTCCGCGATATGCCCAAAATTGAAGTCGAACTCATCGACCGCAAAGACGAAAAACCGTTTGGCGCCGGCGAAACTCCCATTGTGGGAATCGCGCCAGCCGTAGGCAACGCGATCTTCAGCGCGACGGGAATCAGACTGAGATCGTTGCCGATGGTGCCACAGGGGCTGCCTGAAATCGGGTGATCGGGCCATCGGGTCATCGGGTGATCTGAAAACCAACACCAAAACACGACGCGGATTGCGCGGAACCTTCGGTCGCGGATCAGCGCGGAAAATAATACTTTTTCATTTCCGCGTTGATCCGCGACCGAAGGTTCCACGCAATCCGCGTTAGATTTTGAGGTTTTACTTCACCCGATGACCCGATGGCCGATCACCCGATCATTTGTTTATGTCTTCCTTCGCCTCCAGCCGCTTCACCAATCCATCGAAGGCTGATTTGTAGATGTCCGGTGCGTCAGCCGCGCCGAGTTTCATCTCTTTCAAGGCGCTGTCGTAATCGCCTTTTGCTACGGCCAGGCGGGCGGCGTCATTGTGCGAGATCCACTCATTCGGATATTTCTTAATGTTGCGACGGAAGACCTCCATGGCCTCGTCCTGCTTGCCTTGGAACTGAAGCTGACGTGCATAAGAATGGAGCTGAATCGCGTTCGCGTTATCGAGCGCTTTGGCGCGAACCACCTTGCCTTCGTCGTTCTTGCCCATGGCATCAAGGATTTGCGATTTCGTCAGCAGGTTGTCGAAGCGGGATTCGAGCTGGATCGAGTGGTTCGAGTAATCGAGCGCCTCTGGCAGGTCTACTTTTTCTGCGAGCAGATAGCTGGCGGCTTCGTCCCAGCTCTCCCAGATGTATTGCGAGCCGGTGCGTAGCTGTGACTTCAGGTCGGCTTCAACCACGTCGTGTACTCGAACCGTGACTCGGAATGGAACTGCGACTTTTTCCCACCGCAGCGTCACGAGCGTTGAATCTGGCTTCACATCATCGAAGTCGTAGGTGAGCGCCTCGCGGAATTCGCTGGGCTGCGGCTTCACGGTGACGCGCAGCGCATCTTCGTCCTGTTTGTAGGAGAAGCTGCCCCAGGACGTCGCGGCTTTCGAGAGGATCACGGTCCACTCTTCCTGGTTCGGGATCATGTGCAGGCCGTAAACGCCCTTCGCCAGCGGTTTGCCTTCGATAGACACAGGATCTGTAAATTCAATAATGGTGTTTTCATTTGCGCCGGCGCGCCAGACTTGTCCGTAGGGGACGAGCTTGCCCCATATCTGCCGGTTGTTGACCAGCGGACGGCTGTAGTTCACGGAGATGTCGGTGATGCCGATGCGCTGCGTCACCAGCGCATGCTGGCTGGGTCGGGGCAAGTTCAGGATGCTTTGAGCGTGCGATAGCGGCGCAAACAACAGCAATGCGCCGGTCGCAAGAAATGCGAGCAGCATTCGCTTCTTCATGTGTGATTAGCCTCCGCGATTGGACGTGGAGGTACTCGCGCTGTGAGCGGAGCTGGTGGGACAAGAGCGACGGCTTGTCCCAGCATTTTCGAGTAGATGGCCATTTGGAGCCGCGTCATCGCCCCCAATAGAATGCGATGGATCACTCGATGACCCACTCCGTACACTCCCAAACCAAAACACGACGCGGATTGCGCGGAACCTTCGGTCGCGGATTGACGAGGATACAAATGAGTTTTGGTATCCGCTTGATCCGCGCGCGAAGCGTCCGCGAAATTCGCGTCAACCTTTTTTCCCCTACTTCACCCGATGACCCGATCACCCGATGACCCGATCCGAATTCTGATCTCCGCCGGCGAAGCTTCGGGCGAAAACTATGGCGCCATGCTCATGGCCGAGCTGCGCAAACTCGCCGGTCGCGACATTCAGTTTTTCGGAGTCGGCGGGGAGAAGATGCGAGCTGCGGGATTCGAAACGATTGTCGATTCGGGAAAAGTGGCTGCGGTTGGTATCACGGAAGTCATTAAGCATGTCGCGACGATCTACCGTGAGTTTTTTCGCACCGTAGCAGCCGCCCGAGAACGAAAGCCGGACGCTGCCGTGCTCATCGACTTTCCCGATTTCAACCTCCGTCTCGCAGGCAAGCTGCACGAGATGGGCGTGCCGGTTGTCTACTTCGTTTCCCCGCAGCTTTGGGCGTGGAAGCAGCGGCGCATCTGGCGAGTGAAGAAGTTCGTCGATCGCATGCTCGTGATTTTTCCCTTCGAGCAAGACTATTACCGGGAACGTGGAGTGTATGCGGAGTACGTGGGCCACCCGCTGGCGGACCTTACTCCACCAGAGATCACCCGCGACGTCTTTGCACGCGAGCATGGGTTGGATATCGCGAAACAGTGGATCGCTCTGCTGCCCGGCAGCAGGAAAAAAGAAGTCTTGTTGAATCTGCCGGTGATGCTCGAGGCTGCCGGGAAATTGGGTAGTGAATATGAATATCTGATTCCTGTGGCAAGCACGCTGTCGCATGACTGGATGAATCTGCAGATCGGTTCGGCCCGTGTCCATCCTGTTCCCGATGCGCGCGTGGCGCTACTACACGCACGAGCGTCGGTTGTCGCCAGCGGAACCGCCACGGTGGAGGCTGCGCTGATTGGGAATCCCTTCATCGTTGTTTATCGCGTCAGCGGATTGAGCTACGCGATCGGTAAACGTCTGGTGAAGGTGAAGAACTTCGGAATGGTGAATCTGATTGCAGGATGCGAGATAGTCCCAGAGCTGATCCAGGAGAACTTCAACGCAGAGCGCGTCATCGAGGAGCTAAGAAAACTGATTCCCGATGGTCCACGGCGAAACGAAATCCTCCGGAACCTTAGCAGCGTTCAATCGAAGCTGCGTCAAGTCGAGGCTTCGGGCGGAGAAAGCGCCATTTCTCGGGCCGCACACGCTGTGCTGGAGACGATTTCTGCCGGTGCGCCTTGAGGCTGAAGATCAGGTCGAGTGTGACGAATAGCTCGCATTTCGCAACGGGCCTTTCCGCATTGCTCGCCGTTGCCAGGAAGCAGTGAACTCCGTTCACTGTACACGAATATAAAGCGAAAGTCAAGTTCTGACTCCAAGATAGGAAAAGCAACACGGAGTAGAAATGCGGTCAATCTCCTTTCGATGGTTGAGGTCCTCACTCCCCGTTTCTCCCAGCGCGATAGCTCGGGCGCCATGCCAACTCGGCACACATGATTATTCTTTCCGGAGAATTCAGCCCGGTCTACACTTACGCTGTTATTACGCTGTTCTTCGCTGTTCTTTTTCGAAAATGTGCAAACTGTTGGACAGAAAACTCGAAATCGCAAATGTGTACGCTTTTTTTACGCTGTTGCCCAGCGTAAGTGCGCTCCGAGCTGCTAACGAAACTTCTATTGCGTTCTGCGTGTTCTCAGTGCTTCGTGGTGAATGAGCACAGGCGCGAGTTAAACTATTTCTGCACCTCATTCGTTTATAGAATGGAAGTGTCGATTCTCGTATTGGGCCGTCCAACCTCTTCCTGTAAAGGTCATTCAACTGCATCTTTTCTGGATTGCGGAAGCGTCGTACGAGGACGGCTACTGTGGAGCTTCAATGAGTTTTTCTAACCGGATGCGCAGCGCGCGCATTCCCTATAGCGTTCTGCGGCTGCTGATTTGTACGGCCTTTGTTGCCCTTACTGTTGCCGCCAGCGCCGCCGAGAAGCCTCGGATCGAGGTAAACGACTACGTAATCGATGCCGATCTCGCGCCCAAAACCCACCACATCACGGCCAAAGTTAAGGTCAAATTCACCGCGCTGGACGACATCAGCACTGCCGTGTTCGAGCTCAACAACGCCCTCCGCGTCACACGCGTAACCACCGAAGCTGGCAAGATTCTGCCTACTGAGCGCGTTACTCAGGACTACACCGTCCGCGTTTCGCTGCCGGACGGCTTGTCGAAGGGGCAGTCGCAAACGCTCAATTTTGACTATGAAGGCGTGCTGGCAAACGGCGATGACAGTCCGGTTGAGGGTCTGAAGCTCGCTTCGATTAATCCGGATACCAGCTATCTTCTGTACGCTGCGCGCTGGTTTCCCATGGTGGGCTACGGAACGAACAGGTTCACAGCCAGCATCAACATTACGGTTCCGGCATTCTTTTCCGTCATCGGCAGCGGCGCCAAGCCGGGATCAGAGCATCCGGCGTCGGCGGGGAACAAGACATCGAGCTTTGTTTGGGACACGCCGAGCTTTCCCGGAACCATCATCGCCGGAACGTTCGTCGAGACCAACGACAGCAACCTGAAGATCTACTTCAAACCCAATCACAAAGATTTTGCTCATGCCTACGCCGACACGGCTGCGCGCGAGATAGCATTCTTTTCCGAAATCTATGGCCCAATTTCGACAGCAAATTTGAGCATCGTTGAACTTCCCGACGACACGGTTCCATCCGCCTGGGCTCCGCAGGTTGCGGCGATTGCATCGCGTGCAGTGACCGACAAGGTGAATTATCGGTTGCTCGGGAATGTTCTCGCTCATCAATGGTGGGGGGCGTCGGTAAGCCCCGCGGCGAAGGACGATTTCTGGATTACTGAAGGGGCGGCCCGCGACAGCGAAGTTCGCTACGTTCAAGACGCCGCAGGCGAAGCCGGCTTCGAAGAAGCCACAAAAGACATGGCTGTGGGCGCGTTAGCCTACGACAACATCCCGCTATCAGGCGTGGGCAAACTTGATCCGTTTTCGCCGGAGTTCCAATCGCTGGTCACGGACAAAGGCGGAATGATCTTCCACATGCTGCGCTGGCAGCTAGGCGACGCTGCATTTGACCGCACCATGAAATCTCTCGCGCAACAGTATGCAAATAAGCCGGTTACAACCGACCAGTTCCGCGCTTTAGCCGAACAAAATTCGGGCGAGAAGTTGGGCGCGTTCTTCACCCAATGGCTGGACGGAACTGGCGCGCCGGAATTCAAGAACAAATACACGGTTTATCGATTGGGGAACAATAAAGGCTTCCGCATCGTTGGGCAGGTTAATCAGGATCTAGATTTGTTTCGTATGCCTCTGGAAGTACGTGTCGACACCGATGGCAAGAGCGAGATGAAGCGCATCGACGTAGTCGGGACCGAGTCTACTTACTCGATCGAAACCTTCGGCAAGCCGAGGCGGATTGTTCTCGATCCCAATAATTGGGTCCTGAAGAACTCACCTGATCTTCGTGTCCGAGTGGCAATCCTCCGCGGCCAACAGCTCGTAGCTCAGGGAGATCTGGCCGAAGCTTTAAAGGAATACCAAAAGGCTCTTGATGCCAATCACAACAGCTCGCTGGCGCATTACCGCATCGCCGAGGTCTTCTTCCTGCAGAAGAACTATCAGTCCGCCGCGAACTCCTATCGTGAGGCTCTGAACGGCGACGGTGAGCCAAAGTGGACTGAAGTCTGGAGCCATATCCAGCTGGGCAAGATCTTCGACATCACTGACCAGCGGGAACGGGCCACGAACGAATACCGTCAGGCCCTGCAGACGAATGACAATACCCAGGGAGCTATGGACGAGGCCCGTCGGTACCTAAACCAACCATATAAGCGAGAAACAGTAGGTCAGTGAAAAGCGGCAACTTGCGCCGGTGCTGATTCTGCTCGATTTCGCCGAGTGGAGCGGTTAGACTGGAGCCGAGGAGAGCTGTCCTCCTAACATCCCCGATTTTCAAGCGATTGCCGGAACGTCACCCCCTGGCGTGGCATCCAAATAGATAAAGCGGGGCGTACAGGTCTTGAAGTACCCCGTCACCCTGTCCACCCACACGGAGCGAGTCGTGAACCAGCGGCTGAAGCAATTGATGAAGGAATTGGGCGAGGCGATTAACGAGTCCCTATCAGAGGCAGAACCGATAGCGGCAGTCATAGGCAAGATTAAAGGCGAAGGCTACGACGTATTCTTGGTTTTGGAAGCGACTGTCGGCTTCAACCGGCACGAGGAGGAGCAACCTAAGCCAGAAGTTGTTGGTGCCCGCAAGTCCGTAAATGCGAATCCGGAGCTGAAGGTGAACGCGCAGGACCTGCGCTTCTTGAAGTCTCTGCGTATCAGCCTGGACGAGAGCAAAGATCGCGCAGCCTAGTTTTCACGAAATGCATTCATCACCCGGAGCCGAAGCTCCGGGTTTTCGTTTGACCTGTTATCATCGTTTGTTTCCAGGCCATCTTCCGGCCGACGCAGTAGCTCGCAGTAACGAAATAGCAGCACATCAAGAGCACTCATGAAGGACACACTCGGAGTCTTGCTGGCCGGAGGCGCCGGCGAGCGTCTCTTCCCTCTGACACGCGACCGCGCCAAGCCAGCCGTGACCTTCGGTGGCAACTACCGCATTATTGACATCACACTCTCGAACTGCATCAACTCTGACCTGCGCAAGGTTTACATCCTCACGCAATACAAAGCGCTCTCGCTGAATCGCCACATCCGCGAAGGATGGGGCACGATTGTGGCTAGCGAACTCGGCGAATTCATCGAGATTTTGCCGCCGATGAAGCGAGTGAGCGAGAACTGGTACATGGGAACGGCAGACGCTGTATACCAGAACATCTACTCGATTGGCAGCGAGCAGCCGAAGTACGTGATGATTCTCTCCGGCGACCACATCTACAAAATGAATTACGACTTGATGATGCGCCAGCATCTCGATGCCGGGGCGGATGTGACACTGGCGACGATTCTGATCGATCCCTCAGAATCTTCCCGTTTTGGAGTTGTCGACGTCGATCGTGACGCGCGGGTCATCGGCTTTGAAGAAAAGCCAAAGACCACGAAACTTCGCTCGCCTTTCAATCCGAATATGTGCTCGGGATCGATGGGCGTCTATTTGTTCAATACCGACGTACTGCTCCCCGCATTGCTGAAAGACGCCGAGGATCCCGATTCGTCTCACGACTTCGGCCATGACATCCTGCCGAAACTTCTCGCGGAATATCGCGTCTACGCTTTTAATTTCATCGACGAAAATAAAAAGGAAGCTCTCTATTGGCGCGACGTAGGAACGCTGGACGCCTACTACGATGCCAACATGGACTGCGTGGCCGTCTCACCAGTCTTCAATTTGTACGATAAAGCTTGGCCAATCCGCACGCATCAACGGCAATATCCGCCGGCAAAATTCGTCTTTAGCGAACCTGGACGTACCGGGATGGCGGTGGACTCGGTGGTCTCATCAGGCTGCATCATTTCGGGAGCAACAGTGCGCAAGAGCGTGATCTCGCCAGACGTTCGCGTCAACTCCTATGCAGAAGTGGAATCCTGCATCGTCTTCTCGCACGTGAATATCGGACGCCACTGCCGCATCCGGCGCGCGATCATTGATCGTGATGTTCACATACCTGAAGGCAGCGTAATCGGCTACGATATGGAAGAAGATCGACGTAATTACTTCGTCACGGAGACGGGGATAACGGTGGTCACGCGTGACTATTCGCTCTTCGAGTCGCCGGTGGCCGTCGATTACTTCACCTCAGAATGATGTTGCAGCGCTTCCTGAATTCCCGAACACCTTCCATCATCTGCATGTTGGCCTTCGCGGCATGCTGCTTGATTTTCTGCTACGAACTGATGAGCGCAAGAGATACCGGGCAGATTTCTCCTGAACTCCTGCGAAAGCTGATCGTCTGGGGCGCAGTGGCGATTCTGTGGATGTTCGCCTTCTGTCTCTGCTTAATGAGAGTCACAAGGTATCGCCGCAGCCTTCCCGACGAGCCGCCCAGAACGCGCTCGGCCCAGTGGGTCTAGGCAGGCAGCCACTTTGTCCTGTAAATTGCTGAAAAATGAGAAGAAACATAGATCAAGAGTTGTCGATTCGGTTGCATTTGGACCGTCGTATTCATGGAAGGGAGCTTGAATGCGATATATGTTTCTCGTGTACTCGGTCGAAAGCCCTGACATTGACCCAGCAACGCTGCAATCGGTCGGTGAGAAACACCGCGAGGTGATGAACGAAGCTGCACAACGCGGCGTTTTCGAGAGCGCCGAGCCGCTCAAGCCAACAACCACCGCAACGACGGTGCGATCAAACAATGGTCAGCAACAACTGCTCGATGGACCATTCGCTGAGACCAAAGAGCAGCTCGCCGGATACTACATCCTCAACTGCAAAGACTTGGACGACGCCATCGAATGGGCTAAGAAGATCCCCACAGGCTGCAAGGGCGGCGAGGGCTGTATCGAGATTCGTCCACTGCACGAGGGATTAACTCACTAGATGGAAGCACGGCTGGCTGCCGAGACGGTTTTTCGCGAGGAGTCGGGCAAGATCATCGCCAGTCTCATTCGCATATCTGGTTCGTTCGACAGAGCCGAAGACGCAACGCAAGAGGCCTTCGCCGCCGCCCTCACTACGTGGCCCAAAAGTGGAATTCCCTCGAATCCAGCCGCGTGGATGATGACCGCCGCCCATCGTAAGCTGATCGACCAGGTCCGGCGCGACCGAACGGTGCGCGACAAAGAAGACGCCGTCCGATACGAGATCGAAGCCTTCGCCCCTTCCAGCGAACCAAACCTCGAAGACGAACCAATGCACCTTCCCGACGATCGACTCCGACTGATCTTCACGTGCTGCCATCCCGCGCTCAATCGCGAAGGACAGGTCGCGCTGACACTCAGAACGCTCGGCGGGCTCACCACTCCTGAGATCGCGAAAGCCTTTCTCCTTCCCGAACCGACACTGGCACAGCGGCTCGTTCGTGCGAAACGCAAAATTCAGGAAGCGCACATTCCCTATGAAGTGCCTCCGCCGGAAAGCCTGCCCGAGCGACTCGTATCCGTGCAAGCGGTGATCTACCTCATCTTCAACGAGGGCTATGTTGCGGCTTCCGGAGAAATGTTGATCCGCACTGATCTTTGCGCAGAAGCAATTCGGCTAGCTCGCGTTCTTCGCGAACTCATGCCGAAAGAGCCAGAAAATCTCGGCCTGCTAGCACTTATGTTGCTGCACGATTCGCGGCGTGCGGCACGCACCCGCGAGGGCAAGTTAGTCACCTTGGAAGAGCAAGACAGATCACTGTGGGACCAGAATGAAATTGCAGAGGGTATCGCCATTCTCGATGATGCGTGGAAATTGCGGCAGATCGGGCCATATCAGTTACAGGCCGCCATTAGTGCTCTTCACTCCACCGCGAAGAAATCTGCCGAAACCGATTGGCCACAAATCGTTGCCATATATGGCAAGCTATTCGAGCTGAACCCTTCGCCGGTTGTCGCATTGAATCAAGCTGTGGCAATTGCGATGAGCAGTGGATTCGCAGAAGGACTCAGGAGAATCGACCTGCTTGGAGAATCTGGAGAACTAACAAACTACTACCTGTTTCATGCCGCACGCGCTGATATTCTCCGACGCCTCCAGCGCCCAGCCGAAGCTGCCGAGTCCTATCGCAGCGCTCTCGAACTGGCTACGAACGAAATCGAACGGGCATTCCTTAGGGATCGGTTGAAAGGTATGGAAAACCTGACTTCCCGACGGAATCACGGAGCGGACGGAGACAATTTTTAAACAGTTCTTCTTTGCTTTTCCGTGCCCTCCGTGGCTCCGTCCGTAAATAAAGCTGTTATCATGCCGCCGCAGTTTTTATTCATTACATCCATGAACAAATCGATTTTGCTGCTCTTCTCACTCCTGATGTGCACCGCCGCAATGGGCTCCTCAAAACAGGTGATGAAACTCGATAGCGGATGGCAATTCCGTCTCGCACCGGATGCCGCCTTAAATCACGTAGAAGGGGTCAACCCTGCAGTTGATCAGGCTACTCTGCAACGTGTCTCGAATTGGATTGCCGCAACAGTCCCCGGCTGCGTGCAAACAGATTTGCTGCAGAACAAAATCATTCCCGAGCCGTTCTATCGCGAGAATGAGAAAACTCTGCAGTGGATCGGCGAAGAAGACTGGCAATACCAATTGACGTTCGATGTTGCTGCAGCAACGATCAGCCGCAAGCATATTGAGCTGGTCTTTCAGGGACTCGATACGTATGCGACAGTTTCCTTGAACGGCCATGGAATTCTGGATGCCGACAACATGTTCCGCATCTGGCGTGTCGATGCGAAGCCGTATCTGAAGCAAGGCACTAACACGCTGCTTATCACGTTCCGCTCACCAATTAACCTGGTCTTGAAGCAGATTCAGCTTCTGCCTTATCGCCTTCCTTCCATTTCCGAACACGATGCCGATGTCGAGAAAGGAATCGGCACCGATCCGTACACGCGCAAAGCACCTTATCAGTACGGATGGGATTGGGGGCCACGCTTTGTCACTTTGGGAATCTGGAAGCCCGTCACGCTCGAAAGTTGGGACGACGCAGTAATCCGCGATCTGCACATTGCGCAAAACGAAGTTACGGCCGATGTGGCGAATCTTGCGGCCGAGCTTGAAGTTGAATCCGATGGAAACAATTCCGCCAAAGTAACCGTCGGATACACGGCTCCGGAGTCAAACGCATCGAAGAAAATCGACCGCACAGTAACGCTGCACCCCGGCGTTAATCGCGTGACCGTGCCGATCGAAATCGAAAAACCGGCGCGCTGGTTTCCAGCCGGATACGGTCCGCAGTCCCTCTACAATTTTTCTGCCTCGGTAGAAGTCAAACGCGGCGTAATCGACGAAGCCAAAGTTCGCACGGGATTACGCTCTCTCGAACTCCGTCAGGAACCCGATCATTGGGGACGCAGCATGGAATTCGTCATCAATGGTATTCCCATTTTCGGAAAAGGCGCCGACGTCATTCCTTTTGACAGCTTCCCTTCCCGTGTAACCGAAGCCACCTATCGCCAGATTCTGCAGTCCGCTCGGGATGCCAACATGAACATGGTCCGCGAGTGGGGCGGCGGAATCTATGAAATGGATGATTTCTACAACATCTGCGACGAACTCGGTCTGATCGTCTGGCAGGACTTCATGTTCGGCGGCGACATGTACCCAGGCGATGCGGCGTTCCTCGACAGCGTTCGGCAGGAAGCGATCGATCAGGTTAAACGTCTGCGTAATCATCCCAGCATCGTGATTTGGTGCGGGAATAACGAGGTCGAAACCGGGTGGGATCACTGGGGAGATCGCCAGCAGTTCAAAGCCGAAGTGGGACAGAAGGTCTCAGAAAAGGTCTGGCAGGACTACATGGTGCTTTTCAACCGCGTGCTGCCAGACGTGGTTGTTCAGTTCGGCCAGCCTGTTCCATATTGGCCGAGTTCGCCCAGTTCGAATTTCGAAGAGGATCCTGATTCGCAGCGCATCGGGGATATGCACTATTGGCAGGTCTGGCACGCGCTCGCTCCGATCGAGGACTACAAGCTGCAGGTGCCGCGTTTCATGACGGAATATGGCTTCCAATCGTTTCCCGAAATGAACACCATCAAAGCATTCAGTGTCCCGTCAGATTGGGACATCAGCTCGCCCGTAATGCTCTCGCATCAGAAGAACAAAGGCGGCAATGGCCGGATTTACGACTACCTGCTCCGCTATTTCGGCCAGCCTAAAGACTTCCCTTCTTTCCTCTACGCCAGCCAGGTAATGCAGGCGGAAGCTATCAAAGTCGGCGCCGAGCATCTGCGCCGCAGCCGTCCACGAACCATGGGCTCTCTTTACTGGCAGCTCAACGACTGCTGGCCGGTAGCCTCCTGGGCCAGCATCGACTATTACGGCCACTGGAAGGCACTGCAGTACTATGCACGGCGGTTCTACAATGATCTGCTCGTAAGCCCAAATGAGGAAAACAGCGCGCTACAGATCTATGTTGTCTCTGATCGCCAACAGCCGTTGCCGGCGCAATTGCACGTTCGCCTGCTGGATCTTTCGGGAAAGGTTTTGGAAGACAAATCGGCAGATGTCCAAATCAGACCGTTAGCCAGCGACGTGTACCTAAGCTTGCCAGTTACGGAATTGCTCGCTCAACGCCAACGCAATCAGGTCTTCATCGCTGCCGAACTGTTGGTCGATGGCAAACCTGTCTCAAAAAATCTCTACTTCTTCACTCCCATGAAGAACATCGCTCTGCCGCAGCCGGAGATCACGGCGAACATCGAAACAGCAGGCAATGGCTATCGCGTGACGCTGCATTCTGCGCAGTTCGCTCGCGACGTCTATCTTTCATTCGGCGACGCAGAGGTCAAGTTCTCCGATAATTACATCGACTTGCTCCCAGGAGAAACGGCCCAGATAGAAGTCACGAGCAAAGCATCGCTTGATCAACTACGCCAGGTGATGAAGGTGGTATCCCTGCATGACGCATTCCTGCCGCCACAGAAGCAAGCCGGGATCATGAGCGCGCCCTGAGGATTCGCCCTATCTCTCGGCTGCCGCGAACTACTGCCATGATTCGAACAGGATTGGGATCAGGCCTATAAACGACTAGAAACGAGTACAGAGCAATGAATAACACGGGCCTGCTTGTGAGATCGCGTCTTGAATGACCCTGCCCCGGAAGCTGTGCTAATGACTCAAACAGCTCGTAAAACTCGCCATCGATTCTGTCGGCAAGCTCAACGCTGTCCTCTGCGATGCGGCTCCATATTTCGAAAAGGTCATTCTGGGCTTCAGGTGAGAGCTCATAGGATGGAGCTGTCAATGTTTGTGCTCACGCTTCCATTTCGATTTGCGATTTTGCATATCAGAGCGAGACTGTTCCGCCGTGAAATACTCACCCCTTTCCGACTGCGCGAAGGCAGCTTCGATTTTCTTCGAAATCTGCTGCTTGTGTTCGCGGAGCCACTCCTCACTCGTGTGTAAAATTTCAAGGGCTCGGCTGATTACTTCATCAGCATCGCGGTAAGCGCCCGTTTTTATCGCTTCCGTAATTGCCTTCTCGTGCTCAGGCCGTAACTTAATTGTCATGCAAATCCAGAGCTTAAGTCGGACATTAACAAGAGTCAATGCGACCCAAAACGCGGTAGTGGGTCAGTTTGACCCACTACCCAAAACGCCGGTTGTTCTCAAGCACCCAACCGCTTCAATGCGGCACTAGCTGGCGCGAATTCGCTAGCTTCAGATCGGGCAGCGAGATAGGCGAGCTTGGCTCCCTGCACATCTCCAGATTTCTCGAGGACCTGTCCTAGCAGATGCTGGGCTTGAAAGAGTGGTGCATCTTCCGATTTTGTGCCCTGATCGATGTAGCGCCTGAGAAGAGTTGCGGCGAGCGGGAGATTGCGCCCGACTCGCAGCAACAATCCAGCGGAATCAACCAAACTCGAATCGTTTCTCGCGTTCAACTGCGCAGCTTTCTGAATGGTAGATTCCAGCTCGTCAAGCCGATTTACGCGGCGATAAAACGAAGCGAGGTCGAACAATCGCCGCGGAGAGTTCATATCGAGCGTCAACGCTCTTTTGTATTCGGCTTCCGCATCGCTGTTCCTGCTTTGGTGCTCGGCTATGCGCGCGCGAATCCAATGTGCACTTGCCGGCTCAATCTTTTCGACGATGTTCGCCTGGGCTGCGGCTTTATCGGTACCACCACCAAGGAAGCCAGGGGCCTCGATATAGTACTCGCTCAGATCTGAATGAGCCTCAACGTTTCCAGGATCGAGTTGCACGGCTTTTTCAAAGGCAATTCGTGTCTTCTTTGCCAATCCAATGGCCGTCAGCCAACTTGAATGTTCAGCTTTTTCGCCGTACGCGCGGCCCAGCCAGAGCTGGTAGATTCCGTTCTTGGGATCGAGATTCGCAGCACGCTCGCATTCAGAAACCGCAGCATCCCAGCGCTCTTCGGCGTACTGCACCCGGCAAAGCAGGTTGTGCTGCTGGGCGTCAGACGGATTCGCATTCAGTGAAGACCTGAGAGCGCGAACCGCGGCATCAGCTTGTCCGTTGATGAATAGATCCAGGGTTGATTCGCCTGACGATTGCGCGAAGCCCAGAACGGGAACAATCAAGATACCGAGTACGGCGGCCAAAGGGCGGTTGCGATACAACTTGGGATTAGGAGGGAAAAAGCGATTTAACATCCGAGGATTACCGAGTACGAACTTCCAGTCCGGGCTTTAGAGGCTGAGCTGCATTGAGGCTGTTAAGGGCGACCAGTTCTCCTGGCTCGAGTCCTTTGGTGATTTCGATGCGGGTGTTGTTCGCGATTCCTGCTTCCACCGGCTGACGATCCAAGTGCCCATCCCTGATTAGATAGACGAAGCGTCCATTCTCATCATCATGGAGAGCCTCGCGAGCTACGGTGACCACATCCTTTTTGTTCGCAATACTCACATTCACCGTGACATTGATGTTGGGCAATAAGCGCCTATCGTCGTTATCGATGCCGCACAGCACTTGGCCTACGTTGCGTGTGCCATACGTCGTGATCGTGTACGGCATCTGCGTGATCTCGCCGTGCCAGCTCTTTCCTGGCAAAGCGTCCCAGGTAATGTTCACAGGTTGTCCGGTAGCAAGCTTGCCGATCTCGGGTTCATCTACAAAAGCACGCACCTGAACTCTTTTGAGGTTGGCGAGCTGAAGCAGCAACTCGCCCTGCTGCACGTACTCGCCCTGCCTGATCGGAATTGAATAAACCGTTCCATCAAATGGGGCGCGGATTTCCGTATGCTTTAGCTGATCTTCGGCAGCGGCTAGTGTTGCGTGAGCCTGCGTAGCCTCAGCCTGAACTTTGCTCACTTCCGGACTCGAGTAACGGTCCTGCTGTTTTTGCTGGAGCAACTTCAGCGTCGCGTCCGCACTTGCCAGGCGGTTGGCCGCTTCGCGTACTTCCGAAGGTGCGGCAGCTCCCGTCTTGGCGAGCTGCTGCAACGCCTCATAGTTCCTCTGCGCAGCGTCGCGATCGGCTTGTGCCTTTACCAGATCCGAGCGCGTCGTGAGAACTTCCTCCTGAGTTCCACCTGATTGGATTGCGTGCTGATCAGCTTCAGCACTTTTGAGCTGAGCTTGAGCGCGCGCGACCTGCGCACGCACGTCCGAGTTATCGAGCAGCATCAGCATCTCTCCCGCCTTAACCTGTTGGCCTTCACGTACGTAAATCTTCTTTACCGTCGTAGGTGCTGGGCTGTGGGGGTCGAAGCTCTGAATGGGCTCGACTTTTCCGTTCGTGGAAATTGAAGTGACCAGATCCTGGCGAGCCACCCGGTCTGCGCGCACGGGAACGCTGCTTCTTCGGCTCGAGATAAAGGCGGCAAGCACGATGACGGCGACAATTGCGATGATCGCAAATCGCCATACATGCCTTCCGTTCCCATTCTTAGTGCGTTCGGCCATTTGTTAACAAAAGTAAAGTATATCGGACAACAAAGAAGCTCCTCGACCAAAGCTTCTGGCTGACTATTGCCTGCGTGTATGCGCTGCTAATCAGATGCCTCCGCAGGTCGTTTTGGCTCAACGACATCTCAGCAAAACAGCAGCATCATCTAATCCAACCAGCAACACGCTTGTATACGAATTGCAATGGGAATTGGACTACGCGAGGCCAAAGAAGTCGCTGTTTCGGTGTACAACGAAGTGCAGCGGACGCGCACCTTCAGCGTAGCTGCCGGGCTTGCGTACTATTTCCTGCTGTCTCTCTTCCCTCTGCTTATTTTGCTCGCCACCGTCCTGGGATACTTGCCGGTTCCGAACCTCTTTAATCAAATACTCGATTTCGCGGCACGATTCATTCCGCACGATGCCATGGGCCTCGTACGCAAGATCCTGCAAAGCGTATTAACCCCAAGCCGCGGCGGATTGTTGTCATTTGGAATCGTCGGAACGCTGTGGGCGGCGTCAGGGGGATTCTCAGCGATGATTGATGCACTCGACATTGCCTATGATGCGCGTCAGAGCCGTCCAATGGTGAAGCAACGACTGCTGGCATTAGGTCTCACATTCATGACCGGCGGCCTGATGGCTCTCGCCATGGTTCTCACCTTGGTCGGGAATCGCGCCGGATACTTCCTCAGCAATGTGCTTCATCTCTCTCACGTCTTCGCGCAAAGCTGGGGATTTATGCGCTGGGGGATCATCGTTGCTTGCATCGTGCTCTCAATGGAGCTGCTCTACTTCTTCGGGCCCAATGTGAAGCAGCGATTCAAGCACACGCTTCCCGGAGCGATCGTCGGAACAATTCTCTGGATTCTGATCTCACTGGCCGTCAACATTTACATTTCTAACTTCGCCAACTACAACAAGACGTACGGCACCATCGGTGCGGTCATCGCGCTCATGTTTTGGCTGTACGTGAGCAGCATCGCGATTCTGATCGGAGCGGAACTGAATTCGGAGCTATTGAAGGTCGAAGGCAAGAAGCTCCAAGGCCAGCAGCGGATCGCTCCCGGTCAAGTGGCCGAGATGCCAAAAGCGGCATAACGATACCTCTGTCATTCCGAACCGGGTCTTTTGCGGTGAGGAATCCCTACGGACTTCGAGAAACCCAAAGGAAAGGATGTGTGTCGGTGAAGTAGCGCCGCGCTGCGTCAGTCCTTCGCTACCGAGCCCATCAGCTCCATCTTCAACTTGCTATCTGGAAGTCCATAGAGATTCCTCACCGCCAAACACCGGAGGTTCGGAATGACAAGCCGAGACACAAGACTGGGCACCGCTACAATAGACTCACGAATGCCGCAGAAACCCAGTTACACACCCGAGCACGCCAAGTCGGGCCTCGATTTCAATTTTCCCGACATCGAGACCTGGCCGAACCAGTTCCCTGCGTATGAGATCGAGATCGACATTCCGGAATTCACCTCGGTCTGCCCGAAAACCGGACTGCCCGATTTCGGCGTACTCACGTTGCGCTACATGCCGCGGGAACGCTGCCTCGAGCTGAAATCGCTGAAGGAATATCTGACGTGCTATCGGAATCTCGGAATCTTTCAGGAGAACATCGTGAACCGAGTTCTTGACGACGTGGTGCGTGCTGGTGATCCAGAGTGGGCGTTGGTGCGCGGAGTCTTCCGCCCGCGCGGCGGAATTGGAACGACCGTCGAAGCTCGCTGGCCGCGTCCCGCAACCAGCAAGCATAGCAACGGACAAAACCGGGCATGAACGGTGCCCCGCGGCCGGCGCTGGTGCTTGGTCTCCTCACTGCGCTGAACTTCCTGAATTACATCGACCGCTACATCCTTCCCGCGGTGCAGCCGTTGGTGAAACAAGAGTTCCATCCGTCCGATACGGCACTTGGTGCACTGACCACGGTCTTCTTCGTCTTCTATATGTGCTGTGCTCCAGCAATTGGATTCCTTGCGGACCGCAAATCGCGCAAGATGATCATCACCATCGGCGCGATTGTCTGGAGCGCGGCCACTCTGCTCACGGCAGTTACCCACAATTTCACCGAGCTGCTTGTCCGTCACACTGTTGTCGGAGTGGGAGAAGCTACGTTTTCGCTAATCGCGCCGGCGTACATCGCCGATCTTTACCCGGAAGAGCGCCGCGGACGCGTGCTCGCGCTGTTCTATCTCGCCATTCCCGTCGGAGCCGCCTTGGGGTACATCATCGGCGGCGCGCTGGGCACAACTCACGGCTGGCGCTCTCCGTTCTACGTCTGTGCCATTCCCGGATTCATCGTCGCGTTTGCGTTTTACTTTGGGGGCCCCGAGCCGGCGCGAGGTGCGAAGGAAGCTGGTCTGTTAACCGTCGAGCGCACAACCTTTCACGGCTTGCTGCGCAACCCGGCATTCTGGACCGCGACGCTTGGCCTGGCGATGATGACCTTCGCTATGGGTGGAATCTCCGCCTGGATGCCGACGTTCCTGGAACGGGAACGCGGAATTCCGCTTGACAAAGCTAATTACTACTTTGGAATCATCACAGTGATTGATGGCCTAGCCGGTACCGCGGTTGGAGGCTGGCTTGGAGACCTGTGGCTGAAGCGTACCCGTTCTGCCTACTATCTCCTCTCGGCTCTGAGCATGCTCCTCGCCATTCCCGGTGCGCTGTTTGCGTTTTACGGCAATCCCAGTTGGATCTTCCTCTCGCTTGCCGCCGCCGAGTTCTTCCTGTTCCTCAATACCGGCCCGCTGAATGCGGCAATCGTGAACTCCGTCGCGGCCCCTATTCGCGCGACAGCAATCGGTGTAAACCTCTTTACCATCCATCTCCTCGGCGATGCTTTGTCGCCCACTATTATCGGCGCCATTTCTGATCGCTCAACTTTGCGGCTCGGTTTCTCCGTCACGTTGATCGCTCTCGTGTTCTCAGCAATCATTCTGTTCATTGGCATGCGCTTCGCACCGCCATTCTCGTCTGAACAACAAACGACTCTCGCCGGAGCATCCGCTTGAGTCGCTGGATCTGGCTCGCGGCCGGACTGATCCTGGGAGCAGACTGGCTCCGCCGTTCTCTCGATGCTGTGCGCGGCATGGGGAAACTTGCCGATCTCACTCGACCGGAGTGGGACAGGGTTCCTGTACTCAGTGGAGAGCAGCCGCGCGTTTTTGTCGTAGTACCCGCTCGTAATGAAGCCGCAAAAATCGAAGAATGCCTGCGCTCTCTGCTGACGCAGGACTATCCCGAAGTGAAAATCTGTGCTGTCGATGACCGCTCAACTGATCTGACGGGAAGCATCATGGATCGGCTGCAGCGCGAATTTCCCGTCAAGCTGAATGTGATCCATATCGACGAACTTCCTTCCGGATGGCTGGGAAAGACGCATGCCATGTGGCGCGGCGCCGCAGCCTCCGGTAGCGATTGGGTTCTCTTTACTGATGGCGACATCATCTTCCGCGGCGACGCGCTCCGCCGCACCCTAACCTATGCTCAGCTCACCGGGTGTGATCATCTCGTAATTTTCCCCACGCTGATTATGCATACGGTGGGAGAAAAAATGATGCTCGGGTTCTTCGGCCTCGCATCGTCGCTTGTGCTGCGAGCGTGGAAAGTCCGCGATCCTCGAACCAAAGATTATGTCGGAGCAGGGGCATTCAATTTGATCCGCCGCAGCACCTACGAAAACCTGGGCACTTATCAGGCGCTCAGGATGGAGGTGATCGACGATCTGAAGCTCGGGCAGGCGGTAAAAGAGCACGGCTTCATTCAGGACTGCGTTCGCGGACCCGGACTCATCGAGCTTCGCTGGGCTGAAGGCGCCTTCGGCGTGGTTCGCAATCTGCAAAAGAACATGTTTAGCCTGCTGCATTTCAGTTGGCCGCTCGCTGTTCTCGCGAGCATCGGAGCTTTGATCTACCACATAGGCCCGTGGATCGGGATCTTGCTGGCGCCAGGAATTTCCAAATTGGGATTCGGACTGGCGTTGTTCTCGATCGTTTTACTCTATGCTCGTGTTTCGCGGAGCTTTCAAGTCTCACCCTGGTATGTGTTCACACATCCAATTGCATCGCTGATGTTCGTGTATACGCTGCTGAATTCAGCCGTGAGTTCAGTCATTCATGGGGGAGTTTTATGGCGAGGGACAACGTATTCCCTAAATGAAATCCAGGCAGTCACATCGCAGAGTCGGCAAGAGCGGCTGCAACGGCGAACGGAACAGTCGTTACCGCAAATGTGAGCGTCGTAGCGAATCGTCAGTACCGTTCGCGGTAGCGAATGGGTGACCCCTACTGACGGCTCAGAGCCGAACCCATTCCCTACCGGGAACGGCACTGACGGACTAGCGTCCTAATATCCTCCGAACCTCAGCCACCCAGTTCTCTGACCAGCGCTTGCGCCAAGCCATCCATCGTGAATTCATCGGCTTCCACGTGAACTGGTAATGCATACTCACGCAGCGTTTCGGATGTCACCGGCCCAATGGACGCCAACTTCGTCTTCGAGAGTTTGGCGGGGATATCTGTTCCCAGCACGATGGAAAGAAAGTTCTTGACTGTTGAAGAACTCGTAAATGTGATCGCATCGGGGGCACCATCTGCAAACACTTCCAGCAGCCGCTCCTTTGCGCGTTCCGGTATTACCGTCTGGTACGCCTCCACAACATCCACCTGTGCTCCAGCGCCCCGAAGCTCTTCAGGGATAACGTCACGAGCGACTTTGGCGCGCACAAGCAAAACTCGCTCGCCTTTCACTTGCTTCCGCAGCACGTGTACGACTTCTTCGGCCACATACCGCGACGGTACCAGATCGACCACGAGTCCATGGTCCTGAATCCGTTCTTCGGTCACGGGTCCGATCGCCGCAATCTTAAGATGCTGAAGCGAATCTATGCTGAGCCCAAGAGGCTCCAGGCGCGAGAACAGTGCTTCCACTCCATTCACGCTGGTGAGAATGAGCCAGTCGTATTGCAAGATGTTCTGTAAAGCTTCGTCCAGAGCTGCGAACGAATCAGGCGGACGAATCTCGATGACCGGGGCTTCGATCACTTCGGCCCCGCAGCCGCGTAGCAGTGACGAAAGCCCTTCCGCCTGCTTATGTGCGCGGGTAACTACGATGCGTTTTCCCGCAAGGGGACCAGCGGTCACCAATTCGGCAACGCGCTGCGATTCACGATCTGTGACTTTCTTTTTCGCGGGCATGAATATCGCAGGATACTACGGCTGCTGCGGAACAGATGTCACGCTGCCATAAACGGATTCGAGAATTCGTCTGGCGCCTTTTGCCAGCAGCGCGTCGCCGACCTCTCTTCCGAGCTTCCGCGGATCAGAGCCCGAGCGCCGCTCGCTGATGATCTCTTCGCCACCGGGACTCGCTACGACTGCCTGCAGAGAAAGCTTCCCGTTTTCATGGCGAGCGTAAGCTCCGATAGGCACCTGGCAGCCGCCGCCGAGCGCATTTAGCGCAGCCCGCTCGCATTCGACTGCAGCTCGCGTTGGACCATGGTCAAGAAACTTCAGTGCTGAAATCGTTGCCGAGTCAACGGAGCGAGCTTCGATCCCCAGTGCTCCCTGCCCCGCCGCAGGACACATCTGCTCAGGCTCGAGCCGCATGCGAACGGAGTCGGCGAGTCCCAATCTGGAAACGCCCGCCGCAGCCAGAATGATGGCATCAAACTCGCCCGACTGCAGCTTACGCAGGCGGGTATCGACGTTGCCGCGCAACGGAATGATTTGAAGATCGCCGCGTATGGCATGAAGTTGAGCCTGGCGACGCAAACTGCTCGTGCCAACTCGCGCCATTGCCGGCAGCTCTTCAATTCGAGAATACTTGGCGGACACAAATGCGTCGCGCGGATCTTCCCGCTCCGGAACGGCAGCAATCACGAACTCGGGTGCAAGCTCAGTAGGTAAGTCCTTGAGGCTATGCACCGCCAGATCGATCCTGCGGTCGAGCATCGCTTCCTCAATCTCTTTAGTGAACATTCCTTTCGTACCCACCTTCGCGAGCGCAACGGTTGTGATTTTGTCGCCTGTGGTTTTGATCACTTCAATCTGAACGGTATGTCCTTGTCCGCGCAGCAGATCAGCAATGTGATTTGCCTGCCATAGCGCCAGCTGCGAACCGCGAGAACCGATGCGCAAATGAGCCATCTATGAACGTGCGGTGAATTTCAGAGCGGGCTTGTCCGCTTCGGATTTCTCTGCAGAAAGCCCGGATTTTGATGACTCAGGAGGGGAAAGTTTGGAGCGTTCCTCCTCGGGAACAAAACCGTTGGTGTGCGAGGCAAGCTCCAATCCGAACAGACCGCGCAATATCTCCGAAGTTGTCGTCAGCTCTTCCGATCCACTTGCGTTTTTGAGAGCGGAAATCGGAGGATGCAGAATCTTATTCACGATGCTCCGGGTGAGATTCTCGATTGTGCTCTGCTGTTCGGGAGTCAGCGGACCGAGCTTCGCCCGAAGTCTCTCGATCTCATCCTGGCGAATCTGCTCCATTCGCTGCTGCAGCGCAAGAATTGTTGGGACTGCATCGAGAGTCTGCATGCGCCGGCGGAAGCGCTCAACTTCCTCCTCGATTAACGCCTCGGCTCGCTGCGCTTCGCGTCCGCGGTCGCTTACGTTCGATTCCACGATCTGCTGCAGATCGTCGATGTTGTAGGTAAAGACGCCATCCACTTCTCCCATTTCAGGATCGACGTCGCGCGGCACAGCAATGTCGATGAAGAACATGGGGCGATTCTTGCGGCGATGCATAAATAGCTCGCCGTGCTCGCGCCGGAAGATTACGTGCGGTGCGCCGGTCGAGGTAATTACAATGTCCGCGCGATCGGCCGTTTCGTAAAGCCGATCGAAGCGGATAGCGCTGCCGCCTATTTTTTCCGCCATCTGCTGTGCGCGCTCGTGGGTGCGG
>DATEKE010000267.1:0-3891 GCA_035277605.1 Terriglobales bacterium | reverse complement strand
GAGTTCATAAGCGTCGCCGCCGAGGCGATGACCGCGTTCGGTTTCGACATAGCTAGCGGCGCGAAGGCGGCGCTCCCGGCGATCGCTGCGGCCAGGAACGGATGAAGAAAAGTCGCAAATAACAGTGAGAGTGCCGCTGCCCAGAAGGCCGCACTGAATCCTTGTACAAGCAGGCAAAGACAGGCGAACAGAGTCGGTCCTGAAGTTCCGACCAGCCAGATCACCGAGCCGGCAACTGCGGCGAAGTAGATTGCGGCGAATGCGGAGCACGCCAGCAGCATTCCCCATAAGTATTGGCCGCGGCTGATGCCCTTCGAGAGCACTCCGATAATGCGGCGTGAGCGCTTTTCGTTGTATACAGCAGAGCTTGCGAGAAACGCGACGACAGCGACTCCGTAGAAAACTTCCTGCTGCACGATTTCTGTCACTTCGACTCTGTTCGCGCGATGCTCAGGAGACCAGGTGAAAGCTCCGAGCAGAAACGGCCACAAGACAAATGCAATCAGCAGCCATCGGTTCTGGCGGATAAAGCTTTTTGCCAGCAGCAGGAGTGGGATCATTGCCCTGCCTTGCTGGATGATTCATTCATAAGCTTCACGAATAGGTCTTCGAGATTTCGAGTTCGCGGCGTAACGCTCACGACCCTTCCGCCTCCAGTCCAAATCTTCTCAATCGCCTGTCGCTGATGCTGCTTATCGATGATGAAAGTCCAGCGGGCGTTTTGCTGATGTGCGTCACGAGCGAAGTCTGGGGCGGAAGAAAGCCCTTCTGCGACGATCTCAAATTCGCTCGCAGATTCCGTTAGCTCGCTCATCTTGCCGGATGCAATCACTTCTCCCGCACGCACGAAAATCACTCGATCACAGACCAGTTCGACTTCGGACAACTGATGCGAACTCAGGAAAACTGTTTTTCCTTTTGCGCGTGCATCAAGCAACACCTGGCGAACCTGAAGACGAGAAATGGGATCGAGCGCCGACGTTGGCTCGTCGAGAATGAGCAGATCAGGATCATTCATCAGCGCCTGCGCCACTCCGATGCGCTGCAGCATGCCACGCGAAAATTTGCCGATGTTGCGATTGGAATCGGAAGCGAGGCCTACCGCGTCGAGCAACTCATTCGCTCGGCGCGATAGCTCCGGTTCGCGCACGCCGTTCAGCGCGCCGCTGAACTTGAGTACATCGCGCGCGCTCTGGTGATAGAAGGCTGGAGTTTCGGAAAGGAATCCGATCCGCTTGCGTGCGCGTGCTTCTCCGAAGTCATAGCCGAGTAGCTTGCCTGAGCCTTTGGTCGGATTGCACAGTCCCAGCGTGATATGGATTGCGGTGGTCTTGCCGGCGCCGTTTGGGCCTAGAAATCCGACGATCTCTCCGGCTTCGATCTGAAGACTGAAGTCTCGAAGCGCCCATCGCTCCTGCCGCGCAAACAGAGAGCGGTAGCGCTTGCTGACGCCCGCGAACTCAAGCACCGCAGCCATCCGTCGATTTTAGCTGCCAAAAGAAATGCCCTCGGTTATCCGAGGGCATTTCTCGTGAAAAGCTGAACTACTTCACTTTGGCGAAGATGATGACCAGCGTGTAAAGCGCGAGCGATTCGATCAGCGCCAGACCGAGAATCAGAAAGAGCTGAATTCCGGCGCGAGCGCCAGGATTACGAGCCAGAGCTTCGGAGGCTGAGGCAGTGGCGCGCCCCTGGCCAATACCGCACAGGCCAGACGCGATGCCCATGCCGATACCGGCTCCGATTGGAATCGCCCAGTTAAACGTCGTTGCCGGTGTAGCTCCGGTTTGGGCATAGAGCGGCGAAGCAATACAAAAAATCGCCATCGCCAGAATAAAAAACGCGAACTTACGCATTGGTGTCGTGCTCCTTACTATGAATTGTTGCAAGGAGGTGGTTGACGCTCACCGTGCTGGCGCCCTCACACTTGCAACTTCCGCCAGGTCCGCCTGGCGAGAAATGATTTCTTGTCATTCCGAACCGCCGATTTTACGGTGAGGAATCCCTACTGATTACCTACATCGGCGTGCCCCACGAGCACGGGCGCAGTAAGGATTCCTCGCTGCGCTCGGAATGACAGACAAAAAAATTAGTGTTCCTCGGCCACTGCGCCGGCTAGATACACGGTCGCGAGCAGCACAAAGATGTAAGCCTGAAGCAGTGAAACGAATAAGTGCAGGCCAAGAAAGATCACGGGCACGCCAATGGGAATGAGAGAAAAGAAGACCAATGTCACCAGGTCTCCGGCAAAAATATTGGCGTAAAGACGGACGGTGAGCGAAAGTAAACGCGCAAAGTGGCTGATGATTTCAATAATCAACATCAAAGGCGCGAGTACCGGCAGCGGCCCGGTGAAGTGCTTGGCGTACTTGAGTACTCCCTGCTTCCGTACTCCATGCCAGTGGTAATACATCCAGGCGACGATCGCTAACCCGAGCGGCACTGCCGGAGTCGCCGTGGGCGACTCGAATCCGGGAACAAGTCCGATCAGATTAGCGATCAGAATGAACAGTCCGAGAGCGACCAGGAAGGGCGTGAATCCCTCGCTGCGGTGTCCGATGATTTCCTCGCTCTGCTGATTCACGAACTCTTCCGTGAGTTCGAAGACATGCTGCATGGCGCTTGGCTTGTCCACCGAAATTCGTGCGCGCGCCCAGAGGAACAGCACAAGGAGAATCAGAACTACCAGAACCTCCATGGCGAAGAAGTTGGTGATCGGAGCTGCCGGATTATAAGTGAAGAGATACTGGCTCTTCTCACCCGCGCCAACGGGATGAGCGCCGAGTCCGGACAAAAGGCGCGAGGCGACTCCGCCGAGGTACTGGTTCAGAAAGTGGGTAAAGAACAATTCTTCCTTCATGCTCTAGGGAAATGAAACTTCAGGTCGGATCAGTAACCGCGGCGCAACGATCCGTACAGCTCGTATCCGGCTTCGATCATGATGGCTGGAACCGGAAGGCCGAGCCCGGCCAAGAGGCCGTACGCGCTCATGGCGGAACTCTTGAATATAGCATAGGCAGCGACGGCTACCAATCCGTAGCGCAGCACAAAGCGGAGCACCAGGCCCGAGGAGCGAAGGGTTCCCTCGCTGGCAATCACCCGGTCGGCAAAGGCGATGACCAGCTTCTTCAGCGAAATGAAGTTCAGAATCGCGATTACGCCGCCGGCCAGGAAACCAAGCGCAAATCCGAGAGTGAGCGAGGCCCAAAACAGGACCACCAGAGCTGCCAGCAGAAGAAGCATCAGGCGGACAATTCGCTCATAAGCCGCGGTAAAGAATTGTTCATTGGCCTCTTGCGGCTGCTCGGAGTCTGCCGACGAGGTCATTCATCTCCTGCCTTGAGCGCCACGCGGAACAGTTGAACGAAACCGGCAGCGATGCCGAATCCGAGGCCCACGAGATAGATCCAGTCAGTGTGGAAATGTAGATCGAGTAAATGTCCGATGATCCAGCCGATGAACGTGGCAGCAGGCAGAAGGACGCCAAGTTGAATGTAGCTCTCGATCTCTACCCATTTGTTCTTGCCGGATTTTTCGTCTTTGGACGCCAATCTCGGACCTCTACAGTCGTGCTTCACTTCGGCTGGCCGCGGGCTGCTGCTGGGTCGCGCAGTGAATCGCTCCCAAGCCCCAGATGAAGTCTCCACAATATATTCCGACGACATCCCGATGCGGAAAGCATTCTTTAAGGATGTTGAGCGCCACGCGGTCGTTTGGATCATTGAACGTCGGTACCAGCACGGCTGCATTTGCGATGTAAAAGTTTGCGTAGCTCGCAGGCAAGCGCTGACCTCGGAACCAGAGGGGGCAGGGAAGCGGTAGCTCGATCACGTTCAGCTTCTTCCCATCTTGGTCCGTTGCATTGCGCAACCGGCGGAGATTCTCCTGCAG
>DATEKE010000266.1:0-3713 GCA_035277605.1 Terriglobales bacterium | reverse complement strand
GCGGGAATCGGTTGCATCGAGTGCAAGAGTTGGGCAGCCGACGCTCTGGTGAGCGTGCTGAACCCCATGCAGGAGCGCAGGCGTCACTACGAGCAGAATCCGCGCGAGGCATGGGACTTGCTCGAAGATGGTGCACGTCGCTCAAGCCGCACCGCCGAGGCTACGATGGAAGAGGTCCGCGCGGCGATGAAGATGTCGAAAGAGTACGAAGCGCCTGCCGGACAGGCAGCAACGAAGTGAGATGACGCAGACGCAACCAATCAAGCGCGAGCCCAGCGAGTTCCCTTTCGCGGTCACCGTAGGACAGGTCTACGAAGGGCCGCTCGATCTCTTGCTTGACCTCATCCGCAAGCAAGATATCGACATCTACGACATCCCGATCGCAAAGCTCACCGCGCAGTATCTGGGCTACGTGGAGCGGATGAAGCAGCTCGATGTGGACGTAGCTGCCGAGTTCATCTACATGGCGTCGCTGCTGATTCACATCAAATCGAAGATGCTGCTGCCGCGCGATCCCGACGCCCCTGCCGAGGCTCAGGAAGACCCGCGCAACGAACTCGTCGAGCGTCTGCTGGAGCATGAGAAATTCAAGAGCGCCGCGCAGATGCTGCTGCAGAAACAGCAGATCGAGGAAGCGGTCTGGAGCAATCCGGCGCTGAAGGAATTTCAAGAAGACGAAGGCGCGGAGCCGGAGATGGCAGCGGACGTGGTCGATCTGGTGCGAACATTCCAGTCGATCCTCGATCGTTTGCGTGAACGTCCGATCTTGCAGGTCAATGAAGACGCAGTCACCGTGGGACAGATGATCGACTATCTCCGACGCCGTCTGCTGCTCGAAGACAAGCCGCTGCGGTTAAAACGCTTGCTGCAGCCGATGCAGTCGCGCAATGCGCTGATTTGTACGTTTCTAGCATTGCTGGAGTTGGTGCGACTGCAGGCAATTCTTCTGCGCCAGGACAAAGTCTTCGGCGAAGTCTTCATCAAGAAGCACGACAATTTCGAAGCCGTGATGGCCGAAGGAGCCGCCGTCCGCGACGACTGGAAGTAAAAGCTCAGCAGCTTAGCAGCGCAGGAGCTTAGAAGCTTTTCATGAGCCTTAAAGCCAAAATCGAAGCCATCATCTACGCCGCCGAAGAGCCGGTGACGGTCGAGCAGATCATCGGGGTCATCGCTGATGAGTTGTCTACGGAAGCATCGGCGCAACCTGCGGAAAACGTTTTGCCGATCGACGGTGCTCAGCCGCAAACCGAAGAGCAAGCTCCCGAGCAGACTCTCTCCGACGCAAAGCAGGAAGCCAAGCAGCAGCGCGACCGCGCTCGCCGACGCGTGCGTGAAATCATCGAGCAGCTCACTGCTGAGTACGAATCTGCCGATCACGGCATGGAGATTCGCCAGGTTGCCGGCGGATACCGGATGTCCACCAAGCCTGAGCACCATGACGTGGTGCGCTCGTTCGCCAGGAGTCTGAAGCCGCCAATCAGATTGTCGCTGCAGGCGTTGGAAACTCTGGCAGTAATTGCCTATAAGCAGCCAGTCACCGGGCCGGAAATCAGCGAGATCCGCGGTGTCGATACAAGTGGCGTGCTCGCCAGCCTCATCTCACGAAAGCTGATCACAACCGCAGGGCGCAAGCAGGTGATCGGTCGTCCGATTCTGTACAAAACCACTAAAGACTTCTTAATGCGCTTTGGACTAAAAGACATCGGCGAGCTGCCCAGCATCGAAGAATTTGAAAAGCTGACTGCTGCAGCGCAGAGCGATATGTTCCAAAGCGAAGGCGGAGTGGCCGACGCAACCGGAGTCCCCGATGCACCCGAGCAATCCTCCGAACAAGCCGACGCGCAGGGACACTACGAAGAGAACACCATTGAAACGCCCCGCGCGAGCAACGAGTAGATCAGGAAAGCGAATCCTTCCATGGCTCTTGAGCGACTGCAAAAGATCATTGCCGCTGCCGGCATCGCCTCGCGACGCAAAGCTGAAGAGCTGATTCAGTCAGGATTGGTGAGCGTAAACGGCACGACTGTCACTGAGCTTGGCAGCAAGGCTGATCCGGAGACCGATTCCATCCGCGTCAACAACAAGCTCCTCAAAGGCGCAGAACGCCACGAATACATCGCGCTGAACAAGCCGCGCGGATACGTCACCACCGTCTCCGATCCTGAAGGCCGCCCCACGGTCATGGAGCTGATTCGAACCAAAGCGCGCCTTTACCCAATCGGCCGCCTCGACTTCAACAGCGAGGGCCTGCTGCTGCTCACGAACGACGGCGACTTGGCGCACAAGCTGATGAAAGCGGCCTCGCACATTCCGAAGACCTATTTGGTAAAGCTTGCTGGACAACCGCAGGAAGAGCAGCTTCGCCGTCTTCGCGGAGGCGTCACGATCGCAGAAGAGCGCGACCCGAAGCGCCGCGTGCGCACAGCGCCGGCGCAGATTCGCGTCATCAAAGAAGCCGAGAATCCCTGGCTCGAAGTCACCTTGCACGAAGGACGCAACCGCCAAATCAGGAAGATGTTCGAGGAGATCGGACATCACGTCGAGAAGATTCGCCGCGTACGCTATGGTCCGCTTGAGCTCGATCTGCCGCCGGGCGAATCGCGACCGCTAAGTCAGAAAGAAATCGTTTTGCTGAAGCGCGCGACCGAGCCGCAGACGAGGCCGGCTTTCAAAACGGATCGCGAAGACCGTTTCAGGAAGAAGACGAGAGACGAGCGACGGGATCGTCCATTTCAACGTGAGCTGCTTCAACGTGAGCTGCGCGAACCGCGCTTTGATAAGCCGAGAGGCGAATATCCTTCACAAAACGATCGCCACGGACGACCAGCGAATCGCGACCGCAATCGCGCTCGCCCACCGTTTCAGAAACGCGGCCACGAAACTTCGCAACGGCGCAATGATGCTCAGCCACGCTTTTTCGAAAGGGAGGCTGGGCGTAATGAGCATCCGCGGGAATCCAGTCGGAATCGGGGATATGCGGGAAGCGAGAAACGCAAAACATTCTTTGCTCCCGGTGGCAAAAAACGCGACGAGGCAAATCGCGAACGTGACGACGAGCAGAGGTTCTCGAGAAAAGGCCGCGGCGCTCGGAAGCAGGGCCAACATGGAGCTAGCCGCCCTCGGCCGGGTTTTTCATGAGTCGGTTTGCAGGCCAGTGGTTTCCATAGGGTTTCTGTCGTCTTGAACAAACATCCTGACGGGATCGCCCGGGCTCCACATTTCAGTTCCCTGATAGACTCTCCAGTTCCCTCACCTGCTTCTGCGTGCGTTGATGAATAAAATTTCTGACTTTGTGCCCGAGCACATTCGCGGACTGTCGGCGTATGTGCCGGGAAAACCTGTGCGCCAGGCCGAGCGCGAGAGCGGCATTCGATGTATCAAGATGGCGTCGAATGAGAATGCTTTCGGCCCATCTCCCCTCGCCATTGCTGCGATTCGCCAAGCGGCAAACTCCACTAACTTCTATCCGGACAACGATGCCAACGATCTGCGGCGCGCTCTCGCGGAGCACCACGGCATCCAACCAGAACAGATTCTCGTCACCGACGGCTCGACTGCGCTGATCGACATTATTGCGCGCACCTTTCTCGCGCCTGGCTTCAACGCTGTCACGAGCAAGCGTTCTTTTGTGGTCTACAAGATCGTGACACGCTCATCGGGCGGCACGCTGATCGAAGTCCCAATGCGGGAACATTGTTTCGATCTTGACGCGA
>DATEKE010000265.1:0-8064 GCA_035277605.1 Terriglobales bacterium | reverse complement strand
TGGGATGAAATGAAAAAATGGGCGCTAAACGGCGAACTGAATTGCAATCGCTGCTATAGAAGTGCAATTGTTTGCACTTCTCCGATGAAAAACCCTGAATTTAGTCAGCATCAAGAGAGGAAGGAGGGAGCCCGCTGTACGCTAGTGCAGTTTCGTTAGTGTAGCGAATCACCTTCTCGTGGTCGCCACCGAGAAGTGCGTGCAGCTTCGAGATATCGAGTGTATAACCGCTAATCAGATATGGAAATGAGTCTGGTGGAATCGATGTGACACCCAGGTTCCACATCGTGTTTATCAATGCGCGGCACACCGCGACGGTGGGCAGCCGCCTGATGGGAGTATGTATTATGTCCGCGCATTGCGCGACGCTGAGCGAATCACCTCGGCTGGCGACATTCAGAATCGTAAGAGGATCCGGAGCTTTCGCGCGGCTTAGCAGCCATGTGATCAGTCGGGCAACATCGTCGACGTGGGCAAACTGAAGTTTGTGTTCGAGATACTGCCTTCCCATCGGCAGGATGATCGGCAATTTGCTCTTTCTGCGAGCCAGCATTCTGCCTAACCGCCCCGGTCCGTACGCGCTGCCGCGAATGCAGTCGATCATGTAGTTGTGGACAGAAGCGCCCGCAAAAATGTGGGGCCGCAAAATGTAAACGTCGCATCCTCCGAGACTCTGGACGCGCCCCTGCACTGCCAGCTCGGCTTCCTTCTTGTGGACCGCATAAGTGAGCGTATGCGCTTTCAGCTCATCGTTCTCTCGCGCGGGACGTTTGAGATTGGGACCATAAACGGAGACGCTGCTAAGGTGAATCAGTTTCTCGACATTCGCTCCCATGCGGTTGGCCTCGGCAATTGCCTCCAGCACTCGCGCGGTGCCCGCAACATTGATGCGCCACATTCGATCGCGATCGAGGATGCCAGTGCGCAGAGGATCAAGCACGAACGCAAGATGAACTACGCCGACGGCGTGGTTATCGCGTAGGATCGCTGCCATGCGTCCGCAGGAAGATTCCTGGCCGAGATCGATTCTTTCAAATTCAATTTGCGCAGATGTCTCCTGCGGCGGAGAGATGTCGACACCGAGGACATGGAAGGCATCGAGCAGCGGCAACAAGCGTTGACCGAGACTTCCAGAGACCCCTGTTACCAGCAATGCGGGCTTCCTTGAAGCCATAGCTATTTCGGCGTGGTGGACGGAGTCGCGGTCGAAGGACTCGCCGGCGTCGCTCCGGCATTCGGAGCACCAGGTATTCTTGGCGGCGCAGGACGAGCTGGTGTGCTTTCAGGGCCAAAATAGGCGTCGTTGTACTCCGCTTTGCTCGCCCCCATGATCTTCTGCCGCGAATCTTCGAGATGTTGCTGCGTCAATCGGCGCTTGATGTCGTCTTTTACCTGATCCAACGGCAGTTCTTTCTTGGAATCGAGCTTGTAGATCGTGTATCCCACCGAGTCAGAGAAGACCTCAGATACATCTCCTGAATTCAGCGCGAAAATCTTTGCTTCCTGAGCCGGTGGGAGGCTTCCCCGTCTTCGCGATCCGAATTTCGTGCTGGGCGGAGCGGTCGTGTTCTTCAGTTGCTCGTATGCTGTCTTCTCAACTTTTTCCGGATCGTCTCCCGCGGCAAGCTGCTTGTGAGCCTCGTCGGCAATTGCCTGCGGATCAGTCGCGGCCGGCTGCGCAGGCGCACTTCCGGTATTCGTTGGAGTGGCCGGATTACGCGGGATGAAAATCCTCGTCAGCGTAACTTCTTCAAAAGCGGAAGGATTCTGATCGTAGTAGGCCTTCTCGTCGGCCTCACTCACGTTCGCAGCTTCGGTTTGGAGCTTGCGTTCGGCGGTCTGTGCCAGCACCTGCAAGCGCGCGATCGCGAGTTGCTCCTCGTATTCCGGATCCTTGTTGATCCCCAACTTCACCCCTTCATTAGCCGCAGTGAGAAGTTGAACGTATCGCGTGGCGATCTGCCGATTCACAGTAGCCGGAGCATTCGGAGCCACTGCTTTCAGCAGCTTCTCGAATTCCGCTCGCGTGATTTGAGTCTTGCAGGAGGTCGGCGATTGCTCCGTCGGTCTCTTCGCATTGGCGCTTCTGGAAGTACCGGTGCGAACTGGAGCCGCAGCCTTGGTAGTACCATTCAGGGAAATATCGCAGACCCCATCGATCGTAATCACCGGCGTGCCTTCGGGCACGCTCTGAATGGATGGAATCGCAGGCGCCGCAGAAGTCATGGGCGCTGGTGCGCCATGGCCAGGCGCAGAGCCAGGAGCTGAGTTCGGCGTTGTCTGCCCAACGACAAACCACGCACCGGCGAGAAAGTACGTACAGAAGAAGAGCGAATGACGCTGAATCAAGATGCCTCCAAAATGGCAAAGGAAAATTGATGCTAGCACACGCAAAACGAATACTGAGCGCGCCTGACGATACCACCGTATAACATTGAGGTACCAGCCCGATGGCGACCTCTTACATCTCCGGCGCGGATAACGTTCGCAGCGAAAAGCGCTCGGTGGCGCGGAATTCCGTCATCGCTGCCGTGGGAATTACCGGACTGAAAATCCTTGTCGGAATCGCTACGGGCAGCTTGGGGCTCATCTCAGAGGCCGCCCATTCCGGTCTCGACCTGATTGCCGCCGTCATTACATTCTTCTCTGTGGGCGTTTCCGACAAGCCTGCGGACGCCGACCACCAGTACGGCCATGGCAAAGTCGAGAACTTTTCTGCCTTTATCGAGACCGGATTGCTCCTGGTCACGTGCGTTTGGATCCTCAGCGAGGCAGTCCGCAGATTGTTTTTCCACCATGTGTCGATTGAGCCTTCCATAACGGCATTTGGAGTTCTGTTCCTCTCGATGGGAGTGGACTTCTGGCGTTCCCGCGCACTGGGAAAGACTGCTGTTCGCTATGACAGCCAGGCGCTCCAAGCTGACGCACTGCACTTCACGACAGACATTTGGTCGAGCGGTGTCGTCGTAATCGGGCTCGCATTGGTGTGGGTCGGCCACCGCATGGGCATTCCCTGGCTGCGTGTGGCTGACCCGCTGGCAGCGCTGGCTGTGGCAGGGGTAATTATCTATGTCAGCTCGCGTCTCGCGCGGCAAACTATAGACGCTCTGCTCGATGCAGCTCCAACGGGGGTTCGCGGCCAAATCATACGAGCTGTGGCCGACATCCATGGCGTGCTCGATGTCGATCGTGTTCGCGTTCGCCGCGCCGGCAACCGATATTTCGCTGAAGTACAAGTCGCGCTCAATCGCAATGCTACCTTGCAGCATTCCGAAAGCATGGCTTCTTCGGTGACCGACGCCGTTCATAGCGTGCTGCCCGATGCCGACGTTACCATTCGCACCCTCCCTCGAGCGACTGGCGCGGAAAGCATCTTCGACCGCATCCACGCTGTGGCTGCGCGGCATAATCTCGGCGTTCACGACGTGAACGTACAGGATCTCAGCGGGAAGCTACACGTAGAGCAGCATCTGGAACTGGACGAGCGCATGTCCCTGAAAGACGCGCATGACTTCGTTACTGTGCTCGAATCGGAAATGCGCAGCGAAGTACCCGAGATCGATTCCATCCTTACGCACATTGAGAGCGACTCGGCAACCATCGAAACCGGCGACGCCACGTTTCACGACGCTCGCCTCGAAAAGAAGCTGAGGGATATCGTCTCCCGCGAGTTCCCTGAGATCATCGATCTGCACGAGATCGTGCTGAAGAGAGTTCGCAATCGCATCTATCTCTCTTGCCATACCACTCTTCCCGATGATCTGTCTCTGGCACGCGTTCACGATATTTCGACTGCATTGGAAATTCGTTTCAAGCAAGCGGCTCCAGAGCTCTTCAAGGTACTCATCCATACGGAGCCACAGACGGATAATCGAAGATGATTGAAGACAAACTCCAAACCCGGGAGGGAAACTAACGATATATGCAAAAGCACAAAGTCGTAGTATTCAGCCAGCCTGGCTGACCGCCGTGCCGCACTGCTGAGGCCTTCCTCTCGGAGAGAGGAATCGATTTTGAAGTACGAGACGTTTCGCGCGACTACTCGGCTGTCCGAGATTTGGTCGGAAAATATCAGAGCCGTTCCACTCCTACAATCGTTGTTGGCGACCAGGTGATGATTGGCTTCGATCCCCAGCGACTCGAACAGATGCTCCAGGCTTAGCGCCGCAAAAATAGAAGGCTATCTGCTCATCGCTGCTGCAGCGTTCTGCTACGGAGCTTCGGCGGCGTTGGGCAAAGTTGTCTTTAACGGAACCAGCTGGCTGCGCGGGACCGGTATCGATCCGCTCATCCTCTCGCAAGCCCGCTCCACTTTTGCCGTGTTGGTCCTGTTTCCACTGGTTTCTGTCGGTCCCGGAATGGGAACGCTGCGCGCTGGCCGCCGCACGCTGTGGAAGTGCGCAGCCATGGGAATCTTCGGGGTTTGCGGCGCGAATTTCTTCTACTACTACGCCATTGCTAAAAGCACGGTTGCGACGGCCATCACGGTCCAGTACACGGCGCCCGTTTGGGTGTACGCGTACACGGTCCTGGCGAAACAGCAGCGTGCGTCATGGCTCCGCAGCATAGCCGTCGTGCTCGCCTTTGCCGGCTGCGGACTTGTTGCTCTCACTGGACCTCAGGCACAGGTGAAAGTAAGCACGATCGGAATCGTTGCGGCACTGGGTGCAGCGTTCTCGTATTCCTTCTACAACCTGATCGGCGCTGATCTGCTCAAGCAGTTTTCTCGCTGGCTGGTGCTTTTTTATGCTCTTCTCTTTTCAACTATCTTCTGGCTGATCGTGAATCCTCCCTGGCGCGTCGCGGCACAGCATTACTCCGGACGCGAATGGCTGTTCCTTTTTGGATTTGCGATGATCTCGATGCTCCTGCCCTTCGCGCTGTACCTGGGCGGACTTCGCCTGCTCGACCCGACCAGCGCAATTGTGACTAGCTGCCTCGAACCAGTATTCGCGAGCGTACTTGCCGCGAGTTTTGCAGGCGAAGGCTTGAGTGCATGGCAGATTGTCGGGATGGCTTTGGTGCTGAGCCAGTCAGTGGTGATTCAACTGCCGGAGCGGCAGGGAACGAAGACTGAACCAGCGAATGATGCGGCCGCCTTCCTTTAGTTATCGTCCCAACAAACAGCGAGATTTACAGGGGAAAATTTTTCGACAAGGCAAGAACCTCTGTTTTCTGCCCAAAATCCGCAAAACTCCTTTAAAGGCAGGGAACCTTGCAGGGAATCTAGGGAAATCGCACCTAAGCTGCGTGTTCGCAGTGGCTTACCAGGCATTTGGCAAAAGAGGACAATACCGAACAGGGAAGCACCAGGGAATTTTATTCCCAATTTGGGAATTGCCAGGGACGGTATTCGCCGCGGAGAATTCCAATCCTCCGCGGCTCCTCATAAAACGGAGGTCGACTATGTCACGTCCTGCGTCATCGACTTGGCCTCATCCCAGGTAACGCGCCGCTTGTTGCGATAAGCAAGATTCGCCATGTGGCCGGCGACGGCAGAAAGATATCCGATCTCCACCGTGGCATTCGGCTGCTTGCGCGAGCGGACGCAGTCGATCCAGTTCTGCATGTGGTTCTGATCGGGAGTCTCGCCGGTCAGCGCAGCTCCGTCTTTGCGGTTTACCTTTTCGGGGTAGTAGCGCGTAGCCGACTCCGAGCGACCGGTGACCATATTCTGCTCTCCCGAGACGTGCTCGATGGTGCCATCGCTTCCGAGGATGTGTTCGCCGAGTCCGTAGTGGCTGTTGCTGAAGGTGGACTGCCAGAGCACAACGATGTCCTGCGGAAACTCGAGCGTGACAGCGATCGTGTCCGGAACCTCGCGTCCGTCTTTTTCCGAGAACACGCCGCCTGACATAGTCGCCGCACTCGGCACCGGCAGATCGAGCGCGCTCATGATCCAGGAGATCTGGTGGACCATGTTTTCAGTGATGTTGCCGCCGGAAAATTCCCAAAACAGGCGCCAGTTGACGAACTTGTTGGCGTCGAACGGCTGCGATGGGCGTCCATTGAGGAACGCATCCCAGCGGATGTTCTGCTGATTGCAGTCCGGCGGAATCGGACGAACCCATTGTCCTTTTCCATGCGGAGTGTTGCGGCTCATCCACGACTCGACCATGGTCACTTTGCCAACGATTCCATCCTTAATCCACTTCTTCGTGTCGGCGAGGGAGCCGTCGCTTTCGTGCTGTAGGCCAAGCTGGACGATGCGGTCGGAATTCTTCGCGGCGTGCAGGCAGTCTTCCGCTTCGGGAATCGACCACGTCATCGTCTTCTCGGTATAGAGATCCTTACCGGCCGCAATCACGTCGACAAAGTGGCGCGCGTGAATATGCAGCGGACTGGCCACGATTACCGCGTCGATATCTTTCTGATCGAGGAGCTTGCGGTGGTCGTCGAAGGTCTGGATGTTGGGAACTTTGGCTTTGGCTTCGTCGCGGCGCCGAGTGTAAATGTCGGCCATGGCGACGAGTTCCACATTGGGCACACGGGTAATCTGTTTGAGCAACTCGCTGCCGCGTCCTCCAACGCCGATCATGCCGACGCGCACACGGTCATTGGCGCCAAGCACGCGCGCCGGTGGATACAACATGAATGCGGCAGTGCCAATGGCAGCCTGCTTTATAAAATCACGCCGCGGAATCGATGTGTCTGACATAGTGCCTCCTGGATATGACTGCTTATTACGGAACCGCCGGCGGTAGCCGGTGAAGCAGCCGCGTCTTTTGCGGCTGCGCGATCATGAGGTTCCGCGCCACTCTTTCAACCCGGAGCTGGCCTTCTCGGCCATCTCCGGCCCACCGGCTACCATCACCCCAACAGCCGCAAAATCGGCGCCCGTTGGGGACCCCGGTACCGCCGGCGGTTCTGTTAACTGCACGCTACCGCGTCGCGCACGCGCGCGGCCTGGTAAATCGCTTCGACTACCGCAACACTTCGCCGACCCTCTTCGCCATCGCAAACCGGCTCCCGATCCGTCTCGATTGCCTGAACAAAGTCTTCGATAATCCGCTGATGCCCGCGAATGTCGCTCACGACCGGAGAACTTGCGCTGGCGTTCTGGTCTGCGGGTTCGATCTGATCTGCGAGAGCGGACGGATTGCGCAGGTCGAGACGCGTGATGCGGTCCTGCTCGATGCGAAGCGTGCCTTCCGTTCCGGTAATCTCAACCCGCCGAGGATAGCCAGGATACGCAGCGGTGGTCGCATGCAGCACGCCGACGGCGCCGTTCGCGAATTCGAGCGTCGCGACACAGGTATCTTCGCTCTCGATGTGATGAAGAGCGGGTTTCGTGACTGACTGCACGCGCGTGATATCGCCGAGCATATAAATGAGCAGATCGATGGTATGAATCCCCTGATTCATCAGCGCCCCGCCGCCGTCGAGAGCAAGCGTGCCGCGCCACTTCGATCCGGAGTAGTATTCCGGAGGCCGATACCACTTCACGGCAGCTTCGACCAAAATGGGATGGCCGAGCTTTCCCGAACTGATCCAGTCCTTCGCGCGGAGGACGTCGGGCTTGAGGCGGTCTTGAAAGAAGACGCCGAGCTTGACGCCGGAAATGCGCGCGGCTTTGATCAGCGCATCGGCGCGCTTGACCGTTACATCGATCGGCTTCTCCGTGAGCACATGCAGACCGCGCCGCGCGGCGGCAATGCCCTCATCGGAATGAAGAGCCGACGGACTGCCAAGCATTACGACATCCATTGGCCGATGTGAGAGGAATCGATCGAAGTCGCTATACGGTTCGCCGCCGTACGTCTGGGACAGAGCTGCAACCTTCGCGGAATTCGTGCCGCAGATCGCGGCGATCTTCAGCCCGGCGGCAGCGGCGGCGCGGATGTGAGTCTCCGTGATGTTTCCGCCGCCGGTGAAGCCCGCGTGAAGCATTGTTTAGGAAAGCGCTCCCGCCTTCTGCAGCTCTTCTTTCATGCCTGCCCAGCTCTGACGCGTGGATTCCTCCGGAGTCCCGCCGCCGCGCCAGTGCGTCTCGAGGCTGGTCGCGTATTTATAGCCTTGCTGCTTGAGCGCCTTGAACTGCCCGGTCCAGTCGATGAGCCCGCG
>DATEKE010000264.1:0-4395 GCA_035277605.1 Terriglobales bacterium | reverse complement strand
CCTTCAACAATGTGCATCTGAATGGGCCGGGCGCGAACGTAAGTAGCGCGTCCACCTTCGGCAAGATCACTTCTGCGGGCGATCCCCGCATTCTGCAGATAGCCGCGCGCTATCAATTCTGAGAGGATGAGACGATTCCTCGCTCTCACGGTGCTGCTGGCATGCGAACTCGCGCATGCCAGCGGCCCGCAATTCTTCGTGAACATGTCCGATCCGCAAATGGGAATGTTCGCGAAGAATCAGGACACGCTGCAAGAGCAAGCCAATCTCTCGTTTGTCGTTGCCAGTATCAATCGCTTAAAGCCCGCGTTTGTGGTGGTCTGCGGCGACCTGGTAAATCGTACTGCCGACACCGAGCAGATCAGCCAGTACAAGCGCATCATCGGCGAGATTGATCCTCACATCCCCGTCTATAACGTGGCAGGCAACCACGATGTCGGAAATCAACCGACACCGGAAACTCTAGCGCAATATCGAAAGAGTTTTGGACGCGATTACTACACCTTCGATTCAGGCGAAGTTCGCGGGATCGTGCTCGATTCGAACTTAATCGCCAGCCCGAAGAATGTGTCGCAGGAGTCGCAGCAACAAGAGCAATGGTTAGTTACCGAACTGCAGCGGGCGCGCCGCGAAGGGGTCAAGCACATCTTCATCTTCCAGCACATTCCATATTTTCTGGAGCGAGCCGATGAGCCGGATCAGTACTTCAACATCCCACTCACGATTCGGCGCCACTATCTCGAACTGTTTCACCAGTACGGCGTTGATTATGTTTTCGCCGGCCATTATCACCGCAACGCGTCGGGACGTGACGGGAATCTCGACATGATCACGACAGGAGCGGTGGGCCTGCCCATGGGCGGAAGCCAATCTGGATTTCGCCTCGTGCGTATTGGGCCGGCTGTTGAGAGCAATTTTTATGATCTCGGAGCAATTCCCCACGCAATCGATCCAGCAGCAAGCTTGCCGCCATGCGTGGGTTGCGCTCGATAGCCTCCGACTTCAGCGCGTGGTCCAGCAGGAGTACCATCTCCTGCATGAATCGCCTGTTGCTTGCCTTTTGCATCTGCGCGTCCGCCGTGGCTGTCGCACAATCCAAGCCACATGACGTTGATCTGACCGCATCCGACGGCACTCATCTGAAGGCGACGTTCTACCCCGCCGCTACAAACGCGAAGTCCGCCCCCGCTGTGATGCTTCTGCATATGTGCAACACCGATCGCAAGTCATGGATGCCTGTAGCCGAACAACTCGCCGCAGCCGGAATCGGCGCACTCACGATGGATAATCGCGGCTTTGGCGAGAGTAGTGGTCCGCGCTTTCAGGATGCCACTCCGGAAGTGCAGCGAGAGGTCCGCGACAAGTGGCCCGGTGATTTCGACACCGCCCTTAACTGGCTGCTCTCTCAACCTGGCGTCGATAAGAATCGGGTTGGTGCCGGTGGTGGTTCGTGCGGCGTGAATAATGTTGTGAACTTGGCCATCCGCCATCCTGAAATTAGATCTCTGGTGCTTCTGGCGGGAGCAGTCGATCCGACCGCACTGACTTACCTGCAGCGGAATGCCTGGATCCCGCTCTTCACTTCGGCCGCTGGCGACGACGAATACATAAGCGATGCTCCGCAGCTCATGCAGTGGTTTGCGGAACTCACCGGAAACCCTCGCAACAGGTTCATCGGGTTCAAGGACGGACGTCATGGCACCGAGATCTTTGGACCGCATCCCGAACTACCGAAGCAGATCGTCGCGTTCTATGTTGATACGCTAGAAAAGGAGCCTGCGACAGCAAATGCCAAGTTCATGCCCAAGCCGACGCTGGCCTCACAATTCTGGGCTGCAGCTTCCGAACCCGGCGGCTCTGCACGCGCAGCACAGATTTTCTACGAGGCGCGCAAACACGATCCGAATGCATTCGTATTTCCGGAAGCGATGTTGAACGTGCTTGCCTACGAGCGACTGCAGGCGGGCGGAGTCCATGTCGCTGGCTTTGACCTGCCGACACAGAAGCCCTCGTCTCCTTCCGCCCGTGATGTAGCCCAGGCGAAGTCTGATGCGCTCATGTTGTTTAAGCTGAACGCAGAAGCCTATCCACAATCGGCGAACACACAGGACAGCTTGGCCGACGCGTATCTCCTCAACGGCCAGAAAGCGGAAGCGCTCGCAGCGGAGCAGAAATGCCTGGAGTTATTGCCGAATGACAAAAACAACGATCAATTCAAAGCGCAATTGCGCCAGGCCGCAGAAGAGAAGATTGCGAAGCTGAAAGGCTCAAAGGGAGATTAGTAGCTTAGTTAGCTGCTGATTGCTTTGCCAATTCCGACTTGAAAGCCTGCTCCTTTTCCGAGACGAAGCTCTTGTATCCCTCGGGATCGACGAACGGATTCGCTCCACCGCTCTTCAGCTTCGCGAACTTCTCTTCCATGTCGTAATATCCGCCGTGCGCGCCGAGGAAGATGTCGCAGGGTAATTCCCGCAGCACCCGAAACGTTCTCTCGTAATCCGGTGCAATGTTGGGATACCTAGGATTATTCACGAGCTTGTATCCCGGATTCACATTGGGACTGCCGACGATCACCACGTTGTAATATTTGCCGGCATCGCTGACCTTCAGCGTCCAGGTGGTGCAGCCCTTGGTGTGCCCAGGCGTGAGATGCGCCGTCAGTACAACGCCGCCGAGCGCGACCTCATCGCCATCGTGCAGAACGCGATCGACCTTTGCGGGTGGATACAGCATGCCCACGTTATTCCCATATTGGAAATCGGCCTTGCCGCCGGACTCGACTACGGGCACGTCAGCGTTCATCACCATGTACTGCGCGCCGGTTAGCTTCTTTACTCCCGCGCTGCCGGCGTCGTGATCCCAATGCGCATGGCTGATAAGCAAAATCTTTACGTCGGAGAAACGAAACCCAAGCTTCTCGACGCTCTCGCGAATCTGCGGCACAGAGCTCACCAGGTTGCTATTGATGAGGATGTGCCCCTGAGGCGTAGTGATCAGATAGGACGCCAGCCCGCGACTGCCGACGTAATACACATTGCCAACGATCTTGAATGCAGGAAACGGCTCAGTCCAACTGGGGTCAGTCTGCGTCGGCAAACTTCCTGCGAGGAGAAGCGGGGCAACGATGAACCAAATCCGTCGGACCAGACGCGCTGAATCGAGCAGCATGGCCGAGAATTATAGTCATCGCGAGAGGCGACGCACGCCGATTCCACCCGCTTTATCCTCGTTACTCACTGCCAGGGGGAGAAGATTCCATGATCCCTTCGCAAGGCATCGTTTTTTGTTGTCTGCGCGGTTTTCGTCGGAGCTTGTGCTGGGCTAGTCTGGGCCCGGAACACCACGGCAAGCACGCCGTCACAGGCTGGTGGATCACGGCAGCATTTGACAATTCCTTACACCGGAGCACAATCATCTACTGCGAGGTGCTTCGTGAATGCTCTTCCTTCGCCTCTCACATCCGCAGAACTCTGGCCGGACCTGCATCTGGCTAACTGGGCCGACACGCGCGATACCTTGCACATGTGGACGCAGATTGTCGGCCATGTACGCATGGTGTTGTCGCCGCCTGTGAATCACTGGTGGCACATCACGCTCTATGTCACGTCACGCGGGCTGACGACCTCTCCGATTCCATACGCGGATCATACCCTTGAGATTCACTTTGATTTTCTCGACCATCGGTTGGTGATCGCGACCAGCCGTAACGAGTGGCGCGCGATGAAGCTGGAGCCAAAGTCGGTCGCCGAGTTTTACGGTGAGCTGATGCGGTTGCTCGGCGAATTGGGTATTCAGGTGAAGATCCACAGCAAGCCCGACGAAGTTGCTGAGCCGGTTCCGTTTGCCGAAGACCGCACTCATCGCTCGTACGATCCGGAATATGCGCGCCGGCATTGGCAGGTGCTGGTTGCGATTGATTCGGTATTAAAGGAATTTCGTGGACACTTTATCGGCAAGTGCAGTCCGGTTCATTTCTTCTGGGGCAGCTTCGACCTTTGCTGCACGCGCTTTTCCGGGAGGCGCGCGCCGGAGCGTCCGGGCGCCGACGCGATGACGCGTGAAGCCTACTCCCACGAGGTGATCAGCGCAGGTTTTTGGCCGGGCAGCGGCGCGGTGAATGACGCTGCATTTTACGCCTACGCCGCTCCCGAGCCGCAGGGCTTCCGCAGCGCACGTGTGCTGCCTGCGTCCGCAAGTTACAACGAGACATTCGGCGAATACATTTTGATGTATGAGGACATGCGGCAGGCCCGAGATCCAAAGCAGGCGCTGCTCGAATTCCTGCAAAGCACATATGAAGCCGGTGCAACGCTCGGCAGATGGGATCGCTCGGCGCTGGAGCGGCAGGATTGATCTATCCCGGGGGTGATTGGGCTCGTCGCCAAGGCTGCCCAG
>DATEKE010000263.1:0-3737 GCA_035277605.1 Terriglobales bacterium | reverse complement strand
TAATGATTGCGCTTCAGACTTTGACGCAGCTCCGCTCACAATTGCGAGAAGCGGGCCGCTGCGCTTGACCTGAAAATCCCCTGCAGCCTGCTGCAGCGCGACGCGGTTCTGCTCGATAGCGCGCAATTGTGTGCCCGCGATTTGCGGTGTCGGATAAGAGATGAGAGTCAGGCGAGCATTGCCTTCATCAGTCCGATACAACGCAGTGATGATCTCGGGACTCTTTCCGAAATCGATGGCGGAAGGCGGAAGCGGCGCTCCCGATGCGTCGTAGGACTTTGGTCCAACTGCAAACTTCACCGAATGCTGCACGAACTGCTGTACAGGCAGCCATCGCGGCAATCCAGGGGGCTGCCCCAGATTGGACGCAGGCTCCGGCAGGTCCCCCGCGAGTTCGCGCATTTCTGCGGCTGACATCACGTTGACGTGATCGAACTTCGCTTCAACCACGATGTTGCCCTGCATGAACAACACTCGATTGCCAGCGGATTCCCCGTGGCGCCCGATCTCTTCGGTTTGCATTCCCGGCTGGCTGTAGAGTGTGTATGCACCGTAAGCTCCGGTTGCATCAGTGAACCGCGCCGCCCGAACGTTCAACTTGCGATCGCCGTCTTTGCTGTACGCGGCAGATTCCACATCGCTGAAGCCGTATTCCTTCAGCACCGCAGCGTTGCTTGCGTCAGCCTCCGCAGGATTCATGCTGGTCTTCACTGAAGACGCATCCTGTTGCCATCCAGCAAATGCCTTGGGAAGAATCTGAGGGTCGGCGGCTGCGAACGTCGAAGCAAGCAGCAGAAGTGACACGAGAAGCTTGGCGAAAAATTGCATGAAGTCTGAGTTGAACAGAAAGAGCCGTCAATCCCAGTTTATTAGACACCGCAAAGAGAAGCGAGGATTCGGAACAGCAGCTTAGAAGCTCCTTTACTGCCCTGCTGCAGCCGGCTCTTTCGTGCTGGCAACCTTAACTCCGCTCAGTCCCTGCGCGTAGCGGGCTACTCCGCGATACAACGACTCGGCGATGCGCTGGCGGTACTCGGGTGTTCGCAGTTTGCGTTCATCGGTGGGATTACTGACGAAGGATATCTCGGCGAGGATCGAAGGCATGTTGGCGCCGATGAGCACAATGAATGGAGCTTTCTTCACTCCCCGATTTCTAACGCCAGGATTCTTTGCGGCCTCGCCTGTATAGAGCGACTTCTGAACCGTTGCAGCGAACTCGCGGGATTCGTCAATTTTCTCTTTCAGGGCAATCTTCTTCACGAGATCTTGCAGATCGTGGACTGAGGTTTCCGAAACGGCGTTTTCGCGCGCCGCAACTTCCAGAGCTTCTGGCGACCGAGTGAAGTTCAGGTAATAAGTTTCCACACCGCGCGCCGAAGGATCGCGACTGGAGTTTGCGTGAATGGAGATGAACAGATCGGCCTCATTCTGGTTTGCAATCGCGGTTCGCGTTTCCAACGGGATGAAGGTGTCGTCCTTGCGCGTATAGACCACATCAGCACCGAGTTTGTCTTCGAGCAATTTGCCCAGGCGCAGCGCTACGTCGAGGACGAGGTCCTTCTCAAGCAGGCCATTGGCGCCGATAGTTCCCGTGTCGTGCCCGCCGTGTCCGGCATCAACCACGATTCTGCCAATCTTCAGGCCGAGCGCACGAATCAGAGACAAATCGCCGTCTGCCGTCGGCGCAGCCTCGTGGACATTCGCGATCGTGGTCGTTGGTCTCGTCCTTCCCTTTTTGGGCGACGGGTTTCCGGAAGCTTTCCGGGCGCCGGTTGCGCTTTCCGGAACAACCTTGTGTTCAGATCCGCGTTTTGCAATTGTCTCGACGACTGGTCCGCTGGTGGGCTTGCTCGTAGCTTTAACTTGCTGCGGATCATCGCTGAGAGAGGCAATCTCAGATAAATCGAGATCCGATGATTGCAGAGGCACTTCTGTGCGTGGAGGCAGCACGGGCTTCTTTGCGTTTGTTTCTGCCGTTTCTGTATGTGCCACATCGATGGTCGCTGTTGTGGCAGCAGGAGCAGTTTCTTTCGGCCTTACCGAAGCGGTCCTGTTTTGGTTCTTTGAAGTGCGTGACTGTGGTATCCCAGTCAGGGAATTGGAGTTCTCGTCCGCATCAGCGTCCTGCGCTTTGGCAGTTTCGGTCCGCGCCGCAGGTTTCCTGCCGTGAACATCGATGATCAGGCGATACGGATTCGGCAGCAAGAAGGCCGAATACTCCGCCAGGTTGTCCACTTCGAGTACCACACGCGTCATGTTGGGCTTGTACTGCGCTACGCGAACCTTCTTGAGCAGGCCGTCATGCACGTCGTAGCTCTTGCCCATCAGCTCGGAAGCCAGACGGCTGCCGTACAGATCGAAGTAAATGCGGTCTGGTGAAGGAACGCGTCCCGCCTCGTACTTGATTTCGTCACCCACATCGATCGCGATGCGCGTGTAGTCCGGCGTCGACCAGTAGCGCAGGCTCGTGACCAGTGGAAGTCCTTTATGCTCGTGCGTCGTGGTCTTCAGCGCAGCAGTCTTCGCGTTTGACTCCTGATCCCGCTGATCACCTCGCGATTCATCGCGCTTTGCCGAGGCAGACTCGTCTTTGTCCTGGCTCTTCCGCGCGGGATGTTTGGCTTCGTCCTCAAGCTCGCGCAATGCGGCTTTCGCATTCTGCGCCAGTGGATGATGCGGATACTGTTTCAGGAAATCCCCGAACGTGACTTTAGCGGCATCGCTGTCCCCGAGGTCTTCGTGATAGATTTGCCCGATACTTAGCAACGCCTCAAAGCGATATTTGCTGCCAGGATACTCGCGCGAGAGGAACTCATACTGCCCGATGGCGGATTGGAAGCCCTTCTCGTCATCTTCGAGCCGAGCCTTTTCCGTAAGGAGGTCGCCTACTGCCAGCACGCTTACATCGGCCCGGGTTGAAGTCGGGGCCATGTGATAGACCTTGCGAAAGGCATCAATTACGCGATCGTAATCTTCAGGACTGCGTTGCGATTCAGGACGCCCATTCAGCGCCTCGCGCATCTGCACAGCTTTGTGGTACTGCTCCAATGAGAGGTGCTTCTTGCGCGCAACACTAAATGCGCTCGATGGAGTGGCGATCAGGAGAAGACTGGAAGCGAGCAGTGCTGCGATGGAGAATTGACGTACAGATCCGCTGAACTTCCCTGATGCTCTCTTCATCCCTGTCTCCGCCCCCGGATGAGGCGTCTTATAGCCATGTTACTGCCGGCCAGAGCAGGGAAGCGGCCACGAACCCTACTCGATATCGCTTACCGACAGATGCCCTTCGGCGTCCCGCTTGAACTCCAGCGGGTGGCCAATTGTGAACTGGCGTGTGTTGTTGGATGCGTACAGCTGCGTGATGCGCTTTACGTAATTCTGAGTCTCTCGATATCTCGGGATGCCCCGGCTCCGTTGCACCGCCGTGCTGCCCGCGTTGTACGCCGCCAGAGAGAGCTCGACGTTCCCGTGATAGGAATCGAGCAGTTGCTTAAAATGCCGCACGCCGGCGTCGACGTTCTGCGCCGGGTCGTATGGATTGGTCACGTTCAGTGACTTCGCCGTTGTCGGCATGAGCTGCATCAGGCCAATCGCGCCTTTGCTAGAACGCGCCTGCGGATTAAAGTTCGATTCAACTTTGATAATTGCGCGTACCAAATTGGGATCGACATCGTGCCGCATCGCGGTTTCTTCAACGATCCTGTCGATCATTTGGGTGTGGCCCGCGGTGGGCGGCA
>DATEKE010000262.1:0-8767 GCA_035277605.1 Terriglobales bacterium | reverse complement strand
GCGTTCTGCTTCCCCTCATGCCGCTGTTTGTGTACCTGAAAAGAAAATATGACATTCGCCTGCGAAACGCCGCTGATCTGGCCCAGGAGGAATCCAGCCGCGAAAATGAGTTTCTTCAGGAGCATCTTTCGTCGGTTACTTCGGTTCAACTGTTGCGCCAAGAAGCGGCACAGATGCAAGGATTTATGGCGCGAGCCAGGCAAAAAATGGCCGCGCTCGATCGCAGGAATCTTCAGGAGATTTTTTTCAGAACTTGGTTTCTGGGGATGATTGCCTCCGGAATGGCCGCCGTCCTCGGTTACGGCGGGTATGAGATTTTCGTGGGCACACTCACCGTAGGCGGCTTCGTGGCGTTTTACGGCTATTTGGCGAGACTATTCGCGTCGCTGAGCATCGCGGTTGATATCTATTCGAAGCTGAATCGATTGAACTCGAGTCTGGTGCGAGTCTTTGACATCGTCACAGAGACATCACGCGTCTGCGAGATCCCAGCAGCGATTAAGCTGCCGCCCCGAGTGCCAGGTGGAATTCTCTTTGAAGACGTCTCGTTCGAATACCGCGGCAGCTCACCCGTGCTGGCCGATCTCGATTTCGAGGTGAAGCCAGGCGAGAAAATTGCACTGGTAGGTTTCAGTGGTTCCGGCAAAAGCACGATCGCAAAGCTGATTGCCAGGCTGTATGACCCTGGTGCGGGTACGATCCGAATTGATGGAATCGATGTGCGGGACATGAGTCTTGCTAGCTTGCGGTCAACCGTTTGCTATCTCCCGCAAGAAGCGGTGCTGTTCAATCGGTCCATCAAAGAGAATTTATTGCTGGGCAAAGCCGGAGCATCGACGGACGAGCTGTGGGAGGCAATTCAAATTGCAGGGCTAGCGGGCCTCCTCGATGTGGTACCCGCAGGATGGGATACACCGGTTGGGCCCCGCGGGACCTTTCTTTCGGGCGGCGAGCGGCAGCGACTCGCTCTCGCCAGGGCTGTGCTGCAGAATCCGTCCGTGCTCGTTCTCGATGAATCAACGTCTGCCTTGGATGGAATTTCCGAGCGGCAGGTCTATTCGAGACTGAGACGGCACTTTTCTGGAAGGACGTTCATTTTCGTTTCTCACAGGCTTGCATCCCTAACGTGGGCGGACCGCATTCTTGTTCTGAACAAGGGAAAGATCGCAGAGCTCGGGACGCATGAACAACTACTTGAGTTAGGAAGCGTCTACAGTGGCCTCTATCGAAGTACCTCTGCTCAACTCGAAGCAGCGTTGTAGCGCGGCGTGATCGTTAAAGTGTGCAGCGGGGGCCCGACGAAAAGAGCAGAAAAGCGCAAACGTTTCGCAGAAAAGGGCAACTGCTTTGAGTTGACGGGACGCTTCTTCACGACTCACCATCAGCGACATGATCACGCATGCCGTAACGGTTTCATTCAATGAGGCGGCAGAAACCGACCGTTATCGGCTGATCGTTTTCAATCGTGGAGGAACGGCAGTCATCCTGGAGCATTGTGCTTCGGGGTACCGCCTGCCTGTTATCGAGATCCCAAAATTTAGCCGGGCAGCGGGAGCAATCTGCGAAGCCCTGCGTAATCGCTGGCGAATGCCTGCGATTTTGCTCTTTTCGACGATGGTGGAGAATACTCCCGAAGCCGCGTGGGCAGCGATTCTTGAATGTCAGGCAGACACTCCTCGAGCCGACGAAGGAATGACGTGGGTTCCGATTCGTGAGGCGCGAGCCACCCTTGGAGACAGAGAGGCCAGTGCTCTAGAGGCGAGCCATGCGAAATGCACAAGCGTCGTCACGGGAGAGGATGGGGAACCGTTTAGCCGACTTGGCTGGTTCGATGGACTCAAGGATTGGGTCAGAACGATGCAGCCAAGCGGAGCCGAGCTGAAGGGTTTCGAGCAGATGAATGGGTCTGAGAGTTTCTCACTCATTCGGTTCGACACGACGAGAGGATCGATTTGGTTCAAGGCGGTGGGAGCTCCGAACAGTCACGAACTGCCGATCACCATGAAGCTTGCGAGATTATTTCCGACGTACGTTCCGCGGGTTCTCGGCGAACATCCAAAATACCAGGGCTGGCTGATGGAGGGCGCGTGCGGTGCGGTCTTAAGCGAACTAGGTACCGTCTCGGGGTGGAATAGAGCGGCAGGCGCTTTAGCTGAACTGCAGATTGAATCCATCGACCACACGCCAGAGCTACGTGAAAGCGGTTGCCGAGATCTGCGGCTAGGAAATTTGTTCGGGCTCGTCGATCCTTTTCTGGATCTGATGACGGAGCTCATGCTGAAGCAGACCAGGGTCTCGCCGGCACGACTCACGCGTTCAGAGCTCTTGGAGCTTGGCGTCGAGGTCAAGGACGCTCTTACTTATTTATCGGCTTTGGAATTTCCGGACGCGCTCGGCCACAGCGATTCCAATCCTGGAAACATTATCGTAGGCGCCGGCAAATGCACGTTCCTGGATTGGGCGGAGGCTTGCGTAGGCCATCCGTTAATGACGTTCGAATATCTTCTTTCGCATCTCAGGAAAGATTTCGAGCCTCTAAGTCAGTTCGAAAGCGCGATTCGGTCGACCTATTCGCGGCGATGGGAAGCGTTCGTACCTGCACAAGAAATTGCCGAAGCGTTTCGGTTTACTCCACTGATAGCGGTTTTTGCATACGCGTGCAGCGGTGAGACATGGCGAAACCAGGAGAGGCTCAGGCTTCCGCAGGTTCCAGCTTACCTGCGAAGTCTGACCCGTCGGATGAAGCACGAAGCAGATCTACTGCGGAAACGGACGGGGACATGGTCGAACTGACGTCAAAGTCGCCTGTGTCCGCAGTCGACCCCGTGGTTGACGTTCTTCACGGGGTTGCCTTTGAAGATCCGTATCGGTGGCTCGAAGATCAGGATTCCTCGGCTACTCGCAAATGGATTCAAGAACAGACGCGATATGCCCGCGCTTACCTGGAGGGCATTCCTGGCCGCCAACAGATTCGGATGCGTATCCGGGAGTTGCTGGCAGTGGAGACCTGTGACTCTCTGCTGGTTGCCGGTGGAAAGTATTTTTTCCGGAAGCGCCGGGCAAGTGAGGAGCAGCCCTGCATTTATATGCGCGAGGGCGCTGACGGCGAGGATCATCTGCTGGTCGACTCTCAGGAACGAGATTTGGGTAAGCACACAGCGGTCAGACCGCTGCAGGGTTCGCCTGACGGTCGGTTGCTCCTGTACGAGGTGAAGGAGGGGGGAGAAAGAACGGGAACGTATGAGCTGCTTGAAGTAGACAGTCGCAAGCGGCTTCCGGATCTCCTCCCCCGCGGGTATCTGCGAGGATTCGTCTTTGCACCAGATTCGCGAAGTTTTTATTACGTGCACGTTCCCGCGAAGAGAGACCCAAGCGGAACGTGGCCTAGCGCCGCGTATCAACACACTCTGGGGACACCATTTTCAGAAGATCGGGAGATATTTGCAGCAGATGGAGATCTGAGAACACGAGTGGGGCTGCTCCCAGGCGAAAAACGCTTCGGAATCATGGTGCAGCGATTCGGCCCCACCGGCTCTGCAATTGACGTGTACCTGCACGGCTTTGAGCAAGACGATACGCCAAGGCGCATTTTAAACAATGTTGAGTACCGTCTCGGTTTGCACCTGGCAGGCGACAGGATTTTCGGAATCACAGACTTGAACGCGCCAAATCAGCGGATTGTCGAGATCCATCTGAAAGAAAACGGCAATCACGAGTGGACAGACGTGGTTCCTGAAACCGATGCGAGAATCGCCGACTGGGTCATCACCCGCGAATTGGCGTTGGTCGTGTATCTCAAGGGCGCGACGCACCGGATCTTTGTCCACGATCTCGCTGGGGCCAGAGTCGAAGAGATTCCCGTGAGTCCGGCGGAATCGGTTCACGTGTTCGGCGGTTCTGGCAGCGACGACGTATTGTTCGAAACCGAATCGTTTACGAAACCCATCGACATTTGGCGATATGACCGCAGGCATAAGGAACGCCGGTTGTGGAGCCGACGAAATGTTCCATTTGATGGCTCAAGATATGACTACCGTCAGGTGCGATGCAAATCGAAAGACGGCACCGAGATTCCGATGTTCTTGGCTGGACGTAAGGACGTGCTGGTGCGTGACAGCAATCCAACGATTATGACCTCGTACGGCGGGTACGGAGTTCCTATGACACCGCAATTCAGCGTGTTTGTTGCGTTCCTGATGGAGCGAGGGTGTCTGTTTGCGTTGCCGAATATTCGAGGCGGTTCGGAGTTTGGAGTCGAGTGGCATGAAGCTGCGAAGCGACGTAACCGCCAGACTGCCTATGACGACTTCCTGGCGGCTGCGGAGTGGCTGATCAACACGGGACGAACCGCTCCGGGCAGGTTAGGGATTTTCGGCGGCTCGAACTCTGGCCTGCTCGTGGGTGCTGCCCTCACCCAAAGACCGGATCTGTTTCGTGCGGCCGTCTGCATGGTACCGATACTGGATATGCTCCGATATCACCTTTTCGACGGCGCAGAGGCATGGAAGGAAGAGTTTGGGACAGCAGACGACCCCGACGATTTTGTCGCGCTTGCGTCCTACTCGCCGTATCACCGGGTTCGAGAAGGTGTAGCGTACCCCGCGACCCTCTTCGTCTCCGGCGATCGGGACGGAACCTGCAATCCCCTTCACGCACGCAAAATGACGGCTCGCCTTCAAGCGGCCACCTCGTCTGATCGCCCGATTCTTCTCGATTACAGCGAGTTTCGCGGACATTCTCCTGTGCTGCCGCTTAGCGATCGAGTTGATGCGCTGACCGACCGGATGGCCTTTCTTTGTAATCAATTGGAGCTCCCAGTTGAAGCGGAGGGCGCATGTGGCTCCTTGTCCTAAAGGCATATCTGAAGCTGATTGGTTTCGAGCTGTACATTGCGCGGACTAACTTCGCTGGGTTGTACACCAAGGTTCGCGAGCAGACAGTCGCCAAGCCAGCACCGACTTCCCCGACGGTGGAACAGGTCTGTGGGGCAGTGGACTTAGCGTGCATCTGGTATTGGAAGGAGGCGCTCTGCCTTCAGCGATCAGCCGCCACGGCTTGCCTTCTGAAGGAGTCTGGCGTGCCCGCCCAAATGGTCATCGGGGCTCAGCAATTGCCTTTCAGGGCGCATGCATGGGTGGAAGTGGATGGCATGGTTGTGAACGACAAACCTTACATGGGCGAAATCTACGCGGTGCTGGACCGTTGCTGAGACGTTTTTCCTGGGTGAAGGGCAGACTCATGAGTGTTCAATTCGGGAAATGGAATTTTGACGGTAAGCCGGTGGAGGATCTGGAGAAAGTCAGATTGTCTCTGGTTCCATACGGCCCCGACCAGTCCGGGTTCTACTGCAAGGCGAATATTGGAATTGTGTTTGGCGGATTTGCCACGACGAAGGAGTCTCGTCACGAAAAGCAACCCCTCCTAACCAGATCAGGCGTCGTCATCGTGTGGGACGGCCGATTGGACAATCGAGATGATCTCATCCGGCGCCTGAGAGGCCTTGCGGCGAGCAACTTGACCGATGTGGAGCTCGTGGGTATCGCGTACGACTGGTGGGGAGACGAGTGTTTTGGTCTGCTGGTCGGGGACTGGGCGCTCTCGGTGTGGGATCCTCGGACGCGTTCGCTGCTTCTAGCGAAGGATCCGATTGGCACGCGGCATCTCTATTACGCGCTCGAGAAGCATAGAGTTGCTTGGAGCACGGTGCTTGATCCTCTTGTCGCAGATGCTGTCCGTCCATTTTCACTTTGCGAAGAGTATGTAGCCGGCTGGTTATCGTTCTTCCCAGCTGCTCATCTAACGCCGTATGCCGGAATCAACGCGGTTCCACCGGCGTGCGTTGTTCGAATCCGCGAGAATCATCACGCCGTCAGCAAATATTGGGATTTCGATCCGCAGAAGCGTGTCCGCTACCGCACTGACCACGAATATGAGGAGCATTTTCGCGCCGTCTTTGGCGAGGCCGTGCGACGCCGGCTCCGGTCCGATAGTCCGGTGCTGGCGGAACTCAGCGGGGGAATGGATTCGTCTTCCGTCGTGTGCATGGCGGACCTGTTGCTTGCCAGCGGAGAGGCGGAAACCTCACGGCTCGATACCGTCTCTTGTTATGACGATTCCGAACCCAATTGGAACGAGCGCCCTTATTTTGCCAAAGTCGAGGAAAAGCGCGGTCGAACGGGATTTCACATCGACGTCAGCGGGCAAGAAGGATTCTCGTTTGAGCCAACCACGGAACGATTCGTGGCGACTCCCGGCTCGCTCAGCGGAAATAAGGACGAGACCAGTCAGCGATTTGCCGCATGGATAGCCGAACAGGGAAATCGTGTCGTACTTTCGGGGACGGGCGGCGACGAAGTGACCGGCGGCGTCCCAACCCCGGATCTAGAACTGCAAGATCTTCTCGCGAGAGGTCATTTCAGGACGCTGGCGCACCAACTCAAGTGCTGGGCTTTGAGCAAGAGAAAGCCGTGGTTTCATCTATTTTTTGAAGCAGCCAGGGCGTTCTTTCCTCCTTCGGTTGTCGGAGTTCCAAGGTACCTGCAGCCGGGATGGTGGCTGACTGCAGGCTTTCGCAGACGCAACCGCGCGGCTCTCCGCGGCTACGAAACGAGGCTGAAGCTCTTCGGTCCACTGCCGACGTTTCAGCAGAATATCTGGACACTGGACGGCTTGCGCCGGCAGCTTGCGTGTGACGTTTTGCCCACCGACCCCCTTCGTGAGAAGCGGTATCCCTACTTGGATCGTGACCTGCTCGAATTCCTGTATGCCGTGCCACGCGAACAGCTCGTGCGCCCGGGTGAACGCCGTTCACTCATGCGCCGTGCGCTCGCTGGCATTGTTCCCAACGAAATTCTCCACCGGCGAAGGAAGGCATACGTCGCTCGCAGTCCGTTGGCGGCGATTGCACAGAAATCGGAGGGCATGATCAAGTTGAGCCGCTGCATGATTCTGGACTCGCTGCAAATCGTGAACGAATCTGCCTTTCGAGATGCGCTGCAGGCGGCAATCAATGGCAGGGATATTTCTATTGTTCAGTTGATGCGCACGCTCGGCATCGAGATGTGGCTCCGAAATCTTCGGACTTGGGGCGGCATAGGCGAAGTGGAACGAGCTCATCGAGGCAATCCGAAGGCGCACGCGGTGGTCGCTGAGCAGTATTGAGAAGAGGGACTCCGAGGTTCGAATCGCGGTAAGTAAAGAACGACGAATGGGAAGAACGAGTTGTGCCGCTTCGAACGCAACGAAGCGCGGTCAGCGATTAGAGAATTTGTTCGGACGCGAATTTGATCTCAGCTGAGGGAAAGGTCCAATAGGGGAAGGAGGTGATATCAATGACCTATTCAAAGCCAGAAGTTAGCTTGGTCGCCGCCGCAAGCGCAGTGATTCTGAGCGGCGCAAAGCGAGCCGGTGTGATCGACAACCATCATCAGCCGCACCTGGTCACCACGGCCGCTTACGAGGCCGACGAGTAGTGATCAAAGCCGGGATGCTCGGGCCCCGAGCATCCCAGCTTCCTTCGGTACCAAAGCATCGGCGTTCCGTTCGAAGCCGATTGGGACGAAATGGGACCAAAGTTGTCGTTCGAGGCCGTCGAATCCAAGAAAAAAGGAGGTGATATCAAATGACGTATTCAAAGCCAGAAGTTAGCTTGGTTGCCGCCGCCAGTGCGGTGATCCTAAGTGGCACAAAGCGAGCCGGTTTCATGGACAGCCGCCATCAGTTGCACTTGGTCACAGTGGCCGCTTACGAGGCCGATGAATAGTGATCGAAGCCGGGGATGCTCAGGCGCCGAGCATCCTACCGTTTCGCTTCGGTGCTTGAAGAGGGAGTGATCACATGAAGTGGGAAAGACCACAAATCATCTGCGTGTGGCCGGCAGTGCGAGCGATCCAGGGAGGCCAGCAGAAAGTTCGATGGCCCATCGTGGACAGCCGGGTATACCCCCACTACCTATCCACGCCTCCCGCCTACGAGGCCGACGAGTAGGCCAAGGACCGGGAAAAAGGCTCTTCTTGCGATGGGCCGCGCTGCTGCCACGTTGAGGGCCTTCCTACCTCAGGCCCGATAGGCAGGCCGAGGGCCAGCCGGAGATCAACAATCAATTCGGCTGGCCTTTGGCTTGCATCTCTCGCAACCGCCGCCAGCGCTCATGCTGCTGAACCTTTGCCGGATCGGTACTCTCCTCGGACTTGAGCCAAAACCGGAACCAGTCCAGATTGCGTTCGTAGATCTCATAACGATGCTTCGGCTGATTGATCCAGTGCAGTTCGTCTGGATAGATGATGAGTTCCATCGGTTTGCCAAGCTCTTTAAGCGTCGTATACAAAGGCAGGTCCGGGAGATATTCCGAATCCGGATCGTTGTTCAGGATGGGAGTATCGATGCTGGCCGCGTGCAAATCAGGGGCGAGTTCTTCCCAATTCTTTTTCGCCGGCCCTCCGGGCCACCCTCCCATTAGGCGGGAAAAAGTAAGCTGGCCTTCCGCGGAATACACATAGTAGGAGTAAGGACTTCCGTCGCCGGCGGCGCCGCTCGCTGCTCGAAATCGTTTGCTGTGTGTGATCGCATAGGCCACGATTTCCGTTCCGCGACTGTATCCGGTTAAGCCGATCCGAGAAGTGTCAATAAGTCCCGTTTGTGCCACTTGATCGATGGCCATGTCGAGGCTCGCTTCCACCGACTGAAACCAGAAACGGAAGCGATCAGCCTCGCTGGCATGGCTATCCACGCCAGCTCGCGCCATGTTGTAATCCCGCGAACCCATATC
>DATEKE010000261.1:0-8803 GCA_035277605.1 Terriglobales bacterium | reverse complement strand
CACAGACAATAAAGGCAACTACGTTACGGGACTCAAACCTTCGGACTTTGTCATTGCCGAAGATGGCATCCAGGAGAAGCTCGCGTTTTTTGGCGAGGTCAATGGGCCGACACGAAGCCTCGTCGAAGTGGCGCAAGATGGGGATGCATCCAAGCCTGCAACCGAGAATTCTTCAGCCCCTCCCGCCAATGCCTCATATGTTCCGCATCCCGAAACGGGAACCGGCGAGCCATCCGATGCGTTGAGCGCCGCCATCGCTGGAGCTAACGTATACATTCTGTTCGATACCAGCAACTACATGTATCGAGGTTTCGTTTTCGCTCAGGACGCCATTTCCGACTTTGTACGCTCGCTGGAGAAAGCAGACAAGGTTGCCTTCTACTCCTACAGCCGCGATCTTTCGCGCGCTGCCTCGCTGACCTCTGATCGCAATGACGTAGTTCGCGGAGTGCGCACCACGGTCGCGGGCGATGATGCCGCTCTTTACAACTGTCTCTTGCTAACGGTGAAAGATGCAGCGCAGACGATGGGCCGGAAAGTTGTCGTGGTGTTTTCGAATGGCCCGGATAATTCCAGCGTAGTGCCGCCGGAAGATGTAGCCGAACTCGCTCAGTCGGCCGGTATTCCGATTTATATGATCAGCACGCGCGAAGCTCGTCTGGAGCCGGTGTCGACCGCGGTGTTTGAGCGCATGACTGCCGCCACGGGAGGTAAGGCATACTTCTCTAAGAACTGGAGAGATGAGCGCAAGGCCTTCGAATCGATTCGCGACGATCTCGGACACCTCTACTCGCTGAGCTACTATCCGAAGGCGAATCCGAATCACGGATGGCGCACGATTACCGTGAAACTGACTGGCGATAAACATAATCTTCGCGTTCGCACACGAAACGGCTATCGCCCGCAGTCCAGCCACTACAACAATGGGGGTACGGTCGCCGAAGTTTCGGCGAGCCACGGCTCAAGCGACAGATAGTCGGCTTGCGAACCGGAGAGTATCACTCTGGGAAATCCATTCTTGCGGCTCCGTGCTGGTGAGAAGCCGCTCATCTACCGAAGTCGCTTCGAAAGTCTCGCGCGGTTCGGAGTGTCGTGAGCGAGTCTAGCTTGCTTCTGATGAATCGGTATTGGCGAGAATGTCATACACCTCTGCAAGATTGATCTTCAATATTTCGGCGGCCCGTTCCTCATTGCCGTGTACTGCCTGCAATACTTCAAGCACATACTGACGTTGCACTTCGCGCAACGACATCATGGAGGCGGCGGCGCCAGGATCTCTTTTCAAAGCAACAGGAAAGTGGCCGACGTCGAGTACTTCACCTTCGCTCCGTCTTACCGCTGTGGCGATGACTTCCTCCAGCTCACGTACGTTTCCTGGCCAGCGATGATGTACCAGCAAGTCTTGCGCCCGCCGAGTCAAACCGCTGATTGGTTTGCCGTACTGGTCCGCGTATTCTTCAACAAAGTGGCGCTGCAGCAGTGACAGGTCTTCCGCCCGTTCGCTTAAACTTGGGAGTTTTAGGTTGAGTGGGGACAGACGATAGTAGAGATCCTCTCGAAAACGCCCATCTGCCACTGCAGCACATAGGTCTTTATCCGTCGTCGCGATCATGCGTATGTCGACTCGCCTCGGAGTTGTAGAGCCAAGACGCTGAAGCTCGCCGGTTTGCAGCACTCGCAGAAGCTTCGATTGTAACGAGAGCGGAATTTCCTGGATATGATCAAGGACGACGGTACCGCGATGGGCACGCTCGAAAAGCCCGGAAGCATCCTTCAGCAAATCCGGTAAGGACCAGTTTTCCGATCCAAAAAGCTCTCGCTCTGCGGCCGATTCTCGCAGGGTAGCGCAGTCGACGACTAGAAAGGGACCGTCGTGAGCCGGCGATAGCTTGTGCAGGGCGCGCGCAATGGTCTTTTTTCCTGTTCCAGGAGCACCGCTTACAAGGGCGGTGCGGAAATGCGGAGCTACGCGCGATACTTTGTTGAAGAGCTCCAGCATTCGAGGACTGCGCCCCACCATCCCCTGAAACCTGAAAGAGGCTGCCAGTTCGGCGTCCAGCTCGCTGGTTCGGCGATTCTTTTCGGCGGCCTCGAGCGAGCGCTCAACGCGCGCGCGGAGTTCCGATACGGGAATAGGCTTGCCGAGAAAATCGGCCGCGCCCTTCTCGATCGCCTCAATTGCGAGCGACGACGAATAATCTCCCGAGAGCAGAATGACTTCTATACGCGAATCGAATTCTGCAATTTGTTCCAGCACTTTCATTCCGCTGATGTCTTGCAGGTGCAAATCGAGAATGACGACCCGTGGATGATGCTGGACCAGCATTCGGATTCCTGTTTTGGCGTCGCTCGCTACCACGACTTCAACGGGCATGTCGCTGAAGATCTCCGGCATCATTTCAGTGACGTGCGGTTCGTCGTCAATTACCAGAAGGGCGATCTTTTGTGGCGGCTCTAGAACAAGGACCATGGCGAAGGCGCAAAACCTAGCGGTCTAGGGAAATCTAACATCTCGGAGGCATGCTTGTAATCCCTTAGAGGACCCAACTCAGACGAAGACGCCGATGGCTAATACCAAAAATGTTCGACGACGGCATGTTCCAAGTCGGGGAAGTTCGATTCGCAGAACAAGCTCAGCCGGGATCCAACCTGGTTGTAGAGATCGGTGATGTGCCGCCAGGAGGGGATCTCGCAATTGATGAAATAGCAGACCCAGATCGCGAAGAGGCCACGCAACAGAGCCATACGCAATTCCATAGCCGCCGATCGAATTTCAGAGCCGAACTCGACAAACGTTGAATGGGGGCTCGTGGCAAGCACTTCGCCATAGGCAAGCAACAGAGATGAGTTGCGTAGAGCGGACAAATAATAAGCGTGAACCGCCTTCAGCCGCAGGTGTTTTAGCCGCAGGTAGTCTTTCCTGGATACGTTCGCGCGAAGGTAATGATCGTCGCTGTAAGAGGCCAAATGACGGAATGATGCTGCATTCACCGGCTCGAGATGATCCAGAAGCTCCACTAGATTTGTGGGGTGACGGACTGCTCCAAGCAAGAGCTTGACCAGCAGGACGTTCGCAACAATCAGCAGAAGAACGGCAACGATCGTAAAGGTCACTTCCGCACCGCTCCTTTCATCGACTCGGCCCATTCCAGAAGCTCAGGACGAACATCTGTGCTCGCGGTTTCCGCCACACGGACGGGGAGAAAGTAGAAAGCGAAGATGCCAAGTGCAATGTTGTAGGCCACAGTTTCAATCCAGCTACCGATAACTGCCGACTTAAACAGGGACGTTGCCCAGGAAAGCCCCGTGTAGACCAGCAGATCTGCAGCGCCCATGACACCTAATCCAGCCGCGATGCCACAATCTGCGGAGTTCCAGCGGATGCCCAGAACTAATGTCGTAATGAGCACAAAAACAAAAATTCCTGCTTCCGTAAAACTGATGATCAGCGCTGCACGTGCAATCTTCTGCGGCCAGCTTTGAGCTGCCATGAATCCGATATTCATCGCCAACGCGGTAACCCAAATGCCCGAAACAGCAAATTCGAAGCCATGACGACGCACCGAATCAAGGGTGGGATATTTGTCTAGGAATCGCACAAAAACTGTACGGAGGAGGAGAAGGATGATAAAGGCGGTTAGAGTGCTGAATATCCAATAAGCGTAGAAATACGCTTTGTACGAAACCAGCTTACATATAAACTCAGTGACCAGCGCCACGCATTGGAACCATGCATAGGCCCAGAACATGGGGTACAAGCGGTGTTGCTTCCTCCGGTACATGACCGCGGCAATCGCGGCCAGAACCGGAATGGGAAGCAGCCATAAGCAATAAAGAGCCAGCTGCATGCGCGCTGGCTAGAGTATCACTGATTCTAGGGAAGAACGAGCGGGCTGCTACCAATGACGCAACCTGTTGGATTGTCCGGTGGACAGATCGGGATTGGACCTGGCTGGTTAGATAGTTGCCGCGAAATTGGTGCTGTGAGGACGAGAGTAAGAACAACAAAACCGAGTTTTTTCACCGTGCCATACCTCCTTGTCGATATGCACGGTGATGGTCTTGCTTATTCGTGATTTTTGGGTGATTCTGCTATCGGTTTTACAAATTACATATTTGTAATTTTTATGATCAATCAGGTCGGCCACGAGGCTTCTCGGACGCTCTCCGCAATCCAAGGTCAGTTTGCGCGGCTGGCCTACTTGGCCAGCCTCCAAGACACACCCGGAAGCTACCGCCATTGGGGTCTGGCGCGCGAATTCGGCGATGAAGAGGTATCGCGCGCCTTCCACCATTCGCATCGCATGGTGCTGGAGACGGTGCTCCAGACAGACTTAGCCGAACTCGTTGGCGATCTTCAACTTGGAGCTGAGGAGGAGGGCCAATCTCCCGCCGAATTCGTGGAATACCTGCTCTCCACCCCGCATGTGCGCACTCAGGAGTGGCCGTCGCACAGCCACGAGCACTTCAACTTTGTACTGGAATCGCTAAAGTCTCTCGCTCGGGCTCGCGCATCCCGCTCTTGAGCTTCATTGCGATGCCAACCACCCTTCCAACTACTTCGATCTCATCGGGATAGCGGAAATTCCGCGCTGGCAATCCAGACAGCGCGTGGGGCTGCACCTGAATTTCGCGACTGCTGATGAGCGCACACCATCCGCAAATGTAGCTGTCATGGGTTTCGAGGAAATACACCGGCCGCTCGAAGTCGGAAACCCAAGGACCTGTCTCGATCGAGATTAGCTTCTGGTCAACCTGGACAAAGCTCCCAGGCAGAATCATCGGGTACAGCGTATAGTCCTCCGTCCCGACATAACCGTACGTATATTCAGTGTTTTGCAAGGCGTGAAGGGCGGCAATCGGGCGCACGCCCCATTCCTGAATCATGCGCCGGATGTAGCTGGTTCTCTTTTCGTCAAAGAGAGGATCAAACCTGACAGGCAACTCACAGGTCTCAACGCGAGCGCTCTCTATCAGGTGCGTCTTGCGCACCGGCGCAACTGTGCTAATGGTTTGCCGCTCAATGCCATACCACTCCAGCAGCTCGCAAATACTACGACGATAAATAATGGCGAGCGCTTCCAGTTTGTAAATTCCGGGCAAGACGCCTTTGCTCTCAATGTTCGACAGTCGGCTCTGCGCTACCCAGTAGCGCATATTTTCCCGGTCCGCTGCCAAGCGCAGGCTGGCGTCCTCCACGTCTTTCAGAGTAAATCCGAGCTTGTCCCGCAGCTTACGGAGTCGTTCTCCTGGTGTCATGAATGTTCCCCCTTCTTACGAAAATGAAAACTCCGATGACACGATACAGGCCGGGAGGAGAGCAATCCACCCGGAGCGAAATTTCATTTTCGTAATTTTTTAATGTGTGAAAGAAAAACCGGACGTGGAGCCGGCCGCCCTCGACTGGGCTTTTTGGTGGGAAACACCTAGAGGACGGGCAGAATATGAGAGATCGAACTGCTTCGCAAGCAAACGCCCGGGGAGGGCGCCCGGCTCCACGGCATATCAAAGCAAAAGGCCAGCCTTCCGGCTGGCCTTTGCTGCGAGCGTGCTTTCAGCTTAGAACGTGTACTGCAACACGCCTTTGATTACGCGCTGTCCCTGACGGCCTTGCTGGAGGTTTAGGAAGCTGCCGGTTCCATCGAGGACATTCATGTCGATCCCCGGCGTGTAGTCGTAGTTCGCGTGGTTGAGCACGTTGTAGAACTCGGCGCGCAGTTGGATCTCCTGCCCTTCCCACTTTGGCATCTTGATCGTGCGCGTCACCGCAGTGTTCAGGTTGTAGGAACCAGGCTGGATGTAGGTATTGCGACCCACATTGCCCGCGCCCGGAGCCACGATCCAGTGAACGTTGCCGGCGGTGGTCGGAGCGCCCGTATCGTTGTTGTAGATTGTGCCCGGAGTGCCTCCGATGAAGATGCCATCGATGCCCACAGAGGTGATCGGCGCGCTAGCGTTGCCGAGGAACGGACGTCCGTTGACCGCATTGCCGTCACCGTTCGTGTCAATTCCTGCAACCGAAATCGTCGCCGGCTCACCCGATTGCAGGCTGAGCACGTTCGCGAATTCCCATCCATTGCTAAGTAGGCTCAGAGCATGAGCGAACTGGTTGCTGTTCGAGTTGTAACCGGGAACCGAGTACACGAAGCTCGTAACCCAGCGATGGCGAGTGTCGAAGGCTGAAAGTGCGCGCTCGCCTTGGCGTCCATTCGGGTAGTACGGGCTCTGCGGAACGATGGTGAAAGTGCCGAGACCGTAGTACACGTCCGACCCATTGTCGATCGCCTTGCTGAAGGTGTAGGCACTGCGGAACAGCAGCCCGCGCGCGAAGTGGCGTTCCACTTCGGCACTCAGGCCGTGGTAGTGCGAGTCGCCGCTGTTATCACGAACCGTGATTGGACCGCGAGCCGGATTCAGACGCGGCAAGTATGCTAGAGCGCCAGAAGCCAGAGCGTTTGGGTCATATCCGGCGAAAGCGTTGACCGTGTCAGACTCGAAGAGATGTTCGCCGCGAGTTCCGACGTAAGCCAGCGTCATGATCATCGACGCAGGCAGTTCACGCTGCACGTCCAGGTTCCACTGATAGATCTTCGGGTTCACCAGGTTTGAGGCGACCGAGGTCTCTCCAGCAAGCGAGTTCAACGCTGGATTTTGCTGCGCGATCAGCGTGCTGGCGTTAGCGAGTCCACGTCCGTTGGTTCCGACGATGCTGTCGGCAACGGCGTTGGGAGCTGAGGCCTGCACGTTGTCGAGCATCAGCGTGTAGAACGAGTCATAGAAGACGCCGAAGCCGCCGCGGAACACCGTCTTCTTACCGCCGAAAATCGCAGGCATGAAGTTCGGGCTGTAGGTCACGCCAACGCGAGGACCGAAATTGTTGGTGTCGTTCTTCACCATAACTTTGTCAGTCAGGTTGTTGAACGGACCATTCGCCAGGTTGAAGCCGGGATATGCTTCGTAATTCTCAGGATTGCCGGCGTATTCGTAACGCAGTCCCAGAGAGAGTGTCAGATTGGGACGCGCCTTCCACGTGTCTTCGAGGAAGTAGCCCTGCTGCGTCATCTTTGGCGTCGCAATCGGACTACCGAATGTGATGGCGCCGAACGTGCCAACGCCGGTAAAGTCATCGAGGAAGTTTCCAAGCGGAGTGAATCCGCCGCCGGCGTTGTAAGTTTCAGTGCCGAAGAAGTTGAACGGAATGTGATCGTTCACCAGCAGGTGTGCAACATCCGCTCCCAACTTCCAGGTGTGATTGCCGCGGGTATACGTGAACGCATCCTGTTGCTGATAGGTCTGATGACCGCGGCCCTGCGGCACGATCGGGGCCACACCGAGCAGCGACAGCCGCGAGACACCGCTAATGGTGATGCGAGGCTGCGTATACAGTGGGTTCTTCAGATCCTCCGGTTCAGGAGCGAATTCGAAGTCGAACCTGCCGTAGGACGAACGGAACTCGTTTACTGCATTCGGAGTGAAGGTGTGAGTCCACGATCCGCCGACGTTCTGTGATGGTCCACCCTGATTTGTGTCGAAGCCAGGCAGTGAGGTCGGATTGTTGTAGAAGTCCGGGCTCACTTTGTTGTAGTCGTGCAGATAACGCACGGCGATCACGTTGCGCTCAGAGGCAACATAATCCACCTTGAAGCTGTACTGCGTATCCGGCTGTTGTTGCGGCGGAGGCGTGCGCTGTACCAGGCCGAACTCGATGTTCTGTCCGGCGCCATTGCTCTGCGTGTTCACGTTGAAGGTGTTGCCGCTGGCGCGAAGATTGCCAAAGTACTGCAACAGCAAATTCGCGTTCGAAGTTCCATAGGCCTGAAGCTGCGAAGCGCCGAGGGATGTCGGAGCGGCGATCACTGCGGGCGTTGAGTTGCCGTAGAAGCGCTGCCACTCAGGTGTGAAAAAGAAGAACAACTTGTTTTTCACGATTGGACCGCCAACGGCGAATCCAAAGGTGTGCGTGTCATAACGAGCCTTGTCGCGCGAAGTAGCGCCAGCCAAGCCGGACTGCGCATCAACCGAGTTCAGCCCGGAACCGCTGTAGTTATCCCAAACTGAACCGTGGAAATTGTTGCTGCCGCTCTTGTAAATCACGTTGGTGACCGAAGCGCCACCGCGACCGAATTCGGCCGAGTAGGAGTTGGTCAGCACCGAGACTTCCTGAATCGCGTTGGCATTGATGGGCTGGAATGCCTGACCTTGCACGCCATTGTCGTTATTGTCTTGTCCATCGATCAGGAAGTTGTTCGAACGGGTATTAAGTCCATTCACAGAAAAGCCTGTGCCGTTGGCGAAGTTGCGTCCGGTCTCATTCACGTCGGCAACGCCCGGGAGAGTGGTGGCCAGCGAGATTGGATTGAAGTTCTGAATCGGCAGGCTCGTGACTTCCTTGTTGCTGATCGTGTGCGTGATCGCTGCGGTCTGGGTTTCAACGCCATTGTTGGTCGCCTCGACAGTGACAGACTCGCTCTTCACGCCGACCTGCAGTGTCGCATCTGCCGGCGTGATCACTGAGCCGCGCACCGCGACGTTGTCCATAGTGAGCGTCTCGAATCCGTTGCTGCTCACAGTGATGGTGTATGCGCCGAGGTCCATCGCGTCCATGCGATAGGCGCCGGTCGGACCTGTGACGACGCTGCGCTTCAGTCCATTGTTTTTGTTAGCAGCGGTTACGGCGGCGCCGGGAATGGCGGCGCCGGTGGTGTCGGTGACGGTTCCCGCGATCATGCCTCGGCTCGTCTGTGCGAACGAGAGCATCGGAGCGATGAGGGATGCGGCCAGGAGGGATAAAAATACACTTCTA
>DATEKE010000260.1:0-5138 GCA_035277605.1 Terriglobales bacterium | reverse complement strand
GCCGTGAACGCGAGTGCGGCGGCGAGCGGAGTCCTTTCGCTGCTGATCGCCGGCCAGTCTTACGAGGTCGTGCTGAATGCGGCGCAGCAGCAGATCGTTGTGGGGCGAGACCGCTATGCGGTAGAAGTTCGCGATCCGCGCTCATGGCGTTCGCGTCGCGCTCGCGCCGGCGCTGGTGAAGGTCCAAAGAAAATCGTTGCCCCAATGCCTGGGAAAGTCGTGCGCATAATTGCCCCCGAAAATTCCGAGGTCGAGCAGGGTGCGGGAGTTGTCGTGATCGAGGCGATGAAGATGCAGAACGAACTCAAGTCGCCAAAGAAAGGTAGAGTGGCGAAACTGCTTGCGGTTGAGGGCGCTGCAGTGAATTCAGGCGATGTGCTTGCGGTAATCGAATAACCGTCTAACTCAGGCTTCGACCTGCAATCCTCCGATCAGCTCCTTGATGTCCTTGATGCGGTGCTCCAGGCACCAGCGATAGACTTGATCCACGATATTCTCAGTCGCGCACGGATCGAAGTAGCTCGCCGTTCCCACCTGCACCGCCGCAGCTCCAGCAAGTAGAAACTCGATGACATCGCTGCCGCTGCTGATTCCTCCCATTCCTATTACGGGAATGTTGACGGTTCGCGCGGCCTCGTAAACCATCCTTAGCGCGATGGGCTTAATGGCCGGTCCGGAAAGGCCGGCGGTGAGGTTCGAGATTCTCGGTTTGCGTGTTTCGGGATCGATGGCGAGAGCGACGAATGTGTTGACCAACGAAAGCGCGTCGGCGCCTGATTCTTCCGCGACGCGCGCCATCATCGGAATGCTGGTCACGTTCGGAGAAAGCTTCACGATCAACGGACGCCGCGCATGCTGCTTGCATGTCGATACCACTTCTTCCAGCATATGAGGATCGCTGCCAAAACTGATCCCACCCTGCTTCGCATTAGGGCACGACACGTTGAGCTCGTAGGCAGCGATGCCTTCGCCTTCGTTCAGCGTTCGAATCACGGCTTCATAGTCCTCTCGCGAGTGACCGAAGACATTCGCGATCACTACCACGTTCTTCTTGCGCGCAAGGATCGGCAGCTTGTCGCGCAGAAAAGCTTCTGCTCCGATATTCTGCAGACCGATGGCGTTCAACATGCCCGCAGCGGTCTCAAACATGCGCGGCGGAGGATTGCCGGCCATCGGCTCGGGCGAAAGGCCTTTCACCACGAATCCGCCGAGCTTGTCGAGTGTGACGATGTCCTCGAATTCGACGCCGTAGCCGAAAGTCCCGCTGGCTGCGATGATTGGATTCTTGAAATGAATGCCGCAAAAGGTGATGCTCAGGTCCGGCCCAGTGACTGGATTGGGGGAGTTCATCTCATTGCGATTTAATCATGGAGAGCCGAACCCTGCGAACACAAACATAAAAGCGCACGTGTTCCCTTGGGTGCTGCCCTTCAGTGCGTAATGAGTTCCATCGCAATCAAGCTGGTAGTATTTCCGCCATGCTCTCACGTCGCAAGTTTCTGGCTGCCAGCATTGGGGGGCTCGCTTCGGTCATCGCCGCCCGTAGAGGCTTTGCCGCGAGCCGCCGCAGACTTGGCGTTCAGCTCTATACGGTCCGCAAGCAAGCCGAATCCGATTTGCCGGGAATCCTGAAGCAGATTCACGCCATCGGCTACGACGAGGTTGAGACTTACTGGAACGTCTATACGCATCCAGCAAAGGAACTGAGGGCGATGATCACTGACGCGGGTCTAAAAGTTCCCAGCGGACACTTCGATTATGCCGGTCTTCCCGACAAGCTCGATTATGCGCGCGAGCTCGGCGTCGAGTACGTAGTGTGCCCTATGCTTCCCGAAAACATGCGCGATTCAGTGGACGGCTTCGCTCACGCTGCCGAAAACTTCAACCAATGGGGAGAGCGTGCGAAGAGCATGGGCATGCGCTTCGGATTCCACAATCACAATTACGAATTTCGAAAATTGGGACAGACCACCGGCTTTGACACGCTGGTGGCTAAAACCGATCCCAAATTGGTCTGCTTCGAAATGGACTGCTACTGGATCACCCAAGCCGGACAGGACCCAATTGCGATGCTGCAAAGGCTGGGAAAGCGCATTCGGCTGCTCCATCTCAAAGATCGCAAGCCGGGATTTCCGCCTTCACAGCAGCTCAACCCAGCGGCTGAGCACTTTACCGAAGTGGGAAACGGAAGCATCAACTGGAAGGCGGTCCTCAATCTCGCACAGACGTACGGGGTGGAGCATTACTTCGTCGAGCAGGACGAAAGTGAACGTCCTCCGATCGAGAGCTTAAGGATTAGCTATAACAACCTCGAAGCCTTACCGAGTTAGAGCACTTCGGAGCTCCAATCGGACAGGTTAGTGATGGCGCGCCTACCTCGTTCGCCGCTCGCTATAAAGCGGGAACTGCTCCGCCAATTCGAAAACCTGATGACGAACGCGGTCCAGAGCCTTGGCGTCGGAGCGACGTTCAAGCGCTTCGGCAATCCAGCGGCCGATCTGTTCCATTTCGGGCTCTTTCATTCCGCGCGTCGTCATCGCAGGCGTGCCGATACGAATGCCGCTTGGCTTCAGCGGCGGGTTCGTATCGAAGGGAATTGCGTTTTTGTTAACGGTGATCCCAGCTTTTCCCAGAGCCGCTTCGGCCTCGCTGCCGAGCATGCCTTTGGCAAAGACATCGACGAGCATCAGATGGGTATCTGTCCCGCCGGAGATGATGCGATAGCCGGCATCTTTCAAGGTTTGGGCAAGAACTTTCGCATTGGCAACGATCTGCCGCGCGTAGTCTTTGAATGAAGGATCGAGCGCTTCTTTGAACGCTACGGCTTTGGCGGCAATAATGTGCACTAGTGGCCCACCCTGATGTCCGGGGAAAACATTCTTGTCTACAGCCGCGGCGTATTCCTGCTTGCACAGGATCATTCCCGCGCGCGGACCGCGCAGAGTCTTATGCGTAGTGGTAGTTACAAATTGTGCGTGCGGAACCGGCGATGGATGCACGCCACCGGCAACAAGTCCGGCAAAGTGCGCCATGTCGATGAGCAGCAGTGCCCCACAGGCATCGGCGATCGCTCTCATGCGAGGAAAATCGAAAGTGCGCGGATACGCGCTGCCGCCGCCAATAATCAACTTCGGCTTCTCGCGTTTTGCGATCTGCTCGAGTTCGTCGTAGTCGATGGTCTCGGTATCTTTGCGAACGCCATAGGAAACGACGCGGTAGAGTTTGCCGGAAAAATTGAGCTTGTGGCCATGCGTAAGATGGCCGCCATGGGCGAGGTCCAGTCCCAAAATGGTATCGCCGGGCTGCAGCACGGACGAATACGCGGCAGCATTGGCTTGCGACCCTGAGTGTGGCTGCACGTTGGCATGATCGGCGCCGAAGAGTTGCTTCGCCCGATCACGCGCGAGGTTCTCGACTACATCGGTAAATTCACACCCGCCGTAATAGCGCTTGCCCGGATAACCTTCCGCGTACTTATTGGTGAAGACACTGCCGGCGGCTTCCATGACCGCTTCGCTGACAAAGTTCTCCGACGCGATCAGCTCCAAGCCTTCGTGTTGACGCCGTTGCTCGTTTTCAATCGCAGCAAAGACCTCAGGATCGACCGCCGAGAGTGGCCGCATCATTCTTGCGCCTGAGGAAGAGCGCTGCGCCTGCGGAGATGTCATCGTCGCCATTATCGCGTCACCTTTTCGCCTACGGATTTTGCCTGCGTAAATAAATACAGATAATCGGGTCCGCCTGCTTTCGAGTCCGTGCCTGACATATTGAAGCCGCCGAACGGATGCGCGCCGACCATAGCGCCCGTGCATTTGCGATTGATGTAAAGATTGCCGACGTGGAAGTCGCGCTTGGCCATTTCGATCTTTTCCGGCGATGAAGTGTAAATCGCTCCGGTAAGCCCGTATTCGGTATTGTTCGCAATCGCCAGCGATTCTTCGAAGTCGCGAGCTTTAATCACGGCGAGCACCGGACCGAAGATCTCTTCCTGCGAGATACGCGCATTCGGAGCAACATCGGCGATAACGGTTGGCTGCACATAATACCCTTCGCCCTCGCCGCGGCCACCTCCGGCAATTACCCGGCCTTCTTTCTTCCCGATCTCGATGTACTCGAGGATCGACTTCATCGCGCCTTCGTTTACAACCGGGCCGGTGTTCTTATTTTCTGCCGGATCGCCTTGTGTAAGTTGATTCACGCGCTCGCGCAGCCTCGATACAAATACGTCGTAGATTGGCTCTTCCACGACCGCGCGCGAACAGGCTGAGCACTTCTGCCCGTTGAATCCAAATGCTGAGGCGACCACGCCTTCAACGGCTGCGTCGAGATCGCAATCAGCTTGAACAACGATCGAGTCTTTCCCTCCCATTTCCAAAATGGTCCGTTTAATCCAGATCTGTCCCTTGCGCGGCTGCGCGGCGCGCATGTTTATGTCAAGGCCAACTTCCTTTGAACCTGTAAAAGCAATGAAGCGAGTTTTTGGATGCTCGACCAGGGCATTGCCGAAAGTAGCTCCCGATCCGGGGCAGAAGTTGACCACGCCTTCGGGCATGCCTGCTTCCTGCAGCACGTCGAAGAACTTTGCTGCAATGGTCGGAGAATCGCTCGAAGGCTTCAGAATCACGGTGTTCCCGGAAACGATCGCCGCCGAAGTCATCCCTGCCATGATGGCAAACGGGAAGTTCCATGGCGGAATTACCGCGCCGACTCCGAGCGGAATGTATTGGAGTTGGTCATGCTCGCCGGGAAGCTGCACCGGAGCTTCAGCTCGGGAAAGGCGCAAGGCCTCGCGCGCATAGAACTCAAGAAAGTCGATGGTCTCGGCGGTGTCGGCATCGGCCTCCGCCCAGTTCTTACCGACTTCGTAGACCATCCAGGAATTGAACTCAAAACGGCGCGATTGAATGATCGCACTCGCATTCAGCAGCAGGGACGCTCGCTCTTCCCAAGGCGTCGTTCTCCAGCTCTCGAAAGCCTTTAAGGCAGCCTGCATCGCCGGTTCGACGTGCTCTGCGCCAGCCTTCTGATGGATGCCGACAATCTCCGATGGCTTAGCCGGGTTCACCGACCTGATCTTGTCCTTAGTGCGCACCATCTCGCCACCGATGACGAGATCGTACTCAGTCCCGAGCTGCGCA